>NZ_JBHGZU010000041.1:0-1426 GCF_042610415.1 Pseudomonas sp. MD330_10
TAATGCCAGTCAGTTAAGCCTTCTCGCTTGACCTTTGGCCGCAAGAAATCAAAATCCGATGCCTATACTGGCATCGGATTTTTTTATGCGTCTTGCTCGGGCACTGGAACTGACCCACAACATCGCCTCTACCCCCAACGCCATCGAGGGATTGGATGCCTTGCTCGATCCTTCTTTGGTCGAACAGGCGCTTGAACAAGCCGGTGTGGCGACGCTGCGCAAACGTCGTTTGCCGCTGGAAATGATGCTCTGGTGCGTGATTTCCATGGCGTTCTTCCGGCGCATGTCTGCCTGGGATGTGGTCAGTCGCATGAACATCATGTTGCCGGGCCAGCGCCCGTTGGTGGCCCCCAGCGCCGTAGTCCAGGCCCGTCAGAGATTGGGCAGCGAAGCTGTACGACAAGTCTTCGATTTGACCCAGAAAAGTTGGCATGAGGCGGCCGGTCATCCGACTTGGGCCGGTCTGCGTTTGTTGGGCGTCGATGGCGTTGTCTGGCGCACACCCGACACGCCGGAAAATCGGGCGCGCTATGACTCCGCCAGCAACCAGCATGGCGACACCGGTTTTCCTCAGGTGCGCATGGTCTGCCAAATGGAGTTGACCAGCCATTTGCTGATTGGAAGTGCGTTTGACGGCTACCGCAGCAACGAAATGAAACTGGCCGAGCAACTGATCGAAACCACCCCCGATCACTCGCTAACGCTGTTTGATCGTGGTTTTTACTCCTTGGGTTTATTGCATCAATGGCAGCAAGCAGGCGTCGAACGCCACTGGCTGATGCCGCTGAAAAAAGGCTCGCAGTACGAGGTGATCCAGCGTTTTGGGCGCCAGGATGCGATTGTTTCGCTGAGTACTTCGCCGCAGGCCTGCAAGCAATGGCCTGGGTTGCCGGAGCGGCTGACCGCGCGACTGCTGAGCAAAACCATCAAGGGCAAGGTGTGTCAGATCCTGACGTCGATGGTCGATCCGCTGCGCTTTCCATCCGACGAAATCGTCGATCTGTACAGCCAGCGATGGGAGATCGAACTCGGATTTCGGGAGATGAAACAGACGCTGCTCAACAGCAGTTATACGCTGCGCAGCAAGACGCCCGAGATGATCGAGCAAGAGCTGTGGGGCGTGTTGTTGGGCTACAACTTGTTGCGCTATCAGATGGTGGAAATGAGCCGCCACTGTCCTGGCATTTACCCGTGCGAAATGAGCTTTACCGCCTGCACTTGGGCGATTCTCGGGTTTATCAACAGCGTCTCCGCCGACCGTTCCGGGAACATCCCCAAGTATTTGGCCGAGCTTCATGCTTCAGCGCCGCACTACGTGTTGCCGCATCGACGTGAGGAGCGCGTTTATCCTCGGACGATTCGGCTGAAATCACCGAAGTATCCGATCAGAAATAAAAATGCCAGTCAGCTTAACTGACTGGCATTA
>NZ_JBHGZU010000042.1:0-1105 GCF_042610415.1 Pseudomonas sp. MD330_10
AATGGGCAAAGACCTTCAAACCCCGCTGGGACGATTTTTCCCACGCCACCGCGCTTGAGCGCAGCGCCATGCAGGGCATGGCGTTTTCAAGTGGTTTGGCCAAGGCGCTGTACAACCTGTGGGACAACGTCACGCAGTTGTATGAGCTGCTATCGGACCTCAAGGCCCACAGCGAAAAGCTGTTGGCCTACATCTCCCAGGCCGAACTCGATGCGCTGCTGGCACTCGGCAGCGACGCGATTGCCCAGGGTTTGCTGGTGCTCAGCGATGAGCCGCTGCTGTTCATTTACTTGGCGGCCATGGTCAGTTGGATGCGCCTGCTGCCGCCGCCCGAGATGTACGAACTGGTCGGCGAACTGACCGGGGAAGTGCTGATCAATCTGCTGCTGATCTGGGCCACAGCAGGCATGGGCGTGGCTCTGCGCCTGGGTGCTCAGACGCTCAGCAGCATCAAATCCGCGCGGGCGCGAGCGTTGTTGGCGTTGCTCGCCAAGCACCTCAAGGGACCCAGGCTGGAACCCCATGTCGCAGAGGCCAGGCCATTGCTGCTGGGCAGCGCGGCGACGCCGATCAAGACAGTGCCGGTTGCGCCGTTGCAGGCTGGGGAGCAGGTGGTTACGAACGCGGTGCCGGCGGTTCGTCGCAAGGCTCAGCGAACGGTGTTGGTGCGGCAGGAGCCTGTGGATGACGTGCCTGTTTCGGGGAAAACCCCGAACGGCGATGCGGCGGCTTCTGCGGATAAAACCGTCACTAACGGCTGCCCCGTGTCAATGGTCACCGGCGAGGAATTGCTGACCCTGACTGATGGTGTTCTGGATGGGCTTTTGCCGTTCGAGTGGACGCGGCTGTATCGCACCAGTGCGGTGGAAGTCGATGTAGGACTGGGGGTTGGCTGGAGCCATGGGCTGGCGCAGCGGCTGCTGATTTCAGGCGATTCGGTGGTGTGGAACGACCATGAAAACCGCTCTATCTCGTTTCCAATCCCCACCGTTGCGCGACCGGCGATCACCAATAGCCTGGCCGAAGCAGCGATCTATCTGGGCGCTTCGCCGGATGAGCTGGTGCTGGCCCAGGCATCGCGGTTCTACCACTTTCGCGACGGTGT
>NZ_JBHGZU010000043.1:0-1007 GCF_042610415.1 Pseudomonas sp. MD330_10
CTGTCGATGCCGATGAAAGTGCTGTTGCTCGACGAACCGACCCGCGGCATCGACATCGGCGCCAAGGCCGAGATCTATCAGATCATCCACAACCTGGCGGCGCAGGGCATCGCGGTGATCGTGGTGTCCAGCGACCTGATGGAAGTGATGGGCATCGCCGACCGCATCCTGGTGCTGTGCGAAGGCGCGCTGCGCGGCGAACACCCGCGCGAACACGCCACTGAATCCAACCTGCTGCAGCTGGCCTTGCCGCGCCGCGTGACGAACTGAGAGAAAACCATGACCACTCAAAACAACGCGCTGCCCACGGCACGCAAACCCCTGGACATGCGCGCCTTGCTCGACAACTGGGCGATGCTGCTGGCGGCCATCGCCATCTTCGTGTTGTGCGCCTTGCTGATCGACAACTTCCTCTCGCCGCTGAACATGCGCGGCCTGGGCCTGGCGATTTCCACCGTGGGCATCGCCGCCTGCACCATGCTGTTCTGCCT
The DNA here is from genome assembly GCF_042610415.1 of Pseudomonas sp. MD330_10. Classification (NCBI taxonomy): domain Bacteria; kingdom Pseudomonadati; phylum Pseudomonadota; class Gammaproteobacteria; order Pseudomonadales; family Pseudomonadaceae; genus Pseudomonas; species Pseudomonas sp. MD330_10. The sequence goes on from NZ_JBHGZU010000043.1 coordinate 492, forward strand.
GGCCTCGGGGCATTTTGACCTGTCGGTGGGCTCGGTGATCGCCTGCGCCGGGGTGGTCGCGGCCATCGTCATGCGCGACACCGACAGCGTCATGCTGGGCATTGGCGCGGCGTTGCTGATGGGCCTGGTGGTGGGGCTGATCAACGGCATCGTGATCGCCAAACTGCGGGTCAACGCGCTGATCACCACGCTGGCAACCATGCAAATCGTGCGCGGCCTGGCCTACATTTTTGCCGACGGCAAAGCGGTGGGGGTGTCCCAGGAGCAGTTCTTTATCTTCGGCAACGGCCAACTGTTCGGCGTGCCGGTGCCGATCCTGATCACCCTGGTGTGCTTCGTGTTTTTCGGCTGGCTGCTCAACTACACCACCTATGGGCGCAACACCATGGCCATCGGCGGCAACCCGGAAGCGGCGTTGCTGGCGGGCGTGAATGTGGATCGCACCAAGATCCTGATCTTCGCCGTACACGGCCTGATCGGTGCCCTGGCCGGCGTGATTTTGGCCTCACGCATGAC
>NZ_JBHGZU010000044.1:0-662 GCF_042610415.1 Pseudomonas sp. MD330_10
GTCTGGTACCCGGATCACAGCTGCCATCGCTTGGTGTGGAATGAGCGCGGGCAACTGGTTGAGGAGCAGTTGCCCAATGGCGGCATCAGGCGCTATCGCTACGACGACCTGGGCCGCGAGGTGGCGCGCGAAGATGAACACGGCGCGCTGACCCAGTATCAGTGGGACGCTGTGGGTCGGCTGACTCGTCTGACCCTGCCAGGCGGTGCCACCCGTGAATACAGCTACAACCCCTACGGAAAAATCACCGCCGAACGCGACGAACTCGGCCACGTCACCCGCTACGACTACGCCGACGGCCTGCACCTGATCAGCCGTCGCCTGAATGCCGATGGCACTCAGGTCCAGTACCGCTATGACAACGCCCGATTACTGCTCACCGAAATTGAAAACGAAGTCGGCGAAACCTACCGGCTCGACTACCACCCCAACGGCCTGATCCAACAGGAAGTCGGGTTTGATGGGCAGCGCACCGCTTACGTTTACGACCTCAACGGCAACCTGCAGGAAAAAACCGAACACGGCGACGACGGCAGTCAGCTCGTCACTCGTTACGAACGCGACCATGCCGGACGCCTGGTACGAAAAATCCTGCCCGATGACAGCGTCGTTGAATATACCTACGACCGCCAGGGCAATCTCCTCAGCGTCGACGACGGCCA
>NZ_JBHGZU010000045.1:0-657 GCF_042610415.1 Pseudomonas sp. MD330_10
GCTCTTTGAAATGCTCCATCAAGCGCTGCATCAGTTGACGTAACGATCCAGGAAGAGCGTTTTCATGATCTTCCAAAATATCCGGCAAACGCTCGACGATATGTCGAATGCCCTGAGGCAAGACCACGCCAAATTCTCCAAGGAGCCCACGAATCGAATTAGCTTGTGCCGTTCTGGCCTTTACAAACCCTTGCCGTGCGCAATGCACCGCCAAAATAGCTTGCTGCTCTACCGTCTTGATCGGCACAAAGCGCATGTTGGGCCGAGTAACGGCTTCACAGATCGCTTCTGCGTCAGCTACATCGTTTTTGTTCGACTTCACGTAGGGCTTCACAAATTGCGGAGCCATTAACTTGACCGTATGACCAAGTGCCTGCAGTTTTCTTGCCCAATAGTGGGCTCCGCCACATGCCTCCATGCCCACTAGGCAGGGCTCCAGGTTGGCAAAAAAAGGGACAACCTGCTCACGTTTAAGCCGCTTCCTTAGCGCTGTTTTTCCTTGTTGATCGATCGCGTGAAGTTGAAACACGGTTTTTGCCAAGTCAACCGAAACAGTCGTAAGCTGCATGAGGACGCTCCCTTCCGCTAAGTGTGGGTAACACTTTAACTTTGGCACATAGATGCCGTTAGGAAGGGGGCGTCCATTCCATTACCACA
>NZ_JBHGZU010000046.1:0-595 GCF_042610415.1 Pseudomonas sp. MD330_10
TCACGGGTGGCACCGCCTGGCAGGGTCAGACGAGTCAGCCGACCCACAGCGTCCCACTGATACTGGGTCAGCGCGCCATGTTCATCTTCGCGCGCCACCTCGCGGCCCAGGTCGTCGTAGCGATAGCGCCTGATGCCACCATTGGGCAACTGCTCCTCAACCAGTTGCCCGCGCTCATTCCACATCAAGCGATGGCAGCTGTGATCCGGGTACCAGACGCCGGTCAGTTGCCCATGTTTGTTGTAGCTGTAGTCGGTAACGTGACCGTCGGGATCGAGGCTACGGGTGATATCGCCCTGGTCATTGCGCTCGTATTTCCAGACCGCTTCACCCCGGCGCACCACGCGTACGAACCCGTGGTCATGCTCGTACGTAGTGGGCTCATCTTCCCCAGGAAACAACGCCACTAAGCGTCCGGCTTCGTCGTACTGATAGGCCGTCACCGCGCCCAGCGGGTCTTGTTCGACCGTCAACCGCCCTTGGGCATCGTAGGATTTGAAGTGCTGCGCGCCATCGGTATCGATGCGTTGCACCAATCGCGCACGGTCGTCGTGGACATAGATTTCCTGGCTGCCATCGGCGTTGTGCACCGTGA
>NZ_JBHGZU010000047.1:0-524 GCF_042610415.1 Pseudomonas sp. MD330_10
GGATCGACAGGTCGTCGAGTTGGAACGAGAGATTCAACAATGGCATCGCAGCAATGAAGGCAGCTGCCGCCTGGCAGAAATCCCAGGCGTTGGCCCGCTCACTGCAACCGCGCTAGTGGCGTCAGTGGGTGACGCGAAAAACTTCAGTAACGGTCGGCAAATGGCGGCATGGTTGGGGTTAGTGCCGCGACAACACTCCAGCGGAGGCAAGCCCACGTTGTTGGGGATCAGTAAACGGGGCGATGGTTATTTACGCACCTTGCTGATTCATGGCGCACGCTCGATGGTTCGAGTGGTGGAGAGCAAGACAGATCCTTCGGCGGATTGGCTGAAGGGGTTATTGGCTCGTCGTCACACCAACGTTGCTGTCGTTGCCCAGGCTAATAAAACGGCTCGGATAGCCTGGGCATTATTGGCCCATGGCACCAAGTTCCGACCCGACTACACCCCCGACGTAACGGTGGCGTAGCCGGCCCGGTGGAATGAAAAAGTGATGCGTTAGAAGGAGTACTTCCAAGGTTGCT
>NZ_JBHGZU010000048.1:0-496 GCF_042610415.1 Pseudomonas sp. MD330_10
AATGGGCAAAGACCTTCAAACCCCGCTGGGACGATTTTTCCCACGCCACCGCGCTTGAGCGCAGCGCCATGCAGGGCGTGGCTTTTTCAAGTGGCTTGGCCAAAGCGCTGTACAACCTGTGGGACAACGTCACGCAGCTGTATGAGCTGCTATCGGACCTCAAGGCCCACAGCGAAAAGCTCTTGGCCTACATCTCCCAGGCCGAACTCGATGCGCTGCTGGCACTCGGCAGCGACGCGATTGCCCAGGGGTTGCTGGTGCTCAGCGATGAGCCGCTGCTGTTCATTTACTTGGCAGCCATGGTCAGTTGGATGCGCCTGCTGCCGCCGCCCGAGATGTACGAACTGGTTGGCGAACTGACCGGGGAAGTGCTGATCAATCTGCTGCTGATCTGGGCCACAGCAGGCATGGGCGTGGCACTGCGCCTGGGTGCTCAGACGCTCAGCAGCATCAAATCCGCGCGGGCGCGAGCGTTGTTGGCGTTGCTCGCCAAGCA
>NZ_JBHGZU010000049.1:0-487 GCF_042610415.1 Pseudomonas sp. MD330_10
ACGGTGCACAACGCCGATGGCAGCCAGGAAATCTATGTCCACGACGACCGTGCGCGATTGGTGCAACGCATCGATCCGGATGGCGCGCAACACTTCAAATCCTACGACGAAAAAGGCCGGCTGACAGTCGAGCAAGACCCGCTGGGGGCGGTGACGGCGTATCAGTACGACGAAGCCGGACGCTTGGTGGCGTTGTTTCCTGGGGAAGATGAGCCCACTACCTACGAGCATGACCACGGTTTCGTACGCGTGGTGCGCCGGGGTGAGGCGGTTTGGAAGTACGAGCGTAACGATCAGGGCGATGTCATTCGTAAGATCGATCCTGACGGTCACGTTACCGACTACAGCTACAACAAACATGGGCAACTGACCGGGGTTTGGTACCCCGACCACAGCTGCCATCGCTTGGCGTGGAATGAGCGCGGGCAACTGGTTGAGGAGCAGTTGCCCAATGGTGGCATCAGGCGCTATCGCTACGACGACCTGG
>NZ_JBHGZU010000004.1:0-417912 GCF_042610415.1 Pseudomonas sp. MD330_10
CTTGAACTGCGTCGTGTACTTGCTCATGAAAAAGCCCCAAGAGTTGGATAGGTGTCCAACTTTTGGGGCGCACTTCAATTATCAGACGACTGATCCACCGCTATCGGGGGCAAGCCCCCTCCCACAGTGGATCGCGCGGCGGCAGCTTTGGGCCTAATCCGCTGGATACAACTTTTGGGCCTGAAGTAGTGTTCGAAAAAGCGCCACCGGCATAGAACACTGACTTGCAATGCAATCCCAATGTGGGAGGGGGCTTGCCCCCTCCCACAGTGGATCGCGCGGCGGCAGCTTTGGGCCCAATCTGCTGGATAAGACCTTTGGGCCTGAAGTGGTGTTCGAAAAAGCGCCACCGGCACAGAACACTGACTTGAAATGCAATCCCAATGTGGGAGGGGGCTTGCCCCCGATGACGGTGTGACAGTCATTTTTCAGACGACTGATCCACCGCCATCGGGGGCAAGCCCCCTTCCACAGTGAGTGACCTCAGTACACGTCGCGGCGATAGCGGCCTTGTTCGATCAAGCGCTCCACCGCCTCGCGGCCGAGGATATCCAGCAGCGCCTGGTCCACCCCGGCAGCCATGCCCTGCAAGCTCCCGCACACATAGATCGCCGCGCCATCGGCCAGCCATCTACGTAGCACGTCGGCCGATTCGCGCAGGCGATCCTGCACGTAGATCTTCTCCGCCTGATCGCGGGAGAACGCCAGGTCCAACAGCGCTAGATCGCCGCTGGCGAGCCAGCCTTGCAGCTCGTCCTGGCACAGGTAGTCGTGGGCGATATTGCGTTCGCCGAACAGCAACCAGTTACGTTGCTGGCCTTCGGCAATGCGCGCTTTCAGCAAGCTGCGCAGGCCGGCCAGGCCGGTGCCGTTGCCCAGCAGGATCAGCGGCACCGGCGCGTCCGGCAGGTGGAAGCTGCTGTTGCGCCGCAGACGCAGGCTGATCGCGCCGCCGAGAGCCGCGTGTTCGGTGAGCCAACCCGAGCCCAGGCCCAGGCGGCCGTCGGCGTGGCGTTCCTGGCGCACGATCAGTTGCAGCACGCCGTCGCTGGCAATCGAGGCGATGGAGTATTCGCGCATGCTCAGCGGCACCAGAGCATCCACCAGCGCTTGGGCGTGCAGGCCGACCAGATGCGCGCGGTTGTCCGGCAATTGGCGAGTGGTCAGGGCCTGATCGAGCGTCTGTGCCAGCCCTTCGATGAGTACGCCGTCGCTGCCTTGCAGGCCCAGGCCCGCCAGAAAGTGCTCGACTGCCGACGCGGGATTACGCGGCAGGATTTCCACCAGGTCGCCAGCGTCCCAGTGCTGCGGCGACGTCGATGTGAGGCCCAGCAGGTACACGCCTTCGCCTGCGCTGCCGGGGTTGAGCAGGGTGCGCTGGCTCAGTGTCCAGTGCTCGTACTGGGCGCTGGGCCAGGCGGCGGCGGGGGCGTGGCCGGTCAGTTCGCCCAATTGTTGCTGCCAGTGCAGTAGGGCTTGGGTATCGCCGCTGTCCACTTCCACCGGCGCGAACAGCGCCGTGCCGCCCTGGTTGGTCAGCCAGAAATGCAGGCGTCGGGCGAAGCCGCAAAAGTGCTGGTACTGACGATCCCCTAGGGCAAGCACCGCGTAGTTCAAATCGTTGAGCGACAGAGCCTGGCCAAGCACGCCGCGCTCGAAACCACGGGCGCTGTCGGGGGCTTCGCCGTCGCCGAAGGTGCTGACCACGAACAGCGCGTTGTGCGCTTGGCGCAGGTCGTCCGCATTGACGCTGCCCAGTGCCTGCACCTTCACCGGCAGGCCAGCCGCCTGCAATTGCCCGGCGGTCTGCCAGGCCAGTTGCTCGGCGAAACCGCTCTGGCTGGCAAAGCCGATCAGCCACGCCGGTGCGTCGCTGAGGTTGGCGCTGAGGCGCTGGCGGGCGTCGCGCACTTGGCGTTTTTTGCGACGGCGATCCAGGTACAGCAACCAGCCGGTGATAAAGAACAACGGCATCAACAGCGAACTGACGGTCAACACGATCCGCCCGATCAAGCCAAAGTAGCTGCCGGTGTGCAGGGCATAAATGCTGGTCAGTAACTGAGCCTTGAGGCTCTTGTCGGCGTAGCGATCGTGGGATTTGACCTCGCCGGAGGCCGGGTCCAGGTTGATCTGGTTGAGCGCGCGGTCATGGGGCGAGTCGCTCAGCAGGTAATACACGGTGGCCGGTTGCCCGGCAGCGCCTGGCATGCGGATGTTGTAGGCGCTCAGGTCCGGGCCGGCGTTGCTGTAGAGGCTGCTCCAGATCGCGTCGTAGTTGGCCACCGGTGCAGGGCCTGTCGGCGCTGGGCCGCGCGTGCGTACCCGTTCGTTCTGCGGGGCATCGGACAGCAGTTGGGTCAGCCCTCGGCTGTACCAATCGTAGGACCAGGACAACCCGGTGAGTGCCGCCAGCAGGTAAAACAGCAGGCACCAGGTGCCGAACACCGAATGCAGGTCCCAGTTGAAGCTGCGGCCCTTTTTGCGCCAGTCCAGGGTCAGCCAGGCGCGCCAACTCGCCACTTGGCGCGGCCAGCGCAGGTACAGGCCGGAGAGGCAGAAAAACACCAGGATCAGGGTGCAGGCGCCGGTGATCTGCCGGCCGGTTTCGCCTATGGCGAGGAAGCGGTGCAGTTGCAGGACAAAACCGAACACATCCTGGCCCATGGCGTCGCCCAGGTACTCGCCGGTGTACGGATCGAAGTAGCGCATCTGGCCACGTCGCTCACCCGGTGGCGGGGTAAAGGCCACGCGCGCGGCATTGCCGCTGTCACGTTCCACCCACAGCATCGCCACGGTTTTGCCTTCGGCGGCTTCGAGCTTGCGCACCAGTTCGGCCGGTGGCAGCACCCCGGCTTCGCGTTTTTCCACATGCAGGACGCTGGGGTTGAGGGCCCGCAGTATTTCATCTTGGAACGACACCGCCGCACCGGTGATCCCCATCAAGGCCAGCACCAGCCCGGCAGTAATGCCGAAAAACCAGTGCAACTGAAACAGGGTTTTCTTCAACACGTCGGACCGCCTCGCTCATCGGGATATAAATGCCACGGCGCGCATTATGCCGTGGGTTGTCGAGAAACTTTGTTGTTTAACACGCAAAAGCCCCACGCATTCGATGCGTGGGGCTTATGGGCCAGCGTTTAGAAGTGGAAGCTGGTGGTCAGCAGCGCCGTGCGACCGGCCGCCTGGTTGGCGAAGTGGGTCGAGAAGGCTTTGTCGTAGTAGACCTTATCGGTCAGGTTCTGCACGTTCATTTGCAGGTCGACGTTCTTGGTCAGCTTGTAGCTGGCCATGGCGTCGTAGCGGGTGTAGGACGGCACATACACGGTGTTGCCCACGTCGCCGTAAACCTGGTCGACATAGAACGCGCCGCCGCCAATGGTGAACTTGGGTGTAAGGGCATAGGTGGTCCACAGACTGAAGGTGTTCTTCGGCGTGTTGGGCATCTGGTTGCCTTCGTTGGAACCGGCGCTGATCACCCCGTTGCGACCGTTACGGCCAGCCTTGACCAGTTCGCTGTCCAGGTAGCTGTAGCCGGCGAACACTTGCCATTGCTCTGTGATTTTGCCGCTGGCGGACAATTCCAGACCATCGACCCGAGACTCGCCGGCGTTCTGGTAGGTGAGGGCATCCACCAGAATGCGCGTGTTTTTCTTCTCGGTGCGGAACACGGCGGCGGTCAGCGAGAGGCGGTCGTGGAACAGGTCCCACTTGGTGCCCAGCTCATAGTTGACGGTTTCTTCCGGTTGCAGATCGCTGGTGGCGGCGCCGGCGGACAGTGGGTTGCCGTCCGAACCTTCGCCGACCAGGCCGCCTGGCGGGGTGGCTGAGGTGGCATAGGAGGCATAGATGCTGCCGTTTTCCAGAGGCTTCCAGACCAGGCCGGCCTGCCAGTTGAAGAACTGGCTGTCGTCCTTAATTTTGCTGCGTGCCTTGACCGTCGCACTAGGCACCGCATTGGTGTTGGCTTCGGTGTCGAAAGTGTCGTAGCGCAGGCCGACGTTAAGCAGCCATTTCGGGTCCAGTTCGATGGTGTCGAACACGTACGCGGCGCGGCTGGTGGCTTTGGTGTTGGTGCCGTTGTAGTTGCGGGCGACGGAACCGGTCCAGGCATCGTCCGGGTTCGGGTTGCTCAGCGACGTGCATTGGCCGCCCAGGCCGCCTTTGGCCACGGTGCAGATCGGGTTGGCGTTCGGGCTCACGGTGTAGCTGCTGACGCGGGTTTCTTCACCGGTGAATTCCAGGCCGGTGGAGTAGGTGTTTTTGAAGCCCAGGGCCTGGAAGCTGCCGAACAGGTCGGTCTGGTTGGTGGTCGTGGTGGTGGTGGACACCCGCGAGTTGGCACGGCGCCACACGGTGCCGAATTTGTTTACGTTGAGTTTGCTGTCGTCCGGCTGGGTCAGTACGTAGTCCTGGCCAGTGCTGCCGTGGCGCAGGGTGTTTTTCAGGGTCATGTTGTCGTTCAGATCGTGCTCGATGGAGAACGTACTGATGTCGGCGCGGGTCTTGCGGAAATCGCGGCCTTTGAGGCCGTAGAAGTTATCGCTGTCGCCGCCGTCGTTGGGTTTGTCGTGGACGTGGGCGGTGGCGGTGGCCGAACCGTAGCCGTAGGGAATCCCCGAGTCTGGCAGGTCGTCGCTTTCCAGATGGTAGTAGCTGAGGTTGACGCGGGTGGGGGTGCCCAGGCCGAAGGTCAGCGAAGGCGCAACGCCCCAGCGGTCGTAGTTCACGGCATCGCGCCCGGCCACGTTCTGCTCGTGGCTCATCAAGTTCAGGCGGAATGCGGCGCTGTCGTCGAGGAACTGGCGGTTCACGTCGAGCACGTAGCGGCGGGTCTGGTCGGAACCGTAGGTGAAGCCGCCGTTGGTGAAGTCCCGTGCCTGTGGGGTCTTGCTCACCAGGTTGAGGCTGCCACCGGCCGAGCCACGCCCGCCGAAGGAGGAGTTCGGGCCTTTGCTGACTTCGATGGATTCGATGTCGAAAATCTCACGGCTCTGGCCGCCGGTGTCGCGCACGCCGTCCAGGTAGGTGTCGCCCTGGGCATCGAAACCGCGGATAAACGGACGGTCACCCTGAGGGTTACCGCCTTCACCGGCACCGAAGGTGATACCCGGTACGGTGCGCAGCGCATCCTGCAACGAGGTAGCGGCGGTGTCCTTGAGTACTTGCTGCGGCACCACAGTGACCGAGCGCGGTGTGTCCACCAGCGGTGCGGTGTATTTCTGCGAGGCAGCTTTTTCCACTTGGTAAGAGGTGTCGTCCTGTTCCTGGCCGGTAATGCTGGTGGCGCCCAGAGAGATGCTATTGCGCTCGCCTTTTTGTTCGGTGTCTTCAGCCGCTTGCGCCAAGTGGGCGGCAGAGCTGGCGCTCAGAGCGACGCCTATGGCCGAGGCCAGCATGCGTGGTGAACCGGCAGAGGTTTTTGTTGAAGTGCGCGACATGACGTGTCCTTTCCCCAAGGATGTGAGGCGGCGGAATATAGGGTGAACACGACTTTCTATCAATTGCGATACATTGCTAATTGCACTGAATTTACATTCTTTACACTTTTTGCTTACGGTTTTTACGATCTCATCCGTCCTTGGGTTTTACAGCGTGGATAAGAATCAATACCATTGGCGTCCCTCCGCACCCAGGTACTGCCCCATGCTGCTGCACATTCCCGGCCTGTTCTCCCGCGAGGAGGTGCAGCGCATCCGCCAGGCCTTGGAAAACGCCGATTGGGCCGACGGTAAAATTACCGCCGGGCACCAATCGGCCAAAGCCAAACACAACCTGCAATTGCCCGAAGGCCACCCCTTGGCCAAGGAAATCGGCACGGCGATGCTCGAACGCCTGTGGCAAAACCCGCTGTTCATGTCGGCGGCGTTACCGCACAAAGTGTTTCCGCCGCTGCTTAACTGCTACACCGCCGGCGGCAGTTTCGACTTTCATATCGATAACGCCGTGCGCCAACCCAAGGGCAGCCCTGAGCGGGTGCGCACCGATTTGTCGTCCACATTGTTTTTCAGCGACCCCGAGGACTACGACGGCGGCGAACTGGAGATCCAGGACACTTTCGGTGTGCAGCGGGTCAAGTTGCCGGCCGGCGATATGGTGCTGTACCCCGGGTCCAGCCTGCACAAAGTCAACCCGGTGACCCGGGGGGCGCGTTACGCCTCATTCTTCTGGACCCAGAGCCTGGTGCGCGAAGACAGCCAGCGCACATTGCTGTTCGAGATGGACGGCGCGATCCAGCAATTGACCCGGGATGTGCCCGATCACCCGGCGTTGATCCAGCTCACCGGCACTTATCACAACCTGCTACGTCGCTGGGTTGAGGTTTGATATGAGCTTTTTGTTGCGTCGCCAAGAGGTGCTCACGGTCGAGCAATTGCAGAGCATGCTTGATGACTCCCCGGTGCGCGCCGCCCAGGCGATCCTGGTCGCGGCGAAGGAAGGGGTGGTGGATGCCCAGGCGTTGCTGGGGCAGATTCTGCTGGACGGGCGCGGTATCGAACGCGATCAAGCGCTGGCGCTGCGGTGGTTTCGCATTGCGGCACAAGGCGGGCAGTTGATGGCGCGCAATATGCTCGGGCGTTGCCTGGAACACGGCTGGGGTTGCACCGTCGACGAAGCGGCGGCCGCGCGGGAATATCGCCAGGCTGCCGAGGCGGGGTTGGACTGGGGGTTGTACAACTACGCCAACCTGCTGGCCACCGGGCGTGGTGTTGCACAGGATCAAGCCCAGGCATTGGCGTGCTATCGCCAAGCGGCCGAGCGGGGTCATGCCAAGTCGATGAACTTGCTCGGGCGGTATCTGGAGGAAGGACAATTCTGCCCACGGGATCTGGAAGCCGCGCAGCAGTGGTATCGCCGTTCAGCCGAGGGCGGGGATTTTCGCGGGCAATTCAGTCATGCGGCGGTGCTGGCGGATAATGGCCAGATCGAAGCGGCGTTGGCATGGCTGCGCAAAGCGCTGGCGGGCGGGAATCTGAAGTTTCTGCGGGTGGCCCACACGGCGCTGGCGGCTACGGATGACCCGAGGATCCGGGCGATGGCGCAGGCTTATCAACAACGAGCCCGACAGTTGGAAAACCTATAGGAGCGAACCGCTCGCTCCTATAGGAAGCACGGCTTAGACGTAGTAGGACTTCAATGGCGGAAACCCATTGAACTCAACGGCGCTGTAGCTGGTGGTGTACGCACCGGTGGACAACCAGTACAAACGATCACCGATCGCCAGGTTCAGCGGCAGGCCGTACTTGTAGTTTTCGTACATGATGTCGGCGCTGTCGCAGGTCGGTCCAGCGATGACCACTTCTTCCATCTCACCTTTCTTCTCGGTCCAGATCGGAAACTTGATGGACTCGTCCATGGTTTCGATCAGGCCGGAGAATTTGCCCACATCCGTGTACACCCAACGCTCGACGGCGGTGCGGGATTTACGCGCCACCAGCACCACTTCGCTGACCAGAATGCCGGCGTTGGCGATCAACGAACGGCCGGGCTCCAGGATGATTTCCGGCAGATCGTCGCCGAAATCTTCCTTGAGGAAGCGGATGATTTCCTCGGCATAGGTTTCCAGGCTGTTGGTGCGGGTGATGTAGTTGGCCGGGAAGCCGCCGCCCATGTTGATCAGCTTGAGGTGGATGCCGTCTTCTTCTTTCAAGCGCTCGAAGATCACTTTGACCTTGGCGATAGCCGCGTCCCACACGCTGATATCGCGCTGTTGCGAGCCGACGTGGAACGAGATGCCGTACGGCACCAGGCCCAGGTCACGGGCTAGGATCAGCAGGTCCATGGCCATGTCGGTCTGGCAGCCGAATTTACGCGACAGCGGCCAGTCGGCTGTGGTGGAGCCTTCGGTGAGAATGCGCACATACACTTTCGAGCCCGGCGCGGCCTTGGCGATATTGCGCAGGTCGGCTTCGGAGTCGGTGGAGAACAGACGCACGCCCTTCTCGTAGAAGTAGCGGATGTCCTTGGATTTCTTGATGGTGTTGCCGTAGCTGATGCGGTCGGCGCTGACGCCACGGTCCATGACCTTGTCCAGCTCGTAGATCGAGGCGATGTCGAAGCTCGAACCTTTGTCTTTCAACAGGTCGATGATCTCGACGGCCGGGTTGGCCTTGACCGCGTAATAAACCTTGGCGAATTCGAAACCGGCGCGCAGGTCATCGTAGGCCTGGCTGATCATCGCGGTGTCGATCACCACGAATGGGGTTTCTTGCTTGTCGGCGAACGCCTTCATTTTGTCAAAAGTGGCGCGCGCGAAATAATCTTCGACGTTGATCGACATGCTGGGAACTCCTAAGGGCAAACTGTATTGATCAATGGGTACAACTGAACGTCCTCCGTATCCCCACTTTGGTTCGCCTACTTCCCAAGGCATGTCGCCGAAAGCAAAAAGGCCATGGGATAAGCTGCCCTTGGCCTTGCTGTCTCGTCGTCAGTACTTGAGCCGGATGGATCGTTTCCAGCATGGACGTTCGGCGCGAACTTTAGGGCGTGAGGGGCCATAGATCAACTAAAAATGTCGCGTTTTTGCACGCGTTCGTCGCGCTGCGTTGTGCAGCTACTTATGTAACCGACCGGTGTGACGGAATGATGTTCCCCGCATGGGGGTAATTGAAGGTATTTCCCTGACAGATCACGGACCCAATATGGGAGGGAGCAAGCCCCCTCCCACATAAGATCAGGCCAGGGCGGCCTCGGCAGGGGAGACGATGCTGGTCTTGCCCCCACGGGACTTACCGGAGCTCAGGTACTCGGCAATCGACTCTTGCGTCACTTCCCCCAAGAACACCCGCTCGGCATCCATCACTGGCAACCACGAGCGATTGAACTCGTACATGCGCGACAACAGGATGCGCAAGTGCTCGTCGTACGCCGCCGTGGCGTTGAACTCACGCAGGTACTGGCCGCAAGTGCCGGTCTGACGGTGCAGGTCGCGACGGCGCACATAGCCCAGTGCCTTGTTCTCGGCGCAGGTCACCACCACGTAGCGACGGTCGTGCTCGTCCATCAGTTCCAGCGCATCGGCCACCGGGGTTTCCGGGCTCACCGACGGGGCGTTGTCCGCCGCGTCTTCGGCCTTGACCAGCAGCAGGCGCTTGAGGGTGCTGTCCTGGCCCACAAAGTTGCTGACGAACTCGTCGGCCGGGTGTGCCAGCAATGTGTCCGGGTGGTCGATCTGCAACAGTTTGCCGGCGCGGAAAATCGCGATCTTGTCGCCCAGCTTGATGGCTTCGTCGATGTCGTGGCTGACCATAATCACCGTCTTGTTCAGCGCCCGCTGCATCTCGAAAAACTCGTTCTGGATCATCTCGCGGTTGATCGGGTCGACCGCGCCGAACGGCTCGTCCATCAGCAGCAACGGCGCATCCGCCGCCAAGGCGCGGATCACGCCGATCCGCTGCTGTTGGCCACCGGACAATTCACGCGGATAGCGATGCAGGTACTGCTTGGGCTCCAGCTTGATCATGCTCATCAACTCGCGGGCGCGGTCGTGGCATTTCTGTTTGTCCCAGCCGAGCAGTTTCGGCACGACCACGATGTTCTCTTCGATGGTCATATTGGGGAACAGGCCGATCTGCTGGATCACGTAGCCGATGTTACGGCGCAGGGTCACTTCGTCGAGGTCGGTGGTGTCTTCACCGTTGATCAGGATCTTGCCCGAGGTGGGTTTGATCAGGCGGTTGATCATCTTCAGCGTGGTGCTTTTGCCGCAGCCCGATGGCCCGAGGAATACACAGATCTCGCCTTCATTGACGGTCAGGCTGACATCGTTGACGGCGGTGACGGTTTTGCCGTTGCTTTGGAACGTCTTGGACAGGTTTTGAAGTTCGATCATTTGAGCAATCCTTTTGGAGTCAGCGAGCGTTGCAGCCATTGCAGAAGCAGGTCGGCGAAGATGGCCAGCAGGCTGACCAGCACGGCGCCGACGATCAGCATCGACATATCGCTGCGGCTGATGGAGGCCAGAATCAGTACACCCAAGCCACCGGCACCGATGGTGGCGGCGATGGTCATCACACCGATGTTCATCACCACGGCAGTGCGCACGCCGGCGAGGATCACCGGCACCGCGATGGGCAACTCGACCATGCGCAGGCGCTGGCCGAAGGTCATGCCGATGCCTTTGGCGGCTTCGCGAATGCCCGGCTCCACGCCGGTGAGGGCCAGGTAGGTGTTACGCATGATCGGCAGCAGGGAGTAGAGGAACACGGCGGTAATGGCCGGCATCGGCCCCAGGCCCTGACCGAATTTGGAGTAGAACGGCAACAGCAGGCCGAACAGGGCGATGGAAGGCACCGTCAGCAACACGGTGGCGCTGGCTTGCAGCGGGCCGGCCAGCGTCGGGAAGCGCGTCATCAGGATGCCCAGGGGCACACCGATAAATATCGCCAGGATCACCGCGATACCGACCAGGGTGATGTGCTGCCAGGTCAGGTGCAGGACTTGGGCCCAATCAAGATGGGAAAAGGCGTTCAGGAATTCCATGTCTTCTCCTCGTTAGTTGATCGGATGCTGGCGCAGAAAATCAGCGGCCACGACGGACGGGCTTTCGTGATCGACATCGACCCGCGCGTTGAGTTGGCGCATGGTTTCGTCGTCGAACAGCGCGGCCAGCGGCTTGAGGTCGGCGGCCAGTTGCGGGTGCGCGTCCAGGTAGGCCTGGCGCACTACCGGCGCGGCGGTGTAGTCCGGGAAGTAATGCTTGTCGTCCGCCAGCAGTTTTAATTTGAAGGCGTTCAAGCGACCGTCGGTGGTGTAGACCAGGCCGGCGAACACTTGGCTATTGCGCAGCGCGGTGTAGACCAGGCCAGCGTCCATTTGCCGGGTGTTTGCGCGGGTCAGGTTCATCTCATACAGCTTGACCATGCCGGCCAGACCGTCGGAGCGATTGGCGAACTCGGTGTCCAGCGCGACCAGGCGATGTTCCCGGGTGTTTTCCGCCATCGTCTGGGTGAGGTCGCTGATGCTGTTGATCTCGGGATGTTCCTGCGCGACCTTCTGTGGCAACGCCAGGGCATAGGTGTTGCTGAAGCGCGACGGCGCCAGCCAGATCAGGCCCTTTTTCGCGTCGAGTTCTTTGACCCGAGCGTAGGACCGTTCGCTGTCGAGTTTCTCGTCGATGTGGTTGTAGGCTACCAGCGACACACCGGTGTATTCCCATAACAGGTCCAGTTGCCCGCTTTCCTGGGCACTGCGCGCCAGGTTGCTGCCAAGGCCGCCGGTCACTTGAGGGGCATAGCCCTTGGTGCGCAAGTATTGGGAGGTTATCTCGGCGAGCAGGGTCTGTTCGGTGAACACCCGGGCGCCGATGCGGATTACCGGTTTTTCTGCGGCTTGTGCAAACCCTGCGCACAGCAGGACGCAGCTCAATATCAGTGTCAGCTTTTTCATGTGAATTCCTTTGCCAAGCCTTAAGACGGACGCAACCCGCGTTCCAGCCAGAGGCGGCTGGCCATGGTCACCAGACCGTCCAGCAACAAGGCCAGCAGTGCCGTGCATGCGGCGCCGAGCAACAGTTGCGGCTGATTGTTCAGGGCGATGCCGGGGAAGATCAGACTGCCCAGGCTGTTGGCGCCGATCAGAAACGCCAGGGGCGCGGTGCCCACATTGATCGCCAGCGCCACGCGCACGCCGCCGATGATGATCGGCACGGCATTGGGCAACTCCACGCGAAACAGCACCTGGCGCGGGGTCATGCCGATGCCGGTGGCGGCTTCTTTGAGCGAGCCTTGAACGTTTTTCAGGCCTTCGTAGGTGTTGCGCACGATAGGCAGGAGGGAGGCGAGGAACAGCGCGAAGATGGCCGGGCCGCTGCCGATGCCGAGGACGCCGAGGGCGATGGCCAGTACGGCCAGGGGAGGGACGGTATTACCGATGTTGAAGATCTGCATGAAGCGTTCTGCGCGCCCGACCATGTGCGGTCGACTGAGCAGGATACCGGCGGGGATGCCCACAACGAGGGCCGCCAGCATGGAGACTAGAACGAGAACTAAGTGAGCTTGCAGGTAAAACAACAAATCGTCGCGGTACAACTCGATCGTGTTGATGCCGATCCAGTGGATCAGCAGGGCCAGGAGCGCGACGACAACCGCGCCTCCTATCAGCCCTTTGCCATAGCGAATAGCCACAGGCGGACTCCTTTTTTCTTCTGTCGACGAACACATTCCTGCGTGGCATGCCATGGCTGGCTGTCAGCGAAAAGTGAACGCGAAATGCAGCTCGCCAATGCCGTCAAAAGCGGCATGAGTTCGAGCCATAAGCGCAGCCTCGTCAGGCTAACTTGCTGATTTTTCAGCCCCTGTTACGAGTGCGATAGCAGGGGAGTGGACGTCTCTACCTTTTAAAAGGTTCCACACTTGGCACCATTTAGCCACCCCTGATCGGGTGAACGGTGGTCCGTCACCTTGGGTTTGCGCTATACTCGCCGCCCTTTTTTGACTCACCTGCCAGGCGATTTCCCATGACCCACCAGGCCGCCGAAGTCGCGAAACGCCGCACTTTCGCCATTATTTCCCACCCCGATGCCGGTAAAACCACCATCACCGAGAAGCTCTTGCTGATGGGCAAGGCAATCGCAGTGGCCGGCACGGTGAAATCCCGCAAATCCGACCGCCATGCCACCTCCGACTGGATGGAAATGGAAAAACAACGGGGTATCTCCATTACCACGTCGGTCATGCAGTTCCCGTATCGCGATCACATGGTCAACCTGCTCGACACCCCGGGCCACGAAGACTTCTCCGAAGACACTTACCGCACCCTGACCGCGGTGGACTCGGCGTTGATGGTGTTGGACGGCGGTAAGGGCGTCGAGCCGCGCACCATCGCGCTGATGGACGTGTGCCGTCTGCGCGATACGCCCATCGTCAGCTTTATCAACAAACTCGACCGCGATATCCGCGACCCGATCGAGCTGCTCGACGAAATCGAAGCCGTATTGAAGATCAAGGCCGCGCCGATCACCTGGCCGATTGGTTGCTACCGCGACTTCAAAGGCGTGTACCACCTGGCCGACGATTACATCATCGTCTACACCGCCGGCCACGGGCATGAACGCACCGAAACCAAGATCATCGAAAAACTCGACTCCGACGAAGCCCGCGCCCACCTGGGTGACGAGTACGACCGCTTCGTCGATCAGTTGGAGCTGGTGCAGGGCGCCTGCCATGAATTCAACCAACAGGAATTCCTCGACGGCCAGCTGACCCCAGTGTTCTTCGGGACCGCCCTGGGCAACTTCGGCGTCGACCATGTGCTCGACGCCGTGGTGGACTGGGCCCCGCGCCCGCTGCCACGGGTGGCCAACGAACGTACCGTGGAACCGGTGGAAGAGAAATTCACCGGCTTCGTGTTCAAGATCCAGGCGAACATGGACCCCAAGCACCGCGACCGTATCGCGTTCATGCGCATCTGCTCCGGCAAATACGAAAAAGGCATGAAGATGCGCCACGTGCGCACCGGCAAGGATGTGCGCATCGGCGACGCCCTGACGTTCTTCTCCTCCGAGCGTGAACAGCTCGAAGAAGCCTACGCCGGCGACATCATCGGCCTGCACAACCACGGCACCATCCAGATCGGCGACACCTTCACCGAAGGTGAAGCGTTGGGCTTTACCGGTATCCCGCACTTCGCCCCGGAACTGTTCCGCCGCGTGCGCCTGCGCGATCCGCTCAAATCCAAGCAATTGCGCCAAGGCTTGCAGCAACTGGCGGAAGAGGGCGCCACCCAGGTGTTCTTCCCCGAGCGCAGCAACGACATCATCCTCGGCGCCGTGGGTGTGCTGCAGTTCGATGTGGTCGCCAGCCGCTTGAAAGAGGAATACAAGGTCGAATGCTCCTACGAGCCGATCACCGTGTACTCCGCACGCTGGATCGAATGCGCCGATAAGAAAAAGCTGGAAGAGTTCTCCAACAAAGCCGTGGAAAACCTCGCGCTCGACGGCGGCGGGCACCTGACCTACCTGGCCCCGACCCGCGTCAACCTGGCGCTGATGGAAGAGCGCTGGCCGGACGTGAAATTCCGCGCGACCCGCGAGCACCACTAAACAACATGTGGGAGGGGGCTTGCCCCCGATAGCAGTGTGTCAGCCCTGAATGTACTGGCTGACACACAGCTATCGGGGGCAAGACCCCTCCCACTTTTTTTACCGCGTTGTGTCTAACCGGAACTTGGATAGGCGGAAATTGGCTGTTGGCGGGCCAAATTGTGGCGAATTTGCCAGCACATCTTGGCCCAGATGTGGGAGGGGGCTTGCCCCCGATAGCAATGTGTCAGCCCTGAATGTACTGGCTGACGCACTGCCATCGGGGGCAAGCCCCCTCCCACTTTTTTTACCGCGTTGTGTCTGCCCGGAACTTGGATAGGCGGAAATTGGCGGTTAGCGGGCCAAGTTGTGGCGAATTTGCCAGCACATCTTGGCCCAGATGTGGGAGGGGGCAAGCCCCCTCCCACTTTTTTTGCCGCGTTGTGTCTAACCGGAACTTGGATAGGCGGAAATTGGCGGTTGACGGGCCAAATTGTGGCGAATTTGCCAGCACATCTTGGCCCAGATGTGGGAGGGGGCTTGCCCCCGATAGCAGTGTGTCAGCCCTGAATGTGCTAGCTGACACACAGCCATCGGGGGCAAGCCCCCTCCCACATTTTTTTCCACCAGGCGTTAGATTGGCGAGAACCCGGCATCCGGTCTAGCGTTTAACCACCGACTGCAAAGGAGACCACCGTGCGAAAGGCTCAACGCGCCATATCCCTGCTGTTGCTGGCCTGCCTGTGGCTGACGACCCTCCCGGCACTGGCTGACGCAGGCACGCCTCAGTGGAAAGACACCGGCCCGGTCACCAAGAAAAAGCAGAAAGAGGTCAATTCCGGCAGCTGGCAACCCCAGGCCCAACCGGCTCCCAAAGAGGACGCAGAAAACCCCTACAACGAAGGGGAAGACAGCGAAACCTATGACGATGGCGACCAATAGCCGCAAAAAGAAAGCCCCTCCCGCCAGGCTGATGCGCAACCTGATGGGAAGGGCTGTGAAACTCTGCTACTGATCGGTCCGGCGCGCTCAGGCGACGAATTGTTCCGCGTAGTGGCAAGCCACCTGACGGTTATCCAACGCTCGCAATTGCGGCTCCTCGGTGCTGCAACGCTCGGTGGCGTACGGGCAGCGCTTGTGGAACGCGCAACCCGGCGGCGGGTTCAAGGGGTTGGGCAACTCGCCGACGATTTTGATCTTCGGTTTGTTCGGATCCGGATGAATGGTCGGCGTGGCCGACAGCAGCGCCTGGGTGTAGGGGTGCAGCGGGCGCGCGTAAATGTCTTCCTTCGGGCCGACTTCCACCGGGCGACCGAGGTACATCACCATCACATCGTCGGCAACGTGTTGCACCACCGCCAGGTTGTGGGAAATGAACACGTAGGCCGTGTTGAATTCCTGCTGCAGATCCATGAACAGATTGAGCACCTGGGCCTGGATCGACACGTCGAGCGCCGAGGTCGGTTCATCCGCCACCAGCACTTTGGGTTGCAGCATCATCGCCCGAGCCAGTGCAATCCGCTGGCGCTGGCCGCCGGAGAACATGTGCGGGTAGCGCTGATAATGCTCGGGGCGCAGGCCCACTTGCTTCATCATTGCCTGCACTTTCTCGCGGCGTTCGGCGGCGGACAGGTTGGTGTTGATCAGCAGCGGTTCGCCCAGTTGGTCGCCGACTTTCTGCCGTGGGTTCAACGAGGCGTAAGGGCTTTGGAACACCATCTGCACGTCTTTGCGCAATTGCTTGCGCTGGGCCTTGTCGGCACCGGCGACTTCCTGGCCGGCGATTTTCAGCGAACCCGAAGACGGTTCTTCAATCAGCGTGAGTGCGCGGGCGAGGGTGGACTTGCCGCAACCCGACTCGCCGACTACGGCGAGGGTCTTGCCGGCTTCCAGTTCGAAGGACACACCATTGAGGGCCCGCACGGTGGCGTGGCCCTTGAACAGGCCACGGGACACTTCGTAGTGACGGGTCAGGTCGCGGGCGGTAAGAACGACGGCCATTACGCCACCTCCTGGTTCAAGGGGTAGAAGCAGCGCGCGAGGCTGTTGGTTTTAGGATCGAGGCCCGGGCGCTGGGCACGGCAGGATTCCTGCACATACGGGCAGCGCGGCGACAGCAGGCAACCCTGCGGGCGGTCGTAGCGGCCGGGCACGATGCCAGGCAACGTGGCCAGGCGGGTGGCGCCCAGGCTGTGCTCGGGGATCGCCTTGAGTAGCGCTTCGCTATAAGGGTGCGCGGGAATATCAAACAGTTGCGGCACCTGGCCAACTTCCACGGCTTGGCCGGCGTACATCACGCACACGCGCTGGGCGGTTTCGGCCACCACGGCGAGGTCGTGGGTGATCAGCACCAGGCCCATGTTCTGCTCTTTTTGCAGGGCCAGCAGCAGGTCCATGATCTGCGCCTGGATGGTCACGTCCAACGCGGTGGTCGGTTCGTCGGCGATCAGCAGTTTCGGCTCGCCGGCAATTGCCATGGCGATGGCTACGCGCTGGCTCATACCGCCGGACAGTTGGTGCGGATAGGCGTCCATACGGCTGGCGGCGCCTGGGATCTCGACTTTTTCCAACAATTCGATCGCGCGTTTGCGTGCCTGTTTGCCGGACATTTTCAGGTGCAGGCGCAGCACTTCTTCAATCTGGAAACCCACGGTGTAGCTGGGGTTCAGCGCGGTCATCGGGTCCTGGAACACCATCGCCAGGTCTTTGCCGACGATCTGGCGACGTTGACGGCTGCTCAGCTTGAGCATGTCCTTGCCGTCGAAGGTCAGCGCATCGGCGGTGACGATGCCGGGATGCTCGATCAGGCCCATCAGCGCCATCATGGTCACGGATTTCCCCGAACCCGACTCGCCCACGATGGCCAGTACTTCGCCCTTGTCCACGGACAGGTCGAGGCCGTCGACCACCGGCACGGCGGTTGCGTCGCCGAAGCGTACGTTGAGATTCTTGATTTCTAACAGTGACATGGGAATCTCCTCAGGCGGCGTTCTTGAGTTTCGGGTCCAGCGCATCGCGCAGGCCGTCACCCATCAAGTTGATTGCCAGCACGCTGAGCAAAATGGTCAAACCAGGCAGGCTCACCACCCACCAGGCGCGTTCGATGTAGTCACGGGCCGAAGCCAGCATGGTGCCCCACTCCGGGGTCGGCGGTTGTACGCCAAGGCCGAGGAAGCCCAGCGCCGCGGCATCGAGGATCGCCGAGGAGAAACTCAAGGTGGCCTGCACGATCAGCGGCGCCATGCAGTTGGGCAGCACAGTGATGAACATCAGGCGCGGCAGACCGGCACCGGCCAGGCGCGCGGCAGTCACGTAGTCACGGTTCAACTCGCCCATCACCGCAGCACGGGTCAGACGCACGTAGGACGGCAGCGACACGATGGCGATAGCGATCACGGTGTTGATCAGGCCAGGGCCGAGGATGGCAACGATGGCCACGGCCAGCAGCAGCGACGGCAGGGCCAGCATGATGTCCATCAGGCGCATGATGGTCGGGCCCAGCAGACGCGGGAAGAACCCGGCGAACAGACCCAGCAGGATGCCCGGGATCAGCGACATCACCACCGACGACAAACCGATCAGCAGCGACAGGCGCGAACCCTGGATCAGGCGCGAGAGCAGGTCACGGCCCAGTTCGTCGGTGCCCAACAGAAACTGCATCTGCCCGCCCTCCAGCCACGCCGGCGGGGTGAGCAGGAAGTCGCGGTATTGCTCGCTGGGGTTATGGGGCGCGACCCACGGGGCGAAGATCGCGCAGAACACGATCAGCAACATAAACAGCAGGCCGGCAACCGCGCCTTTGTTTTTGGAAAAGGCTTGCCAGAATTCTTTGTACGGGGACGGGTACAGCAGGCTTTGATCGACTGCTGACACTGGAGTAGGTGTGGTCATGGTCATGATCTCAGCGCTGGTGACGGATGCGTGGGTTGGCGAAGCCGTAGAGGATATCCACCACGAAGTTCACCAGGATCACCAGGCAGGCGATCAGCAGGATGCCGTTCTGCACCACCGGGTAGTCCCGCGCGCCAATGGCTTCGATCAGCCATTTACCGATGCCGGGCCAGGAGAAGATGGTTTCGGTCAGCACAGCGCCGGCCAGCAGGGTGCCGACTTGCAGGCCCACTACGGTCAATACCGGGATCAGCGCGTTGCGCAGGCCGTGCACGAACACCACGCGTGTCGGCGACAGGCCCTTGGCCTTGGCGGTGCGGATGTAGTCTTCGCGCAGCACTTCGAGCATCGACGAACGGGTCATCCGCGCGATCACCGCCAGCGGAATGGTGCCGAGCACGATGGCCGGCAGGATCAGGTGGTGCAGGGCGTCGAAGAACGCGTCCGGCTCGTCAGCCAGCAGCGTGTCGATCAGCATGAAGCCGGTGCGCGGCTCGATGTCGTAGAGCAGGTCGATGCGCCCGGAAACCGGGGTCCAGCCCAGGCTCACCGAGAAGAACATGATCAGGATCAGGCCCCACCAGAAGATCGGCATCGAATAGCCCGCCAGGGAGATGCCCATCACCCCGTGGTCGAACAGGGATCCTCGCTTGAGTGCCGCGATTACCCCGGCCAACAGGCCCAGGACGCCGGCGAACAACAGGGCGGCCATGGACAGTTCCAGGGTCGCGGGGAAGAGGGCGGTGAACTCGGTCCACACGCTGGTACGGGTGCGCAGGGACTCACCAAGATCGCCCTGGGCGAGCTTGCCGACATAGTCCAGGTATTGCGCATACAGCGGCTTGTTAAGGCCAAGGCGTTCCATTGCCTGTGCGTGCATCTCGGGGTCGACGCGGCGTTCGCCCATCATGACTTCTACGGGGTCGCCGGGAATCATGCGTATCAACGCAAACGTCAGCAACGTGATGCCGAAGAACGTGGGGATCAATAACCCCAGTCGGCGGGCAATAAAACTAAACATCTTGTGGTGTACCTCAATCAGCCGGTTAGGCAGGTTCGGCACCGCCCATGTCGACGGTGCCGAGCGTTTTTCTTATTTACTTCACCTGGGTGGTGGCGAAGTTATTAGTCGTCAGAGGGCTTTGGGTAAAGCCTTCGACGTTCTTGCGCATGGCGGTAAACATTTTCGGGTAGGCCATGGGAATCCACGGTTGGTCTTTCTCGAAAACATCCAGGGCTTGTTCATAGAGTGCAGCGCGCTCAGCGGGTTCAGCGTCAGCGCGGGCCTTGTCGATCAAAGCCTGAAACTCTTTGTTACACCAGCGGGCGTAGTTTTCGCCGTTTTTCGCAGCATCGCAACTCAGGTTCGGCGTGAGGAAGTTATCCGGGTCGCCGTTATCGCCGGCCCAGCCCGCGGACACCATGTCATGCTCGCCAGCTTTGGCGCGCTTGAGCATCTCGCCCCATTCCATGACTTTGATGTTCACTTTCAGGCCGATCTGCGCCAGGTCTGCCTGCATGCGCTGGGCGCCGAGCATCGGGTTGGGGTTGGTCGGGCCGCCGCCGTTACGGGTGAACAGGGTGAACTCGGTGCCTTCCGGTACGCCAGCTTCCTTGAGCAGGGCGCGGGCCTTGTCCAGGTCGCGCTCAGGGTTCTTCAACTTATTGTTGAAGCCCAGCAGGGTTGGTGGATACGGGCCGGTGGCGTCGATGGCGTTGCCTTTGCCATAGAGGGATTCGTTGTAGCCTTTCTTGTCGAACGCGATATTGATCGCGTGGCGCACCCGCGCGTCGCTCATGTACTTGTGGGTGGTGTTCAGGGCGGTGTACGCGGTGGTCATCGCCGCCAATTCCGCCACTTTCAGGTTTGGGTCGGCCTTCACGCTCGGCACGTCGTCGGGCTTGGGATACAGCGCGATCTGACATTCGTTGGCCTTGAGCTTTTGCAGGCGCACGTTGTTGTCGGTGGTGATCGCCAGGATCAGCGGATCGGCCGGCGGCTTGCCACGGAAGTACTCCGGGTTGGCCTTGAAGCGCACCTGGGCGTCCTTGGCGTAGCGGGTGAAGATGAACGGGCCGGTGCCGATCGGCTTGCTGTTCAGCTCATCGGTCTTGCCGGACTTGAGCAACTGGTCGGCGTATTCGGCGGAGTGAATCGAGGAGAACGCCATGGCCAGGTCGGCCAGGAATGGTGCTTCAGGACGGGTCAGGGTAAAGACGACGGTGTGATCGTCGGTTTTCTCTACGCTCTTGAGCAGTTCTTTGAAGCCCATGCTCTCGAAGTACGGGTAGCCCACGGTGGACTTGTTATGCCACGGGTGATTCGGGTCCAGCTGGCGCTTGAAGCTCCAGAGCACGTCGTCGGCATTCAGGTTGCGCGTGGGTTTGAAGTAATCGGTGGTGTGGAACTTGATGTCTTCACGCAGGTGGAAGGTGTAGGTCAGGCCATCGGCGCTGATTTCCGGCAGATCCTTGGCCAGCGCGGGAACCACTTCGGTAGTACCGGGCTTGAAATCCACCAGACGGTTGAACACGGTTTCGGCCGCGGCGTCCGCGGTGACGGCGGTGGTGTACAGGACCGGGTCAAAACCCTCCGGGCTGGCTTCGGTGCAGACCACCAGGGGTTTGGCCGATACGCCGATAGCTGCGCTCAATAGCGCGGCGGCAACGGCAGCTTGTAGCGGGAGCATTTTCATTCAGAGCCCTCTGCAATCGATGGGACCAGACAAGCGTAGACGGCAGGCTCTTCCTGAGCCTGCCGTCTGCCTGGTGCTAATTAAAGAATGTTGAATGGGATGGTGGTGACCAGACGGAACTCTTTGATGCTGCCGTCCGCCTGGAACTCGCTGCCACGGTGCTCCACATAAGTCGCGCGCACGGTCGTGGCTTTGAGTGGGCCGCTTTGCAGGGCGTAAGAGGCGCCTACACCGTATTCCTGATGCTTCTCGCCGTCTTGGGACTGGATGCCGTCGTAGGCGAACTTGGCCCGGCCGTTGTTGCCGGTGTAGTGAGTACCGTCGATACCCCAGCCGCGAGCCGAGTAGGCGTTGAATTTCAAGCCTGGTACACCGTACTCCGCCATGTTGATGGCGTAGGCGACCTGGAAGGACTTCTCGTTCGGGCCGTTGAAGTCCGAGGTCAGGGAGTTGGCCAGGTAGATGCCGTTGGTTTCGTGCAGGTAGTCGAAGTACTCGTTACCGTTCACTTGCTGGTAAGCGAAGGTCAGGCTGTGTGCCTGGTGAGTCAGGCCCAAGGACAGGGAGAAGGTATCGTTGTCGATTTCCCCCATCTCTTTTTTGCCTTCATCGACAGTCTTGTAGTAGTTGAAGCCGGTGGTCAGCCCCAGTTGCTGAGCGTCGCCCAATTCGTGGGTAGCGCCGAAGTAGTACTGGTTCCAGAAGTCTTTTACGTTGGCGGCGAAGAAGCTGGTTTTCAGGCTTTTCAGCGGCTGGTAGTTCACGCCCAGGGTCGATACTTTGTCGGTTTCCTGGGTGCCGTTGCCGTATTCGCTACGGAATTTCGACAGGCTTTGTTCGGTACGTGGCGAAACGCGATCGAAGATACCGCCCTGGAACGACAGGTTGCTGAACTCTTCGCTATTGAAGCTCACACCTTCGAAGCTCGATGGCAAAGCACGGTTGCCGATGGTGTCGACGATGCCGCTGCTGAAGTTCTGGCGACCTGCGGTCAAAGTGGTGTTGGACACGCGGAACTGCACGTTGGCCAGGCCCAGTTTGCTCCACTGATCTACGGCGTTGCCGTCGGAGTCGGCTAGGGTACGGTTGGAGCCGCCCTTGATGTCACGCTTGCTGCGATCCAAGACCAGCGCGTTGTAAACCGCTACTTCTGTCTTGACACCGACAGTGCCCTGGGTGAACCCCGAGCTAGCGTTAAGGATAGTGCCCTGCACCCAGTTGGTACGGTTGCGGTCGGTGCGAGTTTCGCCGTGTTTCTCGTAGGAGAAGGTGCCGCCACGGTATTTGCTTTCATGGGAGTACCAGTTACGCGTGGTGCCGCCCAGGCTGAAATCTTCGATAAAGCCTTTGGCTTCGCTTTGCGCGCTGGTGCCGGCCAATGTCGTCGGAACGAAGTCCTGGCTGGCCGGTTCTGCGTAGGCGGTGGCCGTGATGCTGCTGATGGCCATAGCCAGAAGCACTTTGCTGCTCAGTTTCATGGGTGGAGCTCCTTTGGTTCTCTTTTTTTATGCCGGTCTTTTTAGGTGAACCGGCTATTGGTGTGTAACTCGTTCAAGCTGTTGCAAACGTTTGCCGTAGGAAAAATCCCAATAAAAGGCTGCACGTTTGCAGCAGGGCAGCCTTCGCCCTGCGCAATCCGGTTATTTTCTTATGGGGTAATACTGACGCCCGAGAACACGTTGCGGCCGAAGGGGCTGACTTTGAACCCTTCGACTTTGACGCTTAACGGCTGGTTGACCGTCGAGTGGGCGACGGGCGTGATCGGCACCTGCTGCTTGAGCAGTTGCTGCGCCTGTTTGTAAAGAACAGTCCTTTGTTCACGGTCGGTTACGACCTTGGCTTGCTTGATCAGCTTGTCGTACGCCGGGTCACACCACATCGAGTAGTTGTTCCCACCGATGGCGTCGCAGCTGTAGAGGGTGCCCAGCCAGTTGTCCGGGTCACCATTGTCGCCGGTCCAGCCAATCAGGCTGACATCGTGCTCACCGTTCTTGGTGCGCTTGATGTATTCGCCCCACTCGTAGCTGACGATCTTGACCTTGAGGCCGATCTTGGCCCAGTCGCTTTGCAGCATCTCGGCCATCAGCTTGGCGTTGGGGTTGTACGGCCGTTGCACCGGCATCGCCCACAGGGTGATCTCGGTGCCTTCCTTCACGCCGGCGGCCTTGAGCAGTTCCTTGGCTTTTTCCGGGTTGTAGGCGGCGTCTTTGATGGTGTCGTCGTATGACCATTGGGTCGGCGGCATTGCGTTGACCGCCAGTTGCCCGGCGCCCTGGTACACGGCATTGAGGATGCTTTGCTTGTTCACCGCCATGTCCAGCGCCTGGCGCACTTCAAGCTGGTCGAAGGGCTTGTGACGCACGTTGTAGGCGATGTAACCGAGGTTGAAACCCGGTTTGGTCAGCAATTGAAGGTTCGGGTCGGCCTTGAGCGCATCGACGTCCGCCGGACGCGGGTGCAGGGTTACTTGGCATTCGCCGGCCTTGAGTTTTTGCACGCGCACCGAGGCATCGGTGTTGATGGCGAAAATCAACTGGTCGAGCTTCACGCGGCTCGGGTCCCAGTATTGTTTGTTGGCCACGTAACGGATCTGCGAGTCTTTCTGATAACGCTGGAATACGAACGGCCCGGTGCCGATCGGCTTCTGGTTGATGTCGCTGGGCTTGCCTTCCTTGAGCAATTGCTCGGCGTATTCGGCCGACAGAATCGAGGCGAAGCTCATGGCGATGTTTTGCACGAACGCAGCGTCCACCGTGTTCAGGGTCATCACTACGGTATACGGGTCGGTTTTCTCGACCTTGGCGATGTTCTTGTTCAGGCTCATCCCGTTGAAGTACGGAAACTCGGTGGGGTAGGCCTTGCGGAACGGATGATCCGGGTCAAGCATGCGGTTGAAGGTGAACAGCACGTCGTCGGCATTGAAGTCCCGCGTCGGCTTGAACTCCTTGTTGCTGTGAAATTTCACCCCTTCACGCAGATGGAAGGTGTAGGTCAGGCCATCTTCTGAAATATCCCACTTGGTCGCCAACCCAGGTACTACGTTGGTGGCGCCTTTCTCGAACTCGACCAAGCGGTTGTACAGCGGCTCGGCCGCGTCGTTGTCGGTGGCGGTGGTGTACTGCGCTGTATCGAACCCTGCGGGGCTGCCTTCGGAGCAGAACACCAGGCTCTTCTTGTCGGCGGCTTGGCCCATCGTGGCCACAGCCAGCAGGCTGGTGCCAAAAATTGCGGATAGAACGGTGGTATGGCGCATGACGATCCCGATCCTTGTTTGTAGTTGTCATCAGCGAGCAATCGCCCAGCCTTTCGGACTGGGAGACATCACTGATCCCACGCACAGCAAGTGCCTTTCCCATATAGCTACCGCTGCTGTCCTACGACGTTATGGGTCGCGGAGTTCGCAGTAAATGCGCCAAATCGGATTGACCTTGTAGGCAACGGAGTCGCGGACCGCAGTTCGTTGCTGTAGGACGCAACGGATGCGAGCGTGGTCTGTTTCCTACTGGTCTGGCGGATGCAATAACGGCGACGTTATGAAACGTCGCCGTCACTGGTCCTTACTTGCCGCTTACGCTCACGCCATAGAAGGAGTTCAAGCCAAACGGGCTGATCTTGAAGTCCTGTA
Organism: Pseudomonas sp. MD330_10; assembly: GCF_042610415.1. Taxonomy (NCBI): domain Bacteria; kingdom Pseudomonadati; phylum Pseudomonadota; class Gammaproteobacteria; order Pseudomonadales; family Pseudomonadaceae; genus Pseudomonas; species Pseudomonas sp. MD330_10. The sequence goes on from NZ_JBHGZU010000004.1 coordinate 24,233, forward strand.
CGGTGTTACGCATGGGTTGATACACCGTCGAGTGCGCGATAGGTGTCATCGGGACTGCATCTTTGAGGATATGTTGCGCCTGCTTGTACAGCTCGGTGCGTTTAGCGACGTCGGAAGTGGCCTTGGCCTCTTTCACGATGCCGTCGAATTTCTTGTCACACCACTTGGAGAAGTTGTTACCGGCCAGCGAATCGCAGCCGAACAGCACGTTCAGCCAGTTGTCCGGGTCACCATTGTCGCCGCTCCAGCCAATGATCATGGCCTGGTTCTCGCCGCCTTTGGAGCGCTTGATGTACTCGCCCCACTCGTAGCTGGTGATCTTGACCTTCAGGCCGATCTTCGACCAATCGTTCTGCAGCATTTCTGCCATCAGTTTAGCGTTCGGGTTGTACGGACGCTGAACCGGCATGGCCCACAGCACGATCTCGGTCCCTTCCTTGACGCCGGCTTCCTTGAGCAGCGCCTTGGCTTTCTCAGGGTCGTACTTGGCGTCCTTGATGGTGGTGTCATAGGACCACTGGGTCGGCGGCATGGCGTTGACGGCCAGTTGGCCCGCGCCTTGGTAGACGGAGTCGATGATCTGCTGCTTGTTCACCGACATGTCCAGCGCCTGGCGTACGCGCAGGTCAGCCAGCGGGTTGGGCTGGTCGCTGCCTTTGACTTTGTCCATGACGTTGTAGGCCACGTAGCCCAGGTTGAAACCAGCCTGGTGCGGCAGTTTCAGGTCCTTGTCTTCGCCCAGCGCCTTGAGGTCGGCCGGACGTGGGAACAAGGTGATCTGGCATTCGTTTTTCTTGAGCTTCTGGATACGCACCGACGGGTCAGTGGTGATGGCGAAGATCAGGTTGTCGATCTTCACGTCTTCAGGCTTCCAGTAATCCTTGTTGCCGGTGTAACGGATGTTGGAGTCTTTCTGGTAGCTCTTGAACACGAACGGGCCAGTGCCGATCGGCTTCTGGTTGATGTCCGCTGGCTTGCCTTCTTTCAGCAGCTGGGCCGCGTATTCCGCCGACTGGATCGACGCGAAGCTCATGGCCAGGTTCTGGATGAATGCCGCGTCCACGGTGCCAAGGGTGAACTTGACGGTGTGGTCATCGACTTTCTCGATATTCTTGATGTTGGTGTCCATCCCCATGTCCGTGAAATACGGGAACTCGGTGGGGTAGGCCTTACGGAATGGATCGTCTTTGTTGATCATCCGATTGAAGGTGAACAGTACGTCGTCAGCCGAGAATTCACGAGTGGGCTTGAAGTACGGGGTGGTGTGGAACTTGACGCCTTCGCGCAGATGGAAGGTGTAGGTCAGGCCATCCGGGGAGACGTCCCAACTGGTGGCCAGGCCAGGTACCACGGCGGTGCCGCCGCGTTCGAACTGGCTCAGACGGTTGAACATGGTCTCGGCCGAAGCATCGAAGTCTGTTCCGGTGGTGTACTGGCCTGGATCGAAACCGGCCGGGCTCCCTTCGGAGCAGAACACCAGGTTAGTCGCCGCATGGGCGAATGGGGCCGCGGCCATAAGGCCCGCGCTCACTAATAACGGAAGGACTGCGTGTTTAAGCATGTTGGCCTCATGATTTGTTGTCATTTTTGGTGGTGAGGGCGACCTCGTGAGTCGGCCTGCCGATACTTATGCAGGCGCCATACCCAATGCAAGACGTTGAGCTGTTGCAAGACGCAAAGAGTGGTACGAGCGTACAGGAATGTCGCAATTATGAAAGTTTTGACATATTTGCGCCTGTTTTGAGGGTTTTTTCGGTGCGCGGCTTGCACCAAGAAAGGCCAACCGAGGCGTCTAGCGCACTCGATTGGGGCGTCACTGTTACTTCTCCAGACTCACGCCATAAAAGGGCGTGAGCCCAAAGGGGCTGATTTTGAAGTCTTTGACTTCCTTGCGCAGAGGTTGGAAAACCGTCGAGTTCGCAATAGGCGTTATAGGTACTTGTTCCTTAAGAATTTTTTGTGCCTGTTGATACCACTTGATGCGCTGCGCGCGGTCGTTGCTCACTTTGGCCTGCTGCACCAGTTTGTCGTACGCCGGGTTACACCATTTGGCGTAGTTGCTGCCCTTGACCGCGGCACAACTGTAGAGCACGCCGAGCCAGTTATCCGGGTCGCCGTTATCGCCGGTCCAGCCGTAAATCATCGCGTCGTGCTCGCCATTTTTGGCCCGTTTGATGTACTCGCCCCATTCGTAGCTGACGATATTGGCGTTGATGCCCACCTTGGCCCAATCCTGTTGAATCATCTGGGCCGACATGCGCGCGTTCGGGTTGGATGCGCGTTGTACGGTCATCGCCCACAGGTTGAGGGTGGTGCCGGGTGCAACCCCTGCTTCTTTTAGTAGCGCCTTGGCTTTGACCGGGTCGTAGGGCGCGTCCTTCAGCGATGGGTCATAAGACCACTGGGCCGGTGGCAGCGCGTTCTGCGCCAATTGTCCGGCACCTTGATACACCGCTTTGATAATCGCCTGCTTGTCGATGGCCATGTCCAGAGCCTGGCGCACTTTCAACTGATCCAATGGCGGATGCGTCACGTTGTAGGCCAGGAAGCCCAGGTTGAAACCGGCTTGTTGCAGCACGCGCAGGTTCGGGTCCTGTTTCATCACCTCAATGTCGGCAGGGCGCGGATAGCCGCTGACCTGGCATTCGCCGGCCTTGAGTTTTTGCAGGCGCGAAGCGGCGTCGGGGGTAATCGCGAAGACCAGGTTGTCGAGCTTCACATCCTCGGGTTTCCAATACTGTTTATTGGCCACGTAGCGAATCTGCGAGTCCTTCTGATAACGCTTGAACACGAACGGCCCGGTGCCCACCGGCTTCTGGTTGATATCTTCGGCCTTGCCGTCTTTCAACAACTGGCCCGCGTACTCGGCCGATTGCACGGAGGCAAAGCTCATGGCCAGGTTCTGCACGAACGCGGCGTCGACGTTGTTCAGGCTGAAGCGCACGGTGTGCTCGTCGAGTTTGTCGACGCTTTTGATCGTGGTGTTCAGACCCATGTCGGTGAAGTACGGCGACTCGGAAGGATAGGCCTTGCGGAACGGGGTTTCGGCGTCCAGCAGGCGGTTGAAGGTGAATAGCACGTCATCCGCGTTGAAATCACGAGTGGGTTTGAAGAAGTCAGTGGTGTGGAACTTGACGCCTTCTCGCAGGTGGAAGGTGTAGGTCAGGCCGTCGTTGGATACCTCCCAGCGGGTCGCTAACCCAGGCTCGACCTCAGTGCCGCCACGCTTGAACTGGGTCAGGCGATTGAACACGGTTTCGGCGGACGCATCAAAGTCGGTGCCACTGGTGTATTGGCTAGGGTCGAACCCGGCGGGGCTGGCTTCGGAGCAATAGACCAGAGTGCTGGCGGCCTGGACCATCGGCATAAAGGCCAGCAGGCCGGCGGCGAGGACGAGCGGTTTTAAGGCGATTTTTTCCATGTAGACCCCTGAAGTGGCAGGCGTATGAACGCTGCTCAAGCGTAACGGCGGTGACCGAGGTTACCGCCGTTCGGGGGATCAGGTAAGTGGGCTGTGTGGCGACACTTCGACTACCCGGCGACCGCTACTTCGATTTGAGTGGGCGCATCTTTGTCGATCGTGAACATACTATCCAGTTCATTGCCTTCCCGGATCGTGAAAGTTCTCTTGATGGTCACTTCCACCCCCGGAACGCGGTTGACATCGTTTTCCGGATTGGAGAGGTGCCCTTTGGACGTGATCTCGACTTTCGTTAGATTGTTGGACCGGTCGTGATAGATGTGAAACTGGGTGTCGTCAGCGCCAAAGTAGTAGCCATCCTGCAATACCGAACCGCCGTTCAACTCAATGGTGGCGGGGGCTATTGAGCCTTGATGGGCGACTTCGGAAATGCGTGCACGCAGGTCGTCATCCGGAATGGCGCTCTCAAACTGACTGAGCCGCGCTTGCCTGATACCTTCGGCCGAGTTCGCCGTGGCATCCAGTCGCAGGGTTTTGGTCAGTCCATTTTCTGTTGTGGTGACGGTGTAGGGGTTGCGGTTTATATCCAAAACAAAGTTGGGTGAGTATTCGTTGGGGCTGTGCTCCGTGGGCTGCGCCTTTTCACCCGCGCCAACGGAAAACTCAGTTTCGTCGACATTCCATAGAACCTTGAAGTTTGTTTTGGGCTGGCCTTCTTCAGCCTCAAAATTGGAAATGGCGAAGTCGTAGTGGGTTCCCGCGTTGGGTTTCAAGAATTCATCGACTCTTTCGGAACCTTTCATGGGGCTGCCTGTGTAATCGCGGAAATGACTGGCAAAGGAAGGTGGGGACTTCGGGTCATCGCTGGGGGTGGGTGACTGGTCGCGCGTCCAGGGCCAGCGGATGCCTCCGCTTCCTTTGGCCGGCGTCCATTCGCCATTGCCCGAAGAGTGGACGGTCATCACAGGCCGTCTGGTTTCGGGGTCAATAATCTGCACGTAATTGTTGCTCAGCTTGAAGTCCCCTCGGATCTCGTACACCTTTTTGATGCCTGTTGCGTCGGTGTAGCGGATCAACCAGCGGTCGGCGCCTGTGCTTGCATCCTTGATCTGATAAATGCCCTTGGCGTTGGGGACAGTGTTTTCAATCAAGTGCTCTCCATCCGGTACCGCGTGCTGGCTGATTTGTCCCGCTTGGCTGGGGCGCAGCCGGTTGCCGGGCGGTGTCTCATCCGGAACAACGATTTTACCGGTATTCGTTTTGGGCTTGGATGTGTAGACGAGTTCAAAGTCGTTTGTCTGCGGGTTTTTCTTCCATGCGTAATTTCTCGCGCTCGGAAGGCCACCGCCTTTGAGGACGTCACCCAGCCCGGCTTCTACAGCGACTGGAGCAATTTCATGGGCCAATTGCAGGCCTGAGAGGACCGCGGCCGCACCGCCTCCCACACGATCTTCTGCCGTCATCCCATCGAGGGCATCGTGGACGCCGAATACAATATTGCCGGTGTTACCAATGATGGGGACGTAGCCGAACGTATTGCCCCAAAAGTCTTTCGCGGACTTCCAGTCTTGCTGTGAGGAGCCGAATACTTCCGTCTGATCGGACCATAACGCATTCTTGGCATTGACCGCCTGATAGTGGGAGGCAACGCCGTTGTTCAAATTGCCAAACTTCAACTGGTAATCGCCACCGCGGGCGCGTGTGTAGTTGAATAGTTGCGCAGCCGGTATTTGCTCATCCGAGAGCAAGTTGTGGTATCCGGGGAAGTAAGCCTTTTCACCTGAGATCAGCGTATCGAGCACATACCTCGCACTGGGCCAGTGGGCATCCTTGCCGCTTTGCGTATCTCCGGTATTAAAACGATTCAGTAAAGTGGAGTAGTTGTCTTTGGCCCAACGCGCAAAGTCTGCATCGCCATGTAGCTCGCGGACGGAACCATTCTTGATATCGATCATTAATCCCTGGTTGGGCCGGTGTTCATAATTTCCATCGTAAGGAGTGTAGGGAATAAAGGCATACCCGGACATTGGATAACCATACACATTTGGAATGATGACCTGCGAGTTTTTATCCAGCGTACGCGCTACCGCTTGTTGTCCTGCAGGGCTCAGTTTTTGAAAGCTTTCCGTGTTATTGCGCAGGCTTTGCAAGGTGCCTTTTACAGCATAGGCATCCGCTTCTCCGGAGATGGCTGCCAAGGGGCCGGAAGGGTCGCGCATAGGTTTTGAAACTTCATTTTCCCAATGGTTTTGCAGGCTTCTACCCACCGTCTCCAGGTCGTTGATCTTGCTCTGATCCTTCGACGCTATTTCCATAAAGTTGAAGTTGATAGGACCGCCCCGTTGGACTCTATCGTGTGCTAAAGCACCCGCGGCAATTTCCCATGCGAAGTAGGTGCGCTGCGATGTGCTGATCAGGGTTTCCGGCTTTCCCTTTCCCGTATAGGCAGAGAACGTCACTGTGAATTGTTCGTGCGGGTCGTATCCGGCGGCCAATAAACCACCGCTGAAGTAGCCTGCGGGCTCCATGAACATGCGGGCGTTCTGGAACCTGACGCTGCTTTCACCTGGGCGAATACTGGGTATATTTCCAAGCAGCATCTGAACGCGAACGGAATAGTCTTTGATGCGCTGCTCGCGCTCTTTCAGGGTGTAGCCAGCCGAAGGCGCAGAGACAGCACTGAAGCCATAAATCACGTTTTCTTGCACGGTTGTTTCAGGATGACTGGCCGTGGCTGGACCTGGCGCTTGCGATGAGCGGCTTTTGTCTTGCTCGCTGGTCGTGCGTTGAGAGGACGGGGGGCTGATTGCAGGGGCATGAGGCCTGTGTACGGTCGGTGGACTCACAACTGACTGTATGTTCATTAAAGGCTCACTTTATTCGTGGGGGCGTGATGGCATCGGTGTGCCGGCTGCTTTATCAACTGCGAGTATCTTGAGGCTGGGTCAGATCACATGTTCTGTCGTCTTCATTGGATTCACTTTCGCAATCCCATCATCCCTATGAGCGCTCGAATAAAGTTGCCTCTATGCCTGTCTGTCAGACATAGACGTTGCACCGCTCTCCTGATGGTGCTTGGTGACCCTGTCCTTGGATTTAATTTCTTCACTGAAGTGTTTTGCGTTTGTGCTTCAGGTGCTCTGTGCTGGAATAGCGAGTGGCATGAAAAACTCCTTTGAGGGTGGTCGATCAACTGGCCGCTGAGTTGGATTCAGCCTCGCTTAACTATGTGGCGGCGCGTAGAGGAGTGGTTCAACTTTTATGGATGGGCAGTGATGTTAGCCTGACAATATAAGTAAAGGCCTACTGGGTTCTGGGTGTGAGCTGCGCTGCTCATCAGCTTGTTTAATAACGCTGAGTTTATTGACGGAGGGTTTGTCTGGCGTGTTCGCTGAACGATATGCCATGGATAAAACGGCAGGCCAAAAAAACGGCCCAGCTATCAGGCTGGGCCGTTTTTGTGGATTGCAACAGTTACTGCAAGACTTCGATCACTCCATCTGCGCTCATGTTGACCTGGCTGGTACCGGCCTCGACTTGCGGCGTCGGAGCCGAATCCATCGCCGCGGCTTTCATCATCATCCCGCCTCGTTCGTAGGGTTGTGGATAACCATTGGTGTTGAAGTTCAGGTTGACGATTTTGTAGCCCTTGCCACCTAGCGCATCGGTGACCAGTTGCGCGCGCGCTTTGAACGCCACGACCGCGTCCTTGAGCAGAGCGTCTTCGCTGGCCTTGCGGGTGGCGTCGGCGATGGCGAAGTTCATGCTGTCCATTTTCAGGGTGTTCAGCAACTCGCCCGTCAGTTTGGACAGCGCCGGGAAATCCGCACTTTCCAGGCGCAGCTCGGCGCGCTCGCGCCAGCCGGTGATTTTCTGGTTCTTGTCGTCGTAGATCGGGTAGCTGTTACGACTGCCTTGACGCAGAGTGACGGCCTTGACTTCGCGGGCTTGGCCCAACGCTGTGTTCAAGGTAGTGGTGATGTCGGCTGCGAGTTTGGCGGGGTCGGCGTTTTGAGCTTCGGTGTAAAGGGTCACGATCATCTTGTCGCGGGCTACTTCCTGGCTGGCCTCCGCGCGCAGGGAGATCTGGTTGTAGTGCAGTTCATCGGCCGCCATCGCCGAAAGGCTGGCCAGGGTGCTGGCGCTAAGGGTTAGAACGGCGGCGCTGCGAATGAAACGAGACATAAAAGCTCCTTGGGTTGATCCTGTGGATATGACTGTAGACGTTGATGTCGGGTTCTTCGGGTTTACACATTCCCTACAGGTTGTCGTGTGGGCGACGAACGGTCATTCAGTGTGCCTGCGTCAAAGAGCCACACACGCCGTGCCAGCCGGTCTGCTTCGTTTATACTCCTGCCGATCTGCCTGCAGCACTCATCGGGAGAGCTCATGCTCGCCGCCGTAAAACTGACTTCCGCCACTCGCCAGAACCTCTGGCGCCTGACGTTCATCCGCATCCTGGTACTGGCCGCTCAGGCCGGCTCGGTCGGGCTTGCCTATTGGTTCGATCTGCTGCCGCTGCCGTGGCTGCAACTGGGCGTGACGTTGGGTTTTTCCACCGTGCTCTGTGTGTTTACCGCCATCCGGCTGCGCACCACCTGGCCGGTGACCGAGCTGGAGTACGCCCTGCAACTGGCTTGCGACCTGTTTATCCACAGTGTGTTGCTTTACTTCTCCGGCGGTTCCACCAACCCCTTCGTTTCGTATTACCTGGTGCCTCTGACCATCGCCGCCGTGACCTTGCCGTGGCGCTACTCGGTGGTGCTGTCCGGGATCGCGCTGACCCTCTATACCCTGTTGCTGGCTCAGTTCTATCCGTTGCAGACGTTCCCTATCGCTCGGGAAAACCTGCAGATTTACGGGATGTGGCTGAGCTTTGCCCTGTCGGCCGCCGTGATCACTTTCTTTGCCGCGCGCATGGCCGAAGAACTGCGCCGGCAGGAAGAACTGCGCGCCATTCGCCGTGAAGAAGGCTTGCGCGACCAGCAATTGCTGGCCGTGGCCACTCAAGCGGCCGGCGCGGCTCACGAATTAGGTACGCCGCTGGCGACCATGAGCGTGCTGCTCAACGAGATGACCCAGGACCATCACGACCCGGCGCTGCAAGAGGATCTCGGCGTGCTGCGCGAACAGGTCAAGCAGTGCAAGCAAACCTTGCAGCAACTGGTACGCGCCGCCGAAGCCAACCGCCGCCTGGCGGTGGAGATGCAGGACGTGACCCAGTGGCTCGACGAAGCCCTGAACCGCTGGCACCTGATGCGCCCCGAGGCCAGTTACCGATTCCATCTACTGGGCCAGGGCCCGGTGCCGCGCATGGCGCCGCCGCCGGACTTGACCCAGGCGCTGCTCAACCTGTTGAACAATGCCGCTGATGCCTGCCCCGAAGGCCTCGAAGTGCAGTTGGACTGGGACACGGAAAACCTCACCATCAGCATTCGCGACCACGGCGCGGGCGTGCCGTTGGCCATTGCCGAGCAGATCGGCAAACCGTTTTTTACCACCAAGGGCAAGGGCTTCGGCCTCGGTCTGTTTTTGAGCAAGGCCAGCGTGACCCGCGCCGGCGGCTCAGTGAAGCTCTATAGTCATGAGGACGGCGGCACGCTCACCGAGCTGCGCCTGCCCCGTGTCGCACGAGGAGATATCGATGAGTGATGAGATCCAAGTCGAAGGCGAAGAACTGCCGCACCTGCTGCTGGTAGATGACGACGCCACATTTACCCGCGTGATGGCGCGCGCCATGAGCCGTCGCGGTTTTCGCGTAAGCACCGCCGGTTCCGCCGAAGAGGGCCTGACCATCGCCCAGGCCGACCTGCCGGACTACGCCGCGCTCGACCTGAAAATGGACGGCGACTCCGGCCTGGTGCTGCTGCCCAAATTGCTGGAATTGGACCCGGAAATGCGCGTGGTCATTCTCACCGGTTACTCCAGCATCGCCACGGCGGTCGAGGCTATCAAGCGCGGTGCCTGCAATTACCTGTGCAAGCCGGCGGACGCCGACGACGTGCTCGCCGCGTTACTGTCCGAACATGCCGACCTCGACACCCTGGTGCCGGAAAACCCGATGTCGGTGGACCGCTTGCAGTGGGAGCATATCCAGCGCGTACTCACCGAGCACGAAGGCAATATCTCCGCCACCGCCCGTGCTCTTGGCATGCATCGCCGGACGTTGCAGCGCAAGCTGCAGAAGCGTCCGGTACGGCGCTGAACCCCGACTGAACGAATCGCTTCAGCTTGTAGGACGTCCTGAACCGATCGCCTATGATCGGCTCAAACGCCTGTGATGTTTTTCCTACCGAGCCTGAACGATGAATCAGAACGCTGAGTACTCCGCGGTCAATGACGCGGTCCGTGGGCAATTCTTTCGCCGAACCTGGGCAATGATCACGCCCTATTGGCGCAGTGAAGAGAAGGGCAAGGCCTGGTTGTTGTTGGTGGCGGTGATCGGCCTTTCGCTGTTCAGCGTAGCGATCTCGGTGTGGATCAACCATTGGTACAAGGACTTCTACAACGCCCTCGAAAAGAAGGACACGGCCGCCTTTTGGCAATTGATCGGTTATTTCGGTGCGATTGCCGCCGTGGCGATCCTGGGCGCGGTGTATCGCTTGTACCTGACCCAGATGCTGACCATCCGCTGGCGCGCCTGGCTCACCGAAAAGCACTTTGCGCGCTGGCTTGCCCACAAAAACTACTACCAACTGGAGCAGGGCGGTTACACCGATAACCCGGACCAGCGGATTTCCGAAGACCTCAACAGTTTCACCACCGGCACCTTGAGCCTGGGGCTCGGGCTGTTGCGTAATGTCGTGAGCCTGGTGTCATTCTCGATCATCCTGTGGGGTGTTTCGGGCAGTATCGATGTGTTCGGCGTCACCATCCCTGGTTATATGTTCTGGTGTGCATTGTTGTATGCCGCCGTCGGCAGTTGGCTCACCCACCTGATCGGACGACGCTTGATCGGCTTGAGCAATCAGCAACAGCGCTTCGAGGCGGACCTGCGTTTTTCCATGGTGCGTGTGCGCGAGAATGCCGAGAGCATTGCCCTGTACAACGGCGAACCGAACGAGAATCAGCGTTTGAGCGAACGCTTCAGCAAGGTTTGGCATAACTTCTGGGACATTATGAAGGTGTCCAAGCGCTTGACGTTTTTCACCGCCGGCTACAGCCAGATCGCAATCATCTTTCCCTTCATCGTCGCCGCGCCGCGTTACTTCACCGGCAAGATCGAGCTAGGCGAGCTGATGCAAATCAATTCGGCGTTCGGCAACGTGCAGGATAACTTCAGCTGGTTTATCAGCGCGTACACCGAGCTGGCCAGCTGGCGCGCCACCAGCGATCGTCTGTTGAGCTTCCAGCAGGCCATGAGTGAAAACGAGCAGCGCCCGGCAGCCATTGACGTCAGCGCGGAGGGGGAGCGCCTTGTGGTGCAAGGGTTGGGCATGAACCTGGCGGACGGCCGCCATCTGCTGACCGATGCGAACATGGTGGTTGAACCGGGCCAGCGTGTGATGCTCAGCGGCCGCTCCGGCAGCGGTAAAAGTACCTTGCTGCGCGCGATGGGGCATTTGTGGCCGGCCGGCCACGGCAGCATTCGCCTGCCGGCCAAGCGTTACTTGTTCCTGCCGCAAAAGCCCTACCTGCCAATCGGCACGTTGAAGGCTGCGTTGAGTTACCCACAGGACGACGGCGTCTATTCGGCGCAACGTTATGCACAGGTCTTGCAAACCTGCCGTTTGCCGCATCTGGTGGACCGTCTGGATGAGCCCAACCACTGGCAGCGCATGCTTTCACCGGGCGAGCAGCAGCGCGTGGCCTTCGCCCGCGCGTTGCTGTATGCACCGCAATGGCTGTACATGGACGAAGCCACATCGGCGATGGACGAAGAGGATGAGGCCACGCTGTATCAAGCATTGATCGATGAACTGCCGGGGTTGAGCATCGTCAGCGTCGGCCATCGCAGCAGCCTCAAGCGCTTCCATGGCCGGCATGTGCGGATCGAAGGCGGTTGGCTTCAAGAACAACCCGTGGCCTGAAGCCCACTATTCCGAAAAACGAGGCCCAACAAAAAGCCCGGTTGATCATCGATCAACCGGGCTTTTTTGCGGCTTGAAAAGATTTACTTCTTCAAGCCGTAATGCTCATCCAGCATGCCGGGGGCATCCGCCGTTTTTGGCGCGTAGTCCCGTGGCGGTTCCTGATTTTCCCGGGGCGGGGTCAGGCGTTCCCGTGGTGTTTGCGGTGCATCGGAGTGCAGCGCGGCCAGCAGGCGCTGGCGGGTAATATCGTCGAGGGCCAGGCGGTTAGCGCCATCGGCGAGATGATCCTGTACTTCCTGGTAGCTCTGAGTGAGCTTCTTGACCAGGGTCGCAGTGCTATTGAAGTGGGTAACAACCTCGTTCTGATAACTGTCAAAACGTTCCTGGATGTCATCGAGCTGACGCTGCGTGCGGTTAGGCGCGGCATTCGGCAGCAGGCGAGCAACCAGGAATCCAATGGCGACACCGGCAACCAGGGCAAGAGTCGGCAACAACCAAACTAAGAGCGAGTGTTCCACGAGTCCTTCCTCTATAAACGGCTTTGCTTTACGTTAACGGCTCGGACCTGCGCTGTATACCGCGATTAAGCTCGCAATGATGTCATGCACAGATTTTTAGCTAGACGAGTCGACCCATTGAGAGGTCACGGAGTTCATTCCTTGCTCATGCGTGAAACCCCCGTTTTGATCGATGGCCCGGTAGGCCAGTTGGAAGCCTTGTACCTGGATCAGCCCGAAGCACGTGGCCTGGCGCTGATCTGCCACCCTAACCCGGTGCAGGGCGGGACCATGCTCAATAAAGTCGTGTCGACCCTGCAACGCACCGCCCGCGATGCCGGTTTGATCACGCTGCGTTTCAATTACCGTGGCGTCGGCGCCAGTGCCGGCACTCACGACATGAGTACTGGCGAAGTGGACGACGCCGAAGCGGCCGTCACCTGGCTGCGGGAAAAACACCCGGACCTGCCGATCACCTTGCTCGGGTTTTCCTTTGGTGGCTATGTGGCGGCGAGCCTCGGCGGGCGCCTGGAGGCCAAAGGCGAAAAACTTGCGCACCTGTTCATGGTCGCCGCTGCCGTGATGCGTCTGAGCGATAACGATGTGCTGCCCCAGAATTGCCCGTTGACCCTGATCCAGCCGGAAACCGACGAAGTAGTCGACCCGCAGTTGGTTTACGACTGGTCCGCCGCGTTGAAACGTCCCCATGAGCTGCTGAAAGTGGCAGAATGCGGGCACTTTTTTCACGGCAAGCTCACCGACCTCAAGGATCTGGTGCTGCCGCGTCTCTCGAATTGATAGCAGTCTGATAAGCGATTACCCATGACGACTCGTACCCGTATCCTCACCGGCATCACCACCACCGGCACGCCGCACTTGGGCAACTACGCCGGTGCGATTCGCCCGGCCATCCTCGCCAGCCAGGATGCCAATGCCGATTCCTTCTACTTTCTGGCCGACTACCACGCCCTGATCAAATGCGATGACCCGCAGCGCATCCAGCGCTCGCGCATGGAAATCGCCGCGACCTGGCTGGCCGGTGGCCTGGATGTGAACCGGGTGACGTTCTATCGCCAGTCCGACATCCCGGAAATTCCCGAGCTGACCTGGCTGCTGACCTGCGTCGCCGCCAAGGGCCTGCTCAACCGCGCTCACGCTTACAAAGCGTCGGTGGATAAGAACGTGGAAGCCGGCGAAGACCCGGATGCGGGCATCAGCATGGGGCTGTATAGCTACCCGGTGCTGATGGCGGCGGACATTCTGATGTTCAACGCGCACAAGGTGCCGGTGGGCCGCGACCAGATCCAACACGTGGAAATGGCCCGCGACATCGGCCAGCGTTTCAACCACCTGTTCGGCAACGGTAAAGAATTCTTCACCATGCCCGAGGCGTTGATCGAAGAAAGCGTCGCCACCTTGCCGGGCCTGGACGGCCGCAAGATGTCCAAGAGCTACGACAACACTATTCCGTTGTTCACCAGCGCCAAGGACATGAAAGACGCGATCTCGCGCATCGTGACCGACTCGCGTGCGCCGGGCGAAGCCAAGGACCCGGACAACTCGCACCTGTTCACGCTGTACCAGGCGTTTGCGACTAAAGCGCAAGAAGAAGAGTTCCGTGGCGAGCTGCTGCAAGGCCTGGGCTGGGGCGAGGCGAAGAATCGTCTGTTCCAACTGCTCGACGGCCAGTTGGGTGAGGCCCGCGAGCGTTATCACCAATTGATGTCACGCCCTTCGGACATGGAAGACCTGCTGCTGGTCGGCGCCAAAAAGGCTCGCGCCGTGGCCGCACCGTTCCTCGCCGAGTTGCGTGAAGCGGTAGGCTTGCGTTCGTTCGTCAATCAGGCGGCCGCGCCGGTCAGTGCCAAGAAGAAAGCCGCCAAGACGGCGCGCTTCGTCAGCTTTCGTGAAGACGACGGCAGTTTCCGTTTCCGCCTGCTGGCCGCCGATGGCGAGCAATTGCTGCTGTCACGCAACTTTGCCGATGGCAAGGCGGCGGGCGCGGTGACTAAACAACTGCAAAGCGGTCAAGCGTTGGACGTACGCACCGAAGGTCTGCGTTTCAGCGTATGGCTGGACGGCGCCGCGGTGGCCGACAGCGCTGAGTTTGCCGACCCTGCGTCGCTTGACGCGGCCGTCGAAGCCCTGCGCATCGCATTGACCCCCCTCGAGGATTAACCCGACCAAGGGTTGATTGCCATTATCCAGGGCCGTCGTTACAGTGACGGCCCGTTTTTGTTGCCTTGCTAACGAAATTATGACGCCCCTAGAACGATATCAAGCTGATCTGAAACGCCCTGAATTCTTCCATGATGCGGCCCAGGAAACGGCGGTGCGTCATTTGCAGCGCCTGTACGACGACCTGCTCGCGGCCTCGCAAAGCAAGCCGGGGATGCTCAGCAAGCTGTTTGGCAAGAAAGACCACACGCCGGTCAAAGGCCTGTACTTCTGGGGCGGCGTGGGCCGTGGCAAGACTTACCTGGTCGACACCTTCTTTGAAGCGCTGCCGTTCAAGGAAAAAGTCCGCACCCACTTCCACCGCTTCATGAAGCGTGTGCACGAAGAGATGAAGACCCTGCCGGGCGAGAAAAACCCGCTGACCATCATCGCCAAACGTTTTGCCCAGGAAGCCCGGGTGATCTGCTTCGATGAATTCTTCGTTTCCGACATCACCGACGCCATGATCCTCGGCACGTTGATGGAAGAACTGTTCAAGAACGGCGTGACCCTGGTCGCCACCTCGAACATCGTGCCCGACGGCCTGTACAAAGACGGCCTGCAACGTGCGCGCTTCCTGCCGGCGATTGCGCTGATCAAGCAACACACTGAAATCGTCAACGTCGACAGCGGCGTCGACTACCGCCTGCGTCATCTCGAACAAGCGGAGCTGTACCACTTCCCGTTGAACGAAGCCGCCCACGAAAGCTTGCGTAAGAGCTTCCGTGCGCTCACGCCGGAATGCACCCAGGCGGTGGAAAACGACAAGCTGGTGATCGAGAACCGCGAAATCATCGCCCTACGCACCTGCGACGACGTGGCCTGGTTCGAGTTCCGCCAGCTGTGCGACGGCCCACGCAGCCAGAACGACTACATCGAATTGGGCAAGATCTTCCATGCGGTGATCCTCAGCGGCGTGGAACAGATGAGCGTCACCACCGACGATATCGCGCGGCGCTTTATCAACATGGTTGACGAGTTCTATGACCGCAACGTCAAGCTGATCATCTCGGCGGAAGTCGAACTCAAAGACCTCTACACCGGCGGTCGTTTGAACTTCGAATTCCAGCGAACCTTGAGCCGCTTGCTGGAAATGCAGTCACACGAGTTCCTCTCGCGCGGCCACAAACCCTAAGTGTGAGAGGGGGCTTGCCCCCTCTCACATTGGTTTAAGCAGCCTGCTGGAACTGCTGGCGGTATTGGTTGGGCGACAACTCAGTGTGCTGCCTGAACAGCCGCGCAAAGAAACTCGCATCGTCGTAACCCACCTCATAACTGATGGTCTTGATGCTCTTGCGGCTGCCTGAGAGCAGGCCCTTTGCCGTCTCGATGCGCAACCGTTGCAGGTAATGCAGCGGCTTGTCACCGGTGGCGGTCTGGAATCGCCGCATGAAGTTGCGGATGCTCATGCCGTGTTCCCGGGCCACGTCTTCGAAGCGGAATTTGTCGGCGAAGTGTTCTTCGAGCCAGTGCTGGATCTGCAGGATGATCACGTCCTGGTGTAACTTCTGCCCGCCAAAGCCAATACGTCCAGGCGAATAGCTGCGCTGCACTTCATAGAGAATGTCCCGGGCCACGGCCTGGGCAATGTTGGCGCCGCAGAAGCGTTCGATCAGATAGATATAGAGGTCGCACGCCGAGGTGGTGCCGCCGGCGCAGTAGAGGTTGTCGGCGTCGGTGAGGTGCTTGTCCTGATTGAGTTGCACCTTGGGGAAGCGTTCGCTGAAGGCGTTGAAGAAACGCCAGTACGTAGTGGCTTCCTTGCCATCGAGCAGGCCGGCTTCAGCCAGCCAGAACACCCCGGTGGCTTCGCCGCACAGCACGGCGCCGCGTGCGTGTTGCGCGCGCAGCCAAGGCAGCACTTGGGGGTAGCGGCCGCACAGGGCGTCGAAATCATCCCAGAAGGCCGGCAACACGATGATATCGGCGTCTTCCAGCCCGCCGTCCACCGGCATGATCACATCGCTGAAGCTGCGCACCGATTGCCCGTCGGGGCTGACCAGGCGCGTTTCGAACGCGGGTGTCAGGCCCAGGCCTTGTTGCTTGCCATAGCGCAGGCTGGCGAGGTGGAAGAAATCCTTGGCTTGCATGAGGGTTGAAGCGAATACCCGATCAATGGCCAAAATGCTGACGCGCCGCAATGGCGTGGAGATTTGGTTAGACATAATTTCAATTATTCTTATAGGGGAAAGTGGTCACCAGACGGCTGGATCGTCTTATTTTTTGTCGCATGTGTCCAGTGTCCCGTGATGCTTTGGCGGCATAGGCTCTGTGGGCTCGTCCTTGTCCGACAATCCAAACAGGTGCGCCATGATCCCGAGAACCTTGTTCAGCCCCGACCACGAACTCTTTCGTGAGAGCGTGCGCACTTTTCTGGAAAAAGAAGCCGTGCCGTTCCATGGGCAGTGGGAAAAGCAGGGCTATATCGATCGCGACCTGTGGCGCAAGGCGGGAGAGGCCGGCATGTTGTGCTCCCACTTGCCGGACGCTTATGGCGGCTTGGACGCTGACTTTCTCTACAGCGCCGTGGTGATCGAGGAGATCGGCCGGCTGGGGCTGACCGGCATTGGTTTCTCCCTGCATTCGGACATTGTTGCGCCTTACATCCTGCACTACGGCAGTGAGGCGCTGAAGCATAAATACCTGCCGAAATTGATCTCTGGGGAGATGGTCACCGCCATCGCGATGACCGAGCCCGGCGCAGGCTCCGACCTGCAAGGGGTCAAGACTACCGCCGTGCTGGATGGCGATGAGTATGTGATCAACGGCTCCAAGACCTTTATCACTAACGGCTATCTCGCCGATCTGGTGATCGTGGTGGCCAAGACCGATCCCAAGGCCGGCGCCAAGGGCACCAGCCTGTTTCTGGTGGAGGCCGATACGCCGGGCTTTGCCAAGGGCAAGCGTCTGGAGAAGGTTGGCATGAAGGCGCAGGACACCTCGGAACTGTTCTTCCAGGATGTGCGAGTGCCCAAGGAGAACATCTTGGGCCAGGCGGGGATGGGCTTTGCCTATCTGATGCAGGAGTTACCGCAGGAGCGTTTGACGGTGGCGATCGGCGCGCTGTCGTCCGCCGAGGCGGCGTTGGCGTGGACCCTGGAATACACCCGCGAGCGCAAGGCGTTCGGCAAGGCGATTGCCGATTTCCAGAACACCCGTTTCAAGCTGGCGGAGATGGCCACTGAAATTCAGGTCGGTCGGGTGTTTGTCGATCAGTGCATGGCGCTGCACCTTGAAGGGAAACTTGACGTGCCCACCGCCGCAATGGCCAAGTACTGGGCCACCGACCTGCAATGCAAAGTGCTCGACGAGTGCGTGCAACTGCACGGTGGCTACGGCTTTATGTGGGAATACCCGATTGCCCGCGCCTGGGCGGATGCTCGGGTGCAGCGGATCTATGCGGGGACCAATGAGATCATGAAGGAAATCATTGCGCGGTCGCTTTGATTTTTGCTGATTTTGAATGCGTCATCGGGGGCAAGCCCCCTCCCACATTGGAATGCATTTCAATGTGGGAGGGGTGGTGCGACGATTGGACTTGCCCCCGATAGCGGTCTACATGCCAATTAAGGCGCCGGGTTCGGATGATCCTTCTGAATCGCCTCAATCCCTTCCAGTACTTCCTTCGATAGCTTCAGATCAGCACTGGCAATGTTGCTGTCCAGTTGCTTCAGGCTGGTGGCACCGATGATATTGCTGGTCACGAATGGCTGTTGCGTCACGAAGGCCAAGGCCATCTGCGCCGGGTCCAGGCCGTGCTCGCGCGCCAGTGCCACATAGCGGCTGCACGCCGCCTCCGACTGCGGGTTGAAGTAGCGGCTGAAGCGGCTGTATTCGGTCAGGCGCGCCTTGGCTGGGCGAGCACCGTTTTCGTATTTGCCGCTGAGCATGCCGAATGCCAGGGGCGAGTAGGCCAGTAGCCCGCACTGTTCGCGAATCGCGACTTCCGCCAGGCCCACTTCAAAGCTGCGGTTGAGCAGGTTGTACGGGTTCTGGATCGATACCGCGCGCCTCCAGCCGCGGGCTTCGGCCAGGGCCAGGAATTTCATGGTGCCCCACGGGGTTTCGTTGGACAGACCGATGTGGCGGATCTTGCCGGCCTTGACCTGTTCGTCCAGCGCTTCGAGGGTTTCCTCCAGCGGCGTGAGGTCGTCTTCGTCCTTGTGCTTGTAGCTCAGTTGGCCGAAGAAGTTGGTACTGCGCTCCGGCCAGTGCAATTGATACAGGTCGATCCAATCGGTTTGCAGGCGCTTGAGGCTGGCATCCAGCGCTTGGACGATGTGCTTGCGGTTGTGGCGCAGATGGCCGTCGCGAATGTAGTCGATGGTGTTGCCGGGGCCGGCGATCTTGCTTGCCAGAATCCAATCGGCACGGTCGCCGCGGCTTTTGAAGTAATTGCCGATGTAGCGTTCGGTGGTGGCGTAGGTATTGGCTTTGGGCGGCACGGGGTACATTTCAGCGGTGTCGAGAAAGTTGATCCCCGCGGCCTTGGCTCGCTCGATCTGTGCGAAGGCCTCTGCCTCGCTGTTCTGCTCGCCCCAGGTCATGGTGCCCAAGGCTATCGCGCTCACGTTCAGATCCGTACGGCCCAGCTGTCGATAATCCATCGGGTGCTCCTTCGGGAAAACAATCATAAAAGCAGGTTGAATTTTTTTTCGCAATCTGCATAATTGCCCACCTCTTTCTGCAGTGGAAGTGATGCGCCGCCTGCCGAAGAATCTTGCCGTTGAACGGACGCGCCGACCCGAGCCCCCGATAGCGTCTGTATCCGGCTGCCTTTGACTTGTCAAAGTACGCACTATTCAGTAAGATCCGCCGTCTAATTTACAGGGCGGCCCCTGAGGCTATTAAAGAATGACAACTTTTACTGCAAAACCGGAAACAGTTCAGCGCGACTGGTTTGTCGTCGACGCCGCTGGTCAGACCCTGGGTCGTCTGGCCACTGAAGTCGCCAGCCGTCTGCGTGGCAAGCACAAGCCTGAGTACACCCCTCACGTCGATACCGGTGACTACATCGTGATCATCAACGCTGAGCAGGTTCGTGTAACCGGCAACAAAGCAAGCGACAAAATGTACTACCGTCACTCCGGTTTCCCAGGCGGTATCAAGTCTTCCAACTTCGAAGGCCTGATTGCCAAGAAGCCTGAAGCCCCGATCGAAATCGCGGTCAAAGGCATGCTGCCGAAGGGCCCACTGGGTCGCGATATGTTTCGCAAGCTGAAAGTCTATGCGGGCGCTGTCCACCCTCATGCTGCTCAGCAGCCCCAAGAACTGAAGTTTTAACGGAATAGTTCATTATGTCGGCGACTCAAAATTACGGCACTGGCCGTCGCAAAACCGCAACCGCTCGCGTTTTCCTGCGTCCGGGTACTGGTAACATCTCGATCAACAACCGCTCCCTGGACAACTTCTTCGGTCGCGAAACTGCCCGCATGGTAGTTCGTCAGCCGCTGGAACTGACCGAGACCGTTGAAAAGTTCGACATCTACGTCACCGTTATCGGTGGCGGTGTAAGTGGTCAAGCTGGCGCAATCCGCCACGGCATCACTCGCGCTCTGATGAGCTACGACGAAACCCTGCGTAGCGCTCTGCGCAAAGCTGGCTTCGTGACTCGCGATGCTCGTGAAGTTGAACGTAAGAAAGTCGGTCTGCGTAAAGCGCGTAAGCGTCCGCAGTACTCGAAGCGTTAATTCGCTTTACGTTCCAGAAGAACGCCCAGCCTCCTTGCGGAGCTGGGCGTTTTTTATTGCCTGCGATTTATGCATAAAAATTGGCGTGACAACTTGCCACATCCGTAGACCCCCTATACTACAAGGCCTGGAGCCGGAGCTCCGGGTAATTCCCTTGTCAGAGGTGGGGCTTTTCATTACCATTCGGCAAAATTTTTATAAGTTCAGATTTAATACTTAGTAGACGCCTGATTTAACAGGCCAAAAAGCTGATGGGAGAGGACTGAATGAGCAATGACGGCGTGAATGCAGGCCGGCGTCGCTTCTTGGTAGCAGCCACATCCGTGGTGGGTGCTGCAGGAGCGGTGGGGGCTGCGGTCCCGTTCGTGGGGTCATGGTTTCCCAGTGCCAAGGCGAAAGCCGCAGGTGCACCGGTGAAAGTGAATGTCAGCAAGATCGAGCCAGGCCAGCAGATGATTGCTGAGTGGCGCGGTCAGCCGGTATTCATTGTTCGTCGTACCGAGGAAATCCTGGGAAATCTGAAAAAGATCGAAGGTCAGCTGTCTGACCCGAAATCCGAGAAATCCGACCAACCCGCCTACGCCAAAAACGAAGCACGTTCGATCAAACCAGAGATTCTTCTGCTGGTCGGGCTGTGTACCCACTTAGGTTGCTCGCCTACCTTCCGCCCGGAAGTAGCCCCTGTCGATCTGGGCAAGGACTGGGTCGGCGGTTATTTCTGCCCGTGCCACGGTTCTCACTATGACCTCGCTGGCCGTGTCTACAAGTCTCAGCCTGCTCCATTGAACCTGCCCGTGCCACCGCATACCTACGAAACTGACGACCTTATTGTCATTGGCCTCGATAAGGAGAACGCGTGATGAGCAAGTTCATGGATTGGGTGGATGCGCGTTTCCCCGCCACTAAAATGTGGGAAGACCATCTCAGCAAGTACTACGCTCCAAAAAACTTCAACTTCTTCTATTTCTTCGGCTCCTTGGCGTTGCTGGTGCTGGTCAACCAGATTGTCACCGGCGTGTGGCTGACCATGAGCTACAACCCTTCGGCGGAAGAGGCATTCGCCTCCGTCGAATACATCATGCGCGACGTCGAGTACGGCTCGATCCTGCGACTGTTGCACTCCACCGGCGCTTCGGCGTTCTTTATCGTGGTCTATCTGCATATGTTCCGTGGTCTGCTCTACGGGTCCTATCAGAAGCCGCGTGAACTGGTGTGGGTCTTCGGCATGCTGATCTACCTGGCGCTGATGGCCGAAGCCTTTATGGGCTACCTGCTGCCGTGGGGCCAGATGTCGTACTGGGGGGCCCAGGTGATCATCTCGCTGTTCGGCGCTATCCCCGTGATCGGCAATGACCTGACCCAGTGGATTCGGGGTGACTACCTGATCTCCGGCATCACTCTGAACCGCTTCTTCGCCCTGCATGTGGTGGCGTTGCCCATCGTGATCCTGGGATTGGTGGTGCTGCATATCCTCGCTCTGCACGAAGTGGGTTCGAACAACCCGGATGGCGTGGACATCAAAAAGCACAAGGACGAGAACGGCATCCCGCTGGATGGCATTCCCTTCCATCCGTACTACACCGTCAAAGACATTGTCGGCGTAGTGGTGTTCTTGTTCGTGTTCTGCTCGATCGTGTTCTTTTTCCCGGAGATGGGTGGCTACTTCCTGGAGAAGCCTAACTTCGAACAGGCCAACGCCTTCAAGACACCTGAACACATCGCTCCCGTTTGGTACTTCACGCCGTTCTACGCGATCTTGCGGGCCATCCCAGACAAGCTTATGGGCGTGATCGCCATGGGCGCGGCCATCGCGGTGCTGTTCGTACTGCCCTGGCTCGACCGAAGCCCGGTCAAGTCCATGCGTTACAAGGGCTGGTTGAGCAAGATCTGGTTGTGGGTGTTCTGCATTGCTTTCGTGATCCTGGGCGTATTGGGCGTACTGGCGCCAACCCCAGAGCGTACGTTGCTGTCGCAGGTCTGCACCTTCCTGTACTTCGCCTACTTCATTCTGATGCCGTTCTATACCCGGCTAGAGAAGACCAAACCGGTTCCGGAAAGGGTGACTGGCTGATGAAAAAATTATTCGTTGCATTGATGCTTGCGGCACTGCCGCTGCTGTCCTTCGCTGCCGAACATGGCGGGCCGGAACTGGAAAAAGTCGATATTGACGTATCCGACAAAGCCGCCATGCAGGACGGTGCGCGTACGTTCGCCAACTACTGCATGGGTTGCCACAGCGCCAAATTCCAACGCTATGAGCGCGTTGCCGATGACCTGGGCATCCCTCATGAAATGATGCTGGAAAAGTTGGTCTTCACTGGCGCCAAGATCGGCGACCACATGAACATCGGCATGCAGCCGGCGGACGCCAAGGCCTGGTTCGGTGCTGCACCGCCTGATCTGACCCTGGTCGCTCGTGTGCGTGGCACCGATTGGCTGTACAGCTATCTGAAGTCGTTCTACGAAGATCCGACACGCCCCTGGGGTGTGAACAACAAAGTGTTCCCGAACGTCGGCATGCCTAACGTGCTGGTCGGCCTGCAGGGGCGCCAAGTGGTAGGATGCAAGCAGGTTCAGGTCGTTGAGAACGGTAAGAAGCAATATGATCCGTTGACCGGCACGCCTCTGACCCATGAGGCCTGCGATCAATTGACCATCGTGCCTAAGACCGGTGCACTGAATGAAGAGCAGTTCGACGAGAAGGTCAAGAACCTGGTGACCTTCCTGGCCTACTCGGCTAACCCGGTCAAACTGCAACACCAGCGTATCGGTACCTATGTATTGCTGTACCTGGCCTTCTTCTTCGTATTCGCCTATCTGCTCAAACGCGAATACTGGAAGGATGTGCATTGATCCAACCGTAAGCAATTGCTGTTAATCTTGCGCGCCCAGCGGCATCTCTGAACCGTAGCGACCTGGTCATCAGGTACTACAGAGATGCTCTCTGGGCGCGCTCGTTTTTGAGCTTTCGATAATTTCAACAAGCGAGGAGGACCGCCATGGGCGTGACCAATCGGTTGGCCTGTTACTCCGACCCCGCCGACCACTATTCCCACCGAGTACGCATCGTGCTCGCAGAGAAGGGTGTCAGCGCCGAGATCATCAGTGTGGAGGCGGGCCGTCAGCCGCCGAAGCTGATCGAAGTGAACCCTTACGGCAGCTTGCCCACCCTGGTCGATCGTGACCTGGCGTTGTGGGAGTCGACCGTGGTGATGGAATACTTGGATGAGCGTTATCCTCATCCGCCTCTGCTGCCGGTGTACCCGGTGGCGCGTGCCAACAGCCGGCTGCTGATCCATCGGATCCAGCGTGACTGGTGCGGGTTGGTGGATGTGATTCTGGATTCGCGTACAAAAGAGCCCGCTCGGGTGCAGGCGCGTAAGGAATTGCGCGAAAGCCTGACCGGCGTTTCGCCGTTGTTCGCCGATAAACCTTTTTTCCTCAGCGAGGAACAAAGCTTGGTGGATTGCTGCCTATTACCCATACTCTGGCGCTTGCCGATTCTGGGCATTGAACTGCCTCGGCCTGCCAAGCCGTTGCTTGATTACATGGAGCGCCAGTTTGCGCGTGAGGCTTTCCAGGCGAGTCTGTCTGGTGTCGAACGCGATATGCGCTAAGGCTTAAGGAGCCGTTGATGAACTCCAGTCGACCCTACCTGGTCCGCGCGCTCTATGAGTGGATTGTGGACAACGATTGCACCCCGCACATGCTGGTCAATTCCGAATTTCCTGCGGTTCAGGTACCGCAGGGGTTTGCCAGTGATGGACAGATCGTGCTGAACATCTCGCCCAGTGCCGTGCGTCATCTGCACATGGACAACGAAGCGGTGAGCTTCGAAGGGCGTTTTGGCGGTGTGCCCCATACGCTGTATGTGCCGATTGGCGCCATTCTCGGGATCTATGCCCGTGAGAATGGGCAAGGCATGGTGTTTGATCTGGAGTCGCCCTTCGAGGATGACGAAACGATCGACAGCGAAGAGGGCGACGATATGCCGCCACCGGACACTGAGCCTCCGCGTCCCAGCGGTCGTCCTAGTCTGAAAGTGGTGAAGTGACAAAACGGCGTCGTTCGCACGTCGGTTGAAAAATGCCTCGGTCTTGCCGGGGCATTTTTTTGTCAAAAACTGCCTACGGCCTCGGTGCCGGCACCGGTGGTCAACGAGTTGTCGGGGTCCTTTTGCCAATAGGCTTGGTTGGCGTTGCTGAGGCTGCGGATCACACATTTCCATTTGATGGCTTGCTGGGTCGGCCATACCACGGCGCCGCTCCACCGCTGCGGCGCCGTGGGCTTCAGTGCGATGGCGTGGGCCGGATCCCAGGCGCCCAGTTCAACCGGCGAACCCACGGCGTACACTGCCTGCCCATTGCCAGGGTTTGCATTGTCGCAGTGTAGTGTCGTCGTGGTGTCTTCCGGTGCCGAGCGAGTTTGCCAGGCTCGAATACGCTCTGCGTCCGCGAACAGTGCCTGGGTAAAACCCTCCGGGATCATGCTGAGGTCCGCGTCCAGGGCGATCAATAAGCGCTGGCGACTGCCATTGATCGTAGCCACCAATCCTGAATAGTGGCTCTGAAAGCGGATGGGCGAGTCGGCTCGAATGCCAGCGTCCTTGCGCAGTTTGATCAGCGTGCGAATCAGATCGCCACGGCCCCAGTCGTACATGTCGGGCCAATACACCGTGGGTATGCCGGGGCTCAGCAGAATGTAAGCGTAGGCGATCTTGCGCTTGTCTTCGGGCACAGGCCAGTGGTGCTGCCCGCCGTATTGTCCCGGAGAATAGCCGGTGTCGTGGTTGTCGACGAACGTCACCGCGATCTGCCGCCAGGCTGGGTCCGGGTTGCCATTGAGCCCGTGCCGCCATTCGGCGAGGCTGCCATTTTGCAGGCGCTCCTTGAGCGCGAAATCGAAGACTGCGCAACGCGATCTGTCCGACCAGTCCTTGAGAATGTCCTGCCAACTGGCTTTATTGCGCCAGTCGCTGGCGGGAAACTCGCCAGGGCTTTTCCACAGTTCGCCAACGCAGAACGCTTGGTCGCCAAAATCTTTCATCCACAGGTTGACCCGCTCCGGCGTATAGCCGCGCACAAAATCGAAGCGCAAGCCCTTGGCGCCGTAGTTATCCCGCAGGTTCCTGAACTCCTGCATCATGCGTGACGAAACCTCCGGACTGCTGGTGTTGAGGTCGGCCTTGCCGCTATCAAACGGGTCGCCTTCGCCGCAGCTTGACGCAGGGGTGGGGGGGATGCAGTCAGTGCGCCACAGCTTGAGGCGCCGAAGAAAGCGCACCTGGGTGCCGGGGAGGTTGTCGTTCATATGGTTAGGCACTACGTCGTACACCGCTTGCACGCCAGCACTCGATAAGGCGTCAACCGCTTGTTTGAGCTGGGGTTCGCTGCCGTAATTGCTGTTTTTGTCAAAGTCGTGCCAGAAGTAACCCTCCCCGCCGCCGGAAGTCCCTGAGTTCGCGTCGACCCAGCTGGATTTATCGACCCAGGCGGGAGGCAACCAGATTTTGGTGAAGCCATCGCGCCCGATGGTGGGGGCCATTTGTGTCAGTATTTCGTACCACGTTTGCGGGGTCGTGCGACTGGAGTTCCAGTGGAGCCCCTGCAATATGACGTCCTCGCCCCCGCCGTTGCGTACGCCCGGGGCAGCCAGAACGAGGCTGGTCAGCAGCCAGCTTAAGGCTGCGCATAACAAACTAAGGCGTTTCATGGGCGCTCACCTGGGTGTCGGAACAGGCTTGACTCTGCGACGGTCTGGTGAGGTTGTCTGCTGTCATATCTGACAGGGGCAGGAGAACGTTTCGCACTTATTGCCGCGGCTGAAGTAACCGGTGGGTCTATCCGAACACGGGTAGGTACGGCGGCGATATGTACTACGCGTGCGAAAGCCGATGAAAGTGCAGCGCGAGCGGTGATCATACAACCGTCATGGGCTATGATGCCCCTTCAGTTCACCGACAAAGATGACCCCACATGGAAAACGCCAACACCGCCCCTCGTCTTCCCCGCAAGCGCCGCAGCCTTGCTCAGGAATTGGTCACGGTGTTATCCGAGCAAATCCGCGATGGTCAGCTCAAACGTGGCGATAAGCTGCCCACCGAGTCGGCGATCATGGAAGCTCATGGGGTCAGTCGCACGGTGGTGCGTGAAGCCATCTCACGTTTGCAGGCCGCAGGCCAGGTAGAGACCCGGCACGGCATCGGCACTTTCGTGCTGGATACACCAAGCCCCAGCGGCTTTCGTATCGACCCCGCCACCGTGGTGACCTTGCGCGATGTGTTGGCGATTCTGGAGCTGCGGATCAGCCTGGAAGTGGAGTCGGCCGGCCTCGCCGCGTTGCGTCGCAGCGATGAGCAATTGGCGGCCATGCGCGCGGCACTCGACGCGCTGAACGAAAGCGCCGCGCACGCGGGGGATGCGGTTGCTTCAGACTTCGCGTTCCATCTGGAAATCGCATTGTCCACCGGCAACCGTTACTTCACTGACATCATGACCCACCTGGGTACCAGCATCATTCCTCGAACCCGCCTGAACTCCGCACGCTTGGCCCATGATGACCAACAGCATTACATGGACCGCCTGAGCCGCGAGCACGAAGAAATCTACGAAGCGATTGCCCGCCAGGATTCGGACGCGGCGCGCGCGGCCATGCGTTTGCACCTGACCAACAGTCGCGAGCGGCTGCGCCATGCCCATGAAGAGGCGCAGGCGCAGCGCGGGTGAGTCTCAGGGTTTGATCATCGACGGGGCAACGGTTGTGATCAGACCGGTGTATTGGGTTTGTAGTCCTTGAGCAACAAGTACGTACTCCATCCCCACCAATCATTCGTCCACTGCTTGTCGTTCAAGTCATTTACGTCCTTGCGCCGCAGCACCTTGTCGCCCTCCCTCTTGAACAACGGCGAAAAGTTGTTTGCCGGGTTTTGAGCGGCATTCAGGTCCGGCACGTACAGCGGCGCCTTAAAGGTGGCCGGGGAGGGCGCGGTGCCGCTGAGGAAAGTGTCGAAGATTTCGTCCGCCGAGGCTTGCACCGCGCGTTTGACTTGGGTCCGATTGGCCGCATCGGTGCTGTCGAAGTAGCGTTTATCCCCGTAGGCATGCCATTCGTCACCCATGGCATTGCGCACCTTGAGCCCGAATTTACTGTCTTCGTCGTGCATGAAACGGCTGATCAGCGAGCCGAGTTCTCCGGGGGTAACCACGGCGGCCAGTTGCTTGCGTGGCACGCGCAGGTGGCCGGCGGAAAACAGATCGGTCAAAAAATGATCGGCAAAACTGTTCATGGCATAGGCCAGTTCCAGCGCCGGGTCGGTGCCGGTCTGATGAGCTACCACTGCCTGTTGCAGGGCTGCGGTATGCCCGGCGAGGTAGGCCGACAGCGCCCACTCGCCGAAGTGGTCGGCGTTGTCCGCCGCCAGTTTCAAGTAACGTCCCAGCGGAATCAGCGCCGACACCGCGCTGCCGCCACCGGTGATGCGGTTCCACTCCTCGGACAAGCTATCGCCCAAGGCGTCGTACGCCTCATGAGGCTGTTTGCCTTCCTTGATTGCCTGGTTGACCGCGTTGATCTCCTTTTGCATCACCGCAAGGATGTTGCGTGCTTCTTCCCGTGACGCCGGCAACACGGCCAGGGAATTGAACGCGGCCGTGAAGCGTTGCACACGCTCGGCGGGGGAGGCGCCATCGCTGATCGGTTGGCCGGGGATGCCATAGAAGTCGCCGCCCAGGGCGATCACTTGGCCGTAAGTCAGTGCCAGCCCGTTGGGCAGATGCAGCTCAACTTCTCGCGCAGGTATCGGCGCGGCGTCTTTGGCGAAGCGCAGCAGCGTATCGTCGCCAATCGCCGTATGTTCGCCGCCTTCGAAGCGTAGGGTCGGTGGGTTTTTTTCGGGTAATACGAGTTCAGGACCTGACATGTTAGCTCCTTGCTAAGTCGTAGGAATCTTCCTTGATTGCTGTATGTATATACAGCTACGGCGAGCATAGAGCATAAATTTCTTACGTCAAGAATGCGTGTTTCAACACTCTTTGCTGGGAGGTTGATGAATTGCAGTTGACGAATACTTTTATAGTTGTACGATGACGTACGACATTATCAAAACCAACAACAAACCTTTCGACAGAAAGTCTTTACCCAGGGTGTTCGAATAATGAATCCACAAGAACTGAAGTCCATCCTTTCCCACGGTCTGCTGTCTTTCCCCGTGACCGATTTCAACGCGCAGGGTGATTTCCACCAGGCGGGTTACATCAAGCGCCTGGAGTGGCTGGCCCCGTACGGCGCCACAGCCTTGTTCGCCGCCGGCGGCACCGGTGAGTTTTTCTCCCTGGCCGCCAGCGAATATTCTCAAGTGGTAAAGACTGCTGTTGATACCTGCGCCACCAGCGTGCCGATCCTCGCCGGTGTCGGCGGTTCGACGCGTCAGGCTATCGAATATGCTCAGGAAGCCGAGCGTCTGGGTGCCAAGGGTCTGTTGTTGCTGCCGCACTACCTCACCGAAGCCAGCCAGGATGGGGTTGCCGCCCACGTTGAAGCCGTGTGCAAATCGGTCAAGATTGGCGTGGTGGTCTACAACCGCAACGTCTGCCGTCTGACTGCGCCGCTGTTGGAGCGCCTGGCTGAGCGCTGCCCGAACCTCATCGGCTACAAGGACGGCCTGGGTGACATCGAACTGATGGTGTCGATCCGCCGTCGCCTCGGTGATCGTTTC
Organism: Pseudomonas sp. MD330_10; assembly: GCF_042610415.1. Lineage (NCBI taxonomy): Bacteria > Pseudomonadati > Pseudomonadota > Gammaproteobacteria > Pseudomonadales > Pseudomonadaceae > Pseudomonas > Pseudomonas sp. MD330_10. The sequence continues at coordinate 52,804 of NZ_JBHGZU010000004.1, forward strand.
AGCTACCTGGGCGGCCTGCCGACCGCAGAAGTCTACGCCGCTGCTTACAAGGCTTTGGGCGTACCGGTGTACTCCTCGGCGGTGTTCAACTTCATCCCGAAAACCGCGATGGACTTCTACCACGCGATTGCCAAGGATGATCACGCCACCGTCAGCAAGATCATCGACAACTTCTTCCTGCCTTACCTGGACATCCGTAATCGCAAGGCCGGTTATGCCGTGAGCATCGTCAAGGCCGGCGCAAAAATCGCCGGTTATGACGCCGGCCCAGTGCGCACACCGCTGACCGACCTGCTGCCGGAAGAGTACGAAGCCCTCGCCGCGCTGATCGATAAGCAAGGCCCGCAATAAGACATTTACAAGGCCGCTGAGCAATCAGCGGCCTTTTGCGTCAGGAGAAGATTTGTGTCCCAAGCCAAACGTTTTGAAAACTACATCAATGGCCAGTGGGTGGCCGGTGCGGACTATTGCACCAATATCAACCCGTCGGAGTTGTCCGATGTCATCGGCGAATACGCCAAGGCTGATGTTGCTCAAGTCAACGCCGCCATCGACGCCGCACGCGCCGCGTTCCCGGCCTGGTCCACCTCGGGCATTCAGGCCCGTCACGATGCGCTGGATAAAGTCGGCAGCGAAATCCTCGCCCGCCGCGAAGAACTCGGCACCCTGCTGGCCCGTGAAGAGGGCAAGACCCTGCCCGAAGCCATCGGTGAAGTGACCCGCGCCGGCAATATCTTCAAATTCTTTGCTGGCGAATGCCTGCGCTTGTCCGGCGACTACGTGCCGTCGGTGCGTCCTGGCGTCAACGTCGAAGTTACCCGCGAAGCCCTTGGTGTGGTTGGCTTGATCACTCCGTGGAACTTCCCGATTGCCATCCCCGCATGGAAAATCGCCCCGGCCCTGGCGTACGGCAACTGCGTGGTAATCAAACCCGCCGAGCTGGTGCCGGGTTGCGCCTGGGCCCTCGCGGAAATCATCTCCCGCGCCGGTTTCCCGGACGGTGTGTTCAACCTGGTAATGGGCAGCGGCCGTGTGGTCGGTGATGTGCTGGTCAACAGTCCGAAAGTCGATGGCATCAGCTTCACCGGTTCCGTCGGCGTCGGCCGTCAGATCGCCGTCAGCTGTGTGTCGCGCCAGGCCAAAGTGCAGTTGGAAATGGGCGGCAAGAACCCGCAGATCATTCTCGACGACGCCGACCTCAAACAGGCGGTCGAGCTGGCGGTACAGAGCGCGTTCTACTCCACTGGGCAACGTTGCACGGCGTCCAGCCGTTTGATCGTGACCGCCGGCATCCACGACCAGTTTGTCGCGGCCATGGCCGAGCGCATGAAGTCGATCAAGGTCGGCCATGCCCTCAAGAGCGGCACCGATATCGGCCCCGTCGTGTCCCAGGCCCAACTGGATCAGGACATGAAATACATCGATATCGGCCAAAGCGAAGGCGCGCGGTTGGTCAGCGGTGGCAGCCTGGTGACGTGCGACACCGAGGGTTACTTCCTCGCGCCGACTTTGTTCGCCGACAGCGAAGCGGCCATGCGCATCAGCCGTGAAGAAATCTTCGGGCCGGTGGCCAACGTGGTGCGCGTGGCGGACTACGAGGCAGCCCTGGCCATGGCCAACGACACCGAGTTCGGCTTGTCGGCCGGTATCGCCACCACGTCGCTGAAGTACGCCAATCACTTCAAGCGCCACTCCCAGGCCGGGATGGTGATGGTCAACCTGCCGACCGCCGGCGTGGATTATCACGTTCCGTTCGGTGGGCGTAAGGGCTCATCCTATGGTTCGCGTGAGCAGGGTCGCTATGCGCAAGAGTTCTACACCGTGGTGAAAACCAGCTACATCGGTTCGTAAGACGCAATACCCCGTGGGGCCGGACGCCTGCCGGTCCCACGATCAAAACAGAAAACCATTACCCGCAAAAAAAATAATTAGTGGGAGTACTTCTACATGCAAGCGACCAAGCCGACCCACGTCCGCTATTTGATCCTGCTCATGCTCTTTGTGGTGACCACGATCAACTACGCCGACCGGGCCACCATCGCCATCGCGGGCTCCAGCCTGCAAAAAGACCTCGGCATCGACGCGGTCACTCTCGGTTACATCTTCTCCGCATTCGGTTGGGCCTATGTGGCCGGGCAAATTCCCGGTGGCTGGCTGCTGGACCGGTTCGGCTCGAAAAAAGTCTATGCCCTGAGCATCTTCACCTGGTCCCTGTTCACCGTGCTGCAAGGCTATGTGGGTGAGTTCGGTGTTTCCACCGCCGTGGTCGCGCTGTTTATGCTGCGCTTCCTGGTGGGCCTGGCCGAGGCACCTTCCTTCCCGGGTAACGCACGCATCGTCGCGGCCTGGTTCCCGACCGCTGAACGGGGCACCGCCTCGGCGATATTTAACTCGGCGCAGTACTTCGCCACGGTGCTGTTCGCGCCCCTGATGGGTTGGATCGTCTACCGCTTCGGCTGGCAGCACGTGTTTATCGTGATGGGCGTGATCGGCATCGTGTTCTCGCTGATCTGGCTGAAAGTGATCCACAGCCCCCGCCAGCACCCAATGATCAACGAGGCCGAGCTCAATCACATCGCCGCCAATGGCGCGATGGTCGATATGGATCAGGACAAGGCCAAGGGTAAGAAAACCGACGGGCCGAAGTGGGATTACATCCGTCAGTTGCTCACCAACCGCATGATGCTCGGGGTGTACCTGGGCCAGTACTGCATCAACGGCATCACCTACTTCTTCCTGACCTGGTTCCCGGTGTATCTGGTGCAGGACCGTGGCATGACCATCCTCAAGGCCGGTTTCATCGCCTCGTTGCCGGCGATCTGCGGCTTTATCGGCGGCGTGCTCGGCGGGGTGATTTCCGATTACCTGCTGCGCAAAGGCCACTCGCTGACCTTCGCCCGCAAGGCGCCGATCATCGCCGGCCTGCTGGTGTCCAGCAGCATCATTGCGTGCAACTACGTGGATGTGGAGTGGATGGTGGTGGGCTTCATGGCCTTGGCCTTCTTCGGCAAGGGCGTTGGAGCACTGGGCTGGGCGGTGGTGTCCGACACTTCGCCGAAACAAATCGCCGGCCTCAGTGGTGGCTTGTTCAACACCTTCGGTAACCTGGCGTCGATCACCACACCGATTGTCATCGGCTACATCATCAGCACCACCGGTTCTTTCAAATGGGCTCTGGTGTTTGTCGGCGCCAACGCGCTGGTGGCGGTGTTCAGCTACCTGGTGATCGTCGGTCCGATCAAGCGCGTGGTGCTCAAAGAGCCACCCGCCCAGGGGCCTGAAGTGACCCACCTTACCCAAGCGCATTCCTGAGGTTCGTGTAATGCAGTTGATTGAACATGCCGACTCGCCGCGCTCGATTCGTTTGCACGAGCGCGACAACGTAGTGATCGTGGTCAACGACCAGGGCGTACCGGCCGGGACCGAGTTCCCGGACGGCCTGGTGACCGTAGACTTCATCCCCCAGAGCCACAAAGTGACCCTGGAAGATATTCCCGAGGGCGGTCAGATTATTCGTTACGGCCAGACCATCGGGTATGCCTTGGCGCCGATTCCGCGTGGCAGTTGGGTCCAGGAAGATCAACTGCGCATGCCCACCGCGCCACCGCTGGATAGCCTGCCGCTGTCTACCGAAGTGCCCGAGGGCCAGGCGCCGCTGGAGGGCTATACGTTCGAGGGCTACCGCAATGCCGACGGCACCGTCGGCACGCGCAATATCCTGGGCATCACCACCACGGTGCAGTGCGTGACCGGCGTGCTGGACCACGCGGTCAAGCGCATCAAGGAAGAGTTGCTGCCAAAGTACCCCAATGTCGATGACGTGGTGGCGCTGACTCACAGCTACGGCTGCGGGGTGGCGATCACCGCGACGGATGCCTACATCCCGATCCGTACCGTGCGCAACCTGGCGCGCAACCCGAACCTGGGGGGCGAAGCCCTGGTGATCAGCCTGGGCTGTGAGAAATTACAGGCCGGCCAGGTGATGCACGACAACGACAGTTCCGTCGACTTGAGCGAGCCGTGGCTGTATCGGCTGCAGGACTCCAGCCACGGTTTCACCGAGATGATCGAGCAGATCATGGAACTGGCCGAAGTGCGCTTGAAGAAGCTCGACCAGCGCCGCCGGGAAACCGTGCCGGCGTCCGAGCTGATCCTGGGCATGCAGTGCGGCGGCAGCGATGCGTTTTCCGGTATCACCGCCAACCCGGCCCTGGGCTACGCCTCGGACTTGTTGCTGCGGGCCGGCGCGACGGTGATGTTTTCCGAAGTCACCGAAGTGCGTGATGCCATCTACCTGTTGACCTCTCGCGCACAGACGAAGGAAGTGGCCGAAGAGTTGGTTAGAGAAATGGACTGGTACGACCGTTACCTGGCCAAAGGCGAGGCAGATCGCAGTGCCAACACCACGCCGGGCAACAAGAAAGGCGGGTTGTCGAACATTGTCGAGAAGTCGTTGGGCTCCATCGTCAAGTCCGGCAGCAGCGCAATCAACGGCGTGCTCGGCCCTGGCGAGCGCTTCAAGGGCAAGGGCCTGATCTTCTGCGCCACTCCAGCCAGCGACTTCGTGTGCGGCACGTTGCAACTGGCCGCGGGGATGAACCTGCATGTGTTCACCACCGGTCGTGGTACGCCTTATGGGCTGGCGATGGCGCCGGTGGTTAAGGTCTCGACGCGTACGGAGCTGGCGCAACGCTGGCCGGACCTCATCGACATCGACGCCGGGCGTATCGCCACTGGTCGCGCAAGCATCGAGGAGCTGGGCTGGGAGTTGTTTCACTTTTACCTGGACGTGGCCAGCGGCAAGAAGAAAACGTGGGCCGAGCATCATAAGCTGCACAACGACATCACGTTGTTTAACCCGGCGCCGATTACCTGAGACCGAGGCGACTGCATCGGGGGCAAGCCCCCTCCCACATTTGAAGGTATTCACAATTCAAACTGTGGGAGGGGGCTTGCCCCCGATAGCGGTCTAACAGGCACCCCTGAGCTGTATGGCTTATCATTAGCCACCTAACGACGCTCACCAAGGTTCTCCCCGGCATGCTGGCTATCTTCCTCACCACCCTCACGATCACCGCGCCGGTGTTTGCCATGCTGTTTCTGGGAGTGCTGCTCAAGCGCATCAACTGGATCAACGACAACTTTATCCACACTGCATCGTCCCTGGTGTTCAACGTCACCATGCCGGCGCTGTTGTTCCTTGGCATCCTGCATGCCGACCTGCACTCGGCGCTCAAGCCGGGCCTGCTGATCTACTTTTGCGTCGCCACGCTGGTGAGCTTTGCCCTGGCTTGGGGGTGGGCGATCTTTCGTTGCCCCAAGGAAGATCGCGGCATCTACGCCCAAGGCGCGTTTCGCGGTAATAACGGCGTGATCGGCCTGGCACTGGCGGCGAGCATGTATGGCGACTACGGCATCTCCCTCGGCGCAATCCTCGCGGCGTTGGTGATCCTGTTTTACAACACGCTGTCGACCATCGTGCTGGCGGTGTACAGCCCAGTGATCAAGTCCGACCCGTGGAGCATCTTCAAAAGCGTGGTCGCCAACCCGCTGATCATCAGCGTGATCACGGCTGCGCCGTTCGCTTACTTTCAGATCGGTTTACCGGGTTGGCTGGAAAAGTCCGCGCAGTACCTGGCGGACACCACCTTGCCACTGGCCTTGATCTGCATCGGCGGCACCTTGTCCCTGGCGGCGCTGCGCAAGAGTGGCAGCATGGCGTTGAGCGCGAGCCTGATGAAAATGATCTGGCTGCCGCTGCTCGCCACGCTCGGCGCCTGGCTGCTGGGCTTTCGTGGGGCGGAACTGGGAATTCTGTTCTTGTACTTCGGTGCGCCGACCGCAGCTGCCAGCTTTGTGATGGCCCGGGCGGCCGAGGGCAATCATGAGCTGGCGGCGGCGATTATCGTGATCACCACGCTAATGGCGGCGGTGACCACGAATATCGGTATTTTCGTGTTGCAGGCCGGGGGCTGGATCTAGGCGTCTTTCTGGTAGCTGTCGATCACTTCCTGCGCCGCTCGAAACGCATCGATGGCGGCCGGCACCCCGGCGTACACCGCGCAGTGCAGCAGCGCCTCGCGGATCTCTTCTACGCTACAGCCATTGTTCAATGCACCACGGACGTGGCCTTTGAGTTCTTGCGGGCACTTGAGCGCGGTCAGGGCGGCGAGGGTGATTAGGCTGCGGGTCTTGAGGGGCAAACCGTCGCGGTTCCACACGGCGCCCCAGGCGTGCTCGTTAACGAAGTCTTGCAGCGGCTGGGTGAAGTCCGTGGCGTTGCCCAGTGCGCGGTCGACAAACGCGTCGCCCATCACCTGGCGACGCATCTCAACTCCAGGTGTTTTCTGCTCGGTCATGACGATTCCCTCTTGTGTTGGCGGCGCCAGGCTCGCAGCGTGCTGAACAACAGAAACGCCACCAGCACTGGCAGGATGTAATACACCATCAAGTGTTCAAGTTTGTTGGCCAGGGGCATGCCGGTGGTGAACGACATCACATGCAGCCCATACGCCAGGTACAAGCCCAGCAGCACCAAACCTTCGGCACGGGTCACGCGGTAGCCGGTATAGAACACCGGCAGGCACAGCACCACTACGCCGAGCATCACCGGCAAATCGAAAACCAACGCGTTGGGCGAGACCGACAGCGGCGACGGCGCCAGCACGGCTGTCAGGCCCAGCACACCCAGCAGATTGAACAGATTGCTGCCGATCACGTTGCCCACGGCGATTTCCCGCTGCCCACGCAGGGCGGCGATCAGGGAAGTGGCCATGCACGGCAGCGAAGTGCCGACGCCGATCAGCGTCAGGCCGATGATGCGTTCCGACAGGCCCAGGTCGCTCGCCACATCCACCGCCGCACCGAGCAACACGTGCCCGGCCAGCACCAGCACCAGCAAACCGCCGAACATCAGCAGCACGCTGCTCAGCCACGGTGCCTGCGCCACGGTGTCGAGGGTGCGCGGCCGCCGTGAGTGGCGGGTCTGGTAGTGCAGCACACCGAGGTAGGCGATCAGCGCCACCAGCAGCAGCGCGCCATCGACCGGCGTGAGTTCCTCGTTGGCGGCCAGGGTAAATACCAGCAGCCCGGCGAGGATCATCACCGGAATATCCAGGCGTACCAGTTGTCGCGAAACGCGCAGCGGGATGATCAGCGCAGAAAGGCCCAGGGTCACCAGGATGTTGAAGATGCTGCTGCCGATCACACTGCCCACGGCAATGTCGGTATTGCCGGCCAAGGTGGCTTGCAGGCTGACCGTCATCTGCGGTGCGCTGCTGCCGAAGGCGACGATCGTCAGGCCGATGATCAATGGCCGCACCTTGAGGCTGGCGGCCAGGCGCACCGCGGCGCGTACCAGAATTTCGGCGCCGATGATTAGCAGCAACAGGCCGCTGATCAGTTCCAGCAGGCTCCAGGGGGAGAGGGCGGTTAATCCGAAAATGGCCAGGGCTCCTTTGCGTTGTGGTTCAGTTGCTCAGGGCCTGCACGCGAACCCGTGCGGTGCCGCTGCTCAGCATGCCCAGTTGCTCGGCTGCCTTGCGTGAGAGGTCGATCAGTCGCCCACGGGTATGCGGGCCGCGATCATTGATGCGCACCACCACGGAGCGGTCGTTGTTCAGGTTGGTCACCTTGACCTGGGTGCCGAAAGGCAGTTGCCGATGGGCGGCGGTCAGGGCGTTCTGGTTGAAGGGTTCACCGCTGGCGGTCTTCTTGCCGTGGTGTCTGGCGCCGTAATAGGAAGCGGTGCCAGTTTCGTCGTAGCCGTTGGGGTCGATGATGCCGCTGGCGCAACCGCCTAAAAGAGAGAACAGGGCCAGGAGGCCGAGTAGACGCTTCATTTCCACGTTACCCCATTACAAATGTGGGAGGGGGCTTGCCCCCCGATAGCTGAGTGTCAGCCGCCACTGGGTTGACTGAATCACCGCTATCGGGGGCAAGCCCCCTCCCACAGGGAGTCCGAGTTAAGCGTGAAGTCTCACTCGGACCATTCATCGTTGTCAGCCTTCGAGCTTGCTTTTGAGCAGTTCGTTTACCTGTTGCGGGTTGGCCTTGCCCTTGGAGGCTTTCATGGCCTGGCCGACAAAGAAGCCGAACATCTTGCCGCGCTTGGCTTCGTCCGCCGCACGGTACTGCTCGACCTGCTCGGCATTGGCCGCCAGCATTTCATCGAGAACGGCCGAGATGGCGCCGCTGTCGGTGACTTGCTTGAGGCCGCGCTTTTCGATGATCTCATCGGCACTGCCTTCGCCGCTGGCCATGGCTTCGAACACGGTCTTGGCGATTTTGCCGGAGATGGTGTTGTCCTTGATGCGCAGCAGCATGCCGCCCAGTTGCTCGGCGGTGACCGGTGCTTCGTCGATTTCCAGGCCCTGCTTGTTCAGCAGGCTGCCCAGCTCGACCATCACCCAGTTGGCCGCCAGTTTGGCGTCGCCGGCAATGCTCACGACTTTTTCGAAGTAGTTCGCTTGCTCGCGGCTGGAGGCCAGCACGCTGGCGTCATAGACCGACAGGCCGAACTGCGCCTGGAAGCGCTCGCGTTTTTGCTGCGGCAATTCCGGCAGGGTGGCGCGGATGTCATTGAGGAACGAGTCCTCCAGCACCACCGGCAACAGGTCCGGGTCGGGGAAGTAACGGTAGTCGTTGGCTTCCTCTTTGCTGCGCATGGCGCGGGTTTCGTCTTTGTTCGGGTCGTACAGACGCGTCTGCTGGATGACCTTGCCGCCGTCTTCGATCAGTTCGATCTGACGACGCACTTCGCTGTTGATCGCTTTCTCGATGAAGCGGAACGAGTTGACGTTCTTGATCTCGCAGCGGGTGCCGAACTCGACCTGGCCCTTTGGCCGAATCGACACGTTGCAGTCGCAACGCAGCGAGCCTTCGGCCATGTTGCCGTCGCAGATGCCCAGGTAGCGCACCAGGGCGTGGATGGTCTTGACGTAGGCCACGGCTTCCTTGGCGCTGCGCATGTCCGGCTCGGAGACGATTTCCAGCAGCGGCGTACCGGCGCGGTTCAGGTCGATACCAGTGGCGCCGGGGAATTCCTCGTGCAGGCTTTTGCCGGCGTCTTCCTCAAGGTGCGCGCGGGTCACGCCGACACGTTTGATGGTGCCGTCTTCCAGCGGGATATCCAGGTGGCCCTTGCCGACGATCGGCAACTCCATCTGGCTGATCTGGTAGCCCTTGGGCAGGTCCGGGTAGAAGTAGTTCTTGCGCGCAAATACGTTGTGCTGGCCGATTTCGGCGTCAATCGCCAGGCCGAACATCACCGCCATGCGCACCGCTTCTTCGTTCAGCACCGGCAACACGCCGGGCATGCCCAGGTCCACCAGGCTGGCCTGGGTGTTGGGCTCGGCGCCGAAAGTGGTGGCGCTACCGGAGAAAATCTTCGATTGGGTGGCGAGCTGGGTATGAATCTCCAGCCCGATCACGACTTCCCATTGCATAGTGTTCTCCTCAGAAGCCGGTAGGGGTGCGAGTGTGCCAGTCAGTCTGTAACTGGTACTGGTGCGCCACATTGAGCAGGCGGCCTTCCTGGAAATACGGGGCGAGCAATTGCACGCCTACCGGCAGACCGTCGACGAAACCGGCCGGCATGGACAAGCCTGGCAAGCCCGCGAGGTTGGCGGTGATGGTGTAGAGGTCTTCCAGGTACTCGGCGATCGGGTCGCCGGTCTTGGCGCCGATCTTCCAGGCCGGGTTCGGCGTGGTCGGGCCGAGGATCACGTCGACTTCTTCGAAGGCGGCCATGAAGTCGTTCTTGATCAAACGACGGATTTTCTGCGCCTTGAGGTAGTACGCGTCGTAGTAGCCGGCCGACAGGGCATAGGCGCCGACCATGATGCGGCGCTGCACTTCGGCACCGAAGCCTTCGCCACGGGAGCGTTTGTACAGGTCGGTCAGATCCTTTGGGTTCTCGCAGCGATAGCCGAAGCGCACGCCGTCGAAACGCGACAGGTTGGAGGAGGCTTCCGCGGGCGCGATCACATAATAGGCAGGAATCGCGTGCTGGTTGTTCGGCAGGCTGATTTCCTTGATCACGGCGCCGAGTTTTTCCAGCTCCTTGATGCTGTTGTTTACCAGCTCGGCGATGCGCGGGTCGAGGCCGGCGCTGAAGTATTCCTTCGGCACGCCGATGCGCAGGCCCTTGATCGAAGTGTTGAGGCTGGCGCTGTAGTCCGGCACCGGTTCATTGATGCTGGTGGAGTCCTGCGGGTCGAAGCCGGCCATGCCTTGCAGCAACAGCGCACAGTCTTCGGCGGTGCGTGCCAGCGGGCCGCCCTGATCGAGGCTGGAGGCGTAAGCGATCATGCCCCAGCGGGAAACGCGACCGTAGGTGGGCTTCAAACCGGTGAGGTTGGTGAACGCCGCCGGCTGGCGAATCGAGCCACCGGTGTCGGTGGCGGTGGCGGCCGGCAGGAAACGTGCGGCAACGGCGGCTGCCGAACCGCCGGAGGAGCCGCCCGGCACATGTTCCAGGTTCCACGGGTTTTTTACCGCGCCGAAGTAACTGGACTCGTTGGCCGACCCCATGGCGAATTCGTCCATGTTGGTCTTGCCCAGGGTCACGGCTCCGGCTGTCGCCAGCTTGGACACCACGGTGGCGTCATAAGGCGCCTTGAAGTTGTCGAGCATCTTCGAGCCGCAGCTGGTGCGAATGCCCTGGGTGCAGAACAGGTCTTTGTGGGCGATCGGGGCGCCCAGCAGCACGCCGGTCTCACCGCTGGCGCGACGGGTGTCGGCGGCCTTGGCCTGGCTCAGGGCCAGTTCTTCGGTGAGGCTGATGAAGCTGTTGACCTTGGGGTCCAGCTCGGCGATACGCGCCAGCAGGGTCTTGGTCAGCTCTTCGGAGGAAAACTTTTTATCGGCGAGACCGCGGGCGATCTCGGCCAGAGTCATGTGATGCATGAAAGGCTCTTTCCCTTTAGTCGATGACTTTCGGAACCAGGTACAGGCCGTTTTCGACCGCTGGCGCGATGGACTGGTAGGCCTCGCGATTATTGCGCTCGGTCACCACGTCTGCGCGCAGGCGCTGGCTGGCTTCCAGCGGGTGAGCCAGGGGCTCGATGCCGTCGGTGTTTACGGCCTGCATTTGGTCAACCAGCCCGAGAATGCTGTTCAGGGCTGCGGTGGTCTGTGGAAGATCGGCTTCATTCAGGCCAAGCGAGGCCAGATGAGCGATTTTTTCCACGTCGGAGCGTTCAAGCGCCATGGGAATCTCCTGTGGAAAACAGAACGGAGGCTGTCCGTGTGTTAGATTGTCGGAACACTACCGCATTTCTACGGTCTTACGGCCGCGATTGTGGGGGTTGGTGCATAGAAAGTCGGCCAATTTAGCACATTGGCGCCTTGCCCAAAATCCCTGTCGTTGTTAGAGTTTGCCGCACTTTTTTACCCACGCGTTGCCTAGGGTCCCTTTCCCATGTTCAAGAAACTGCGTGGCATGTTTTCCAGCGATCTTTCCATTGACCTGGGCACTGCCAACACCCTTATTTACGTGCGCGAGCGCGGTATCGTTCTGAATGAGCCATCGGTTGTGGCCATTCGGACCCATGGTAATCAGAAAAGTGTCGTTGCCGTCGGCACCGAGGCCAAGCGCATGCTCGGCCGGACACCCGGCAATATTGCCGCCATTCGTCCGATGAAGGACGGCGTGATCGCCGACTTCAGTGTCTGCGAAAAGATGCTGCAGTACTTCATCAACAAAGTTCACGAAAACAGTTTTTTGCAGCCCAGCCCTCGTGTGCTGATCTGTGTGCCTTGCAAGTCCACCCAGGTGGAGCGTCGTGCCATCCGTGAATCGGCCCTCGGCGCCGGTGCCCGCGAAGTGTTCCTGATCGAAGAGCCTATGGCTGCCGCCATCGGTGCCGGCCTGCCGGTTGAGGAAGCGCGCGGTTCGATGGTGGTGGATATCGGTGGTGGTACTACCGAAATCGCCCTGATTTCCCTGAACGGTGTGGTGTATGCCGAATCCGTCCGCGTGGGCGGCGACCGTTTCGACGAAGCGATCATCACCTATGTGCGTCGTAACTACGGCAGCCTGATCGGCGAATCCACCGCCGAGCGCATCAAGCAGGAAATCGGTACGGCCTACCCGGGCGGCGAAGTGCGTGAAGTCGACGTTCGCGGTCGCAACCTGGCCGAAGGTGTTCCTCGTGCCTTTACCCTGAACTCCAATGAAGTGCTGGAAGCTCTGCAAGAGTCCCTGGCTACCATCGTTCAGGCGGTGAAAAGCGCCCTGGAGCAATCGCCGCCGGAATTGGCGTCCGATATCGCCGAGCGCGGCCTGGTCCTGACGGGTGGTGGCGCTTTGCTGCGCGACCTCGACAAGTTGCTGGCCCAGGAAACCGGCCTGCCGGTGATCGTTGCCGAAGACCCGCTGACCTGCGTTGCCCGGGGCGGTGGTCGTGCACTGGAAATGATGGATAAACACACCATGGACCTGCTCTCCAGCGAATAAGACATTGCTGGTTTGCCCATGCGTCGCCCGCAGGCAGCACTTTGCAGTGCTGCCTGTTGGCGTTTATCTTCTTCAATCTGCATCCAGGCCGGTTTGATGCCGTATGAATAAAGAGAATATTTGCCTGGGAGGAGCGGCCTATTAAACCGCTTTTCGCCAAAGGCCCCTCATTGGGCGTGCGCTTATTGGTGCTGGTCGTGCTTTCGGTCGCGCTGATGGTGGTGGATGCGCGCTTCGCACTGCTTAAGCCGGTGCGCAGTCAGATGTCGCTGGTGTTGATGCAGACTTACTGGATCACCGACCTGCCGCAACGTCTCTACCAAGGCGTGGCCAGCCAATTCGGCAGCCGCACCGAGCTGGTCGCCGAGAACGAAAAACTCAAGACTGAAAACCTGCTGCTGCAGGGGCGCATGCAAAAGCTCGCGGCCCTGACCGAGCAGAACGTTCGGCTGCGCGAGTTGCTCAATTCTTCTGCGCTGGTCAACGAAAAGGTCGAAGTGGCCGAGTTGATCGGCATGGACCCAAACCCCTTTACCCATCGCATCATCATCAACAAGGGTGAGCGCGACGGCGTGGTCCTGGGCCAGCCGGTGCTGGACGCGCGTGGCCTGATGGGCCAGGTGGTGGAGCTGATGCCCTACACCTCGCGGGTACTGTTGCTGACGGACACCACCCACAGCATCCCTGTGCAGGTCAACCGTAACGGGCTGCGCGCGATTGCCAGCGGCACCGGCAACCCCGAGCGTCTGGAGCTGCGTCATGTGGCCGATACCGCCGACATCAAGGAAGGCGACCTGCTGGTCAGTTCCGGCCTGGGTCAGCGCTTTCCGGCGGGTTACCCGGTGGCGACGGTCAAGGAAGTGATCCACGATTCCGGCCAGCCCTTCGCCATCGTGCGCGCCGTGCCTACCGCTGCCTTGAATCGCAGTCGCTATCTGTTGCTGGTATTCAGCGATAACCGCACCCCGGAAGAGCGCGCCAATGAAGCTGCGCAGGCTCAGGAAGCGGAAGACAAAAAGAACGGCACTGCGCCGATTATTCCCGCGACCGTGCCCAAGCCCGCTCCGGCAAGCCCAGTGACTCCAGCAGCAGCCCCGGCAGCGACTGCCCCTGTGGCCACGCCGGCCAAGCCTGCGGCCCATAGCGCGCATCCAGTCAAACCCGCCGCTACTAAGCCGCCAGCAACCACAGCACCTGCCGCCAAGCCTCCTGCGGTTGCGGCGCCGGCCACCACGCGGCAGAGAGAGGAATAATGGCCAGTACCCATTCGCGAAATGGCTGGATCGTCTGGCTAAGCTTTGCCATCGGCTTGCTACTCAGCGTGTCACCGCTGCCTCAGTTCATGGAGATCCTGCGTCCGCTCTGGCTGGCGTTGTTGCTGGCGTTCTGGTCCCTGAACCTGCCGCATAAAGTCGGCATGGTCACCGCCATGTTCCTGGGCTTGGCGGAGGACGTACTCTATGGCACCTTGCTGGGCCAGAACGCGTTGATCCTGACCCTTATTACGTTCCTGGTGTTGTCGTTGCAGCAGCGTCTGCGCATGTTTCCGATGTGGCAGCAATGCCTGGTGATTCTGGTGATTTTCGGCCTGGCGCAGTTGGTGCAGCTGTGGCTCAGTGCCCTCACCGGTAACCGTCAGCCAACCCTGGCGCTGGTATTGCCCGCGCTGGTCAGTGCCTTACTGTGGCCGTGGATCAGCTTCGGTCTGCGTGGGTTATGTCGTCGCTACAAGATCAATTGAACGGATTGCGAGGCTCTGCCTGGTTATCGAACCCTACAGGGAGAGTCTGCAATGAATACCCTTTATCTGGCCTCCGGTTCTCCCCGGCGGCGTGAACTGCTGACTCAGATCGGTGTGCCTTTCACCGTCGTCAGTGCCGCTATCGATGAAACTCCTCTTGCCAATGAATCCGCTGTTGCCTACGTCGAACGTCTCGCGCGCGGCAAGGCCATGGCCGGTTTCGCCGCGCTTGGGCAAGCCTCGGCGGCCTGTGTGTTGGGCGCCGATACCGCTGTGATCGTGGATGGCCTGATCCTCGGCAAACCCGTGGATCAGGCCGACGCTTTGGCCATGTTGATGGCCTTAGCAGGGCGTGAACATGAGGTTCTGACCGCGATTGCTCTGACTGACGGCCAGCGTTGTGAAACGCAATGTGTCAGCAGCCTGGTACGTTTTCGCGCAATTAGCGTGGAGGAGGCGACCGCCTATTGGCGCAGTGGCGAGCCCCAGGACAAGGCGGGCGGCTATGCTATTCAAGGGCTTGGCTCGATTTTCGTTACCGGGCTCAACGGCAGTTATTCCGCCGTGGTTGGCCTGCCGGTGTGCGAAACCGCACAACTGCTCGCGCAATTCGGCATACCCTGTTGGCAAAACCTTACCGTGCGCTGAATGCCTGACTCCAGCGCCCAGCCTTAAGCGATCGGTCACTATTGTGAAAACGCCTGAACGAGACCCAGCCATGAGTGAAGAGATTCTGATCAATATCACGCCGATGGAATCGCGCGTGGCGGTGGTAGAGAACGGTGTTCTGCAAGAAGTGCACGTCGAGCGTACTCAGAAACGCGGGATCGTAGGCAATATCTACAAAGGCAAAGTCGTGCGGGTATTGCCGGGGATGCAGGCGGCATTCGTCGACATCGGCCTGGACCGTGCCGCGTTCATCCATGCCTCGGAGATCTCGCTGCGCGAGGGCCCGGCGGTCGAAAGCATCAGTGCCCTGGTGCACGAAGGGCAGAGCCTGGTGGTGCAAGTCACCAAGGACCCCATCGGCTCCAAAGGCGCACGCCTGACCACGCAACTGTCGATTCCGTCGCGCTACCTGGTATATATGCCGCGTACCGCGCATGTCGGCATATCCCTGAAGATCGAAGACGAAGCCGAGCGCGAGCGCCTGAAAAAAGTGGTCAGCGACTGCGTGGCCGCCGAGGGCATCAAGGAAGCAGGTGGTTTTATCCTGCGCACCGCCGCCGAAGGGGCCGGCGCTGACGAGATCCTTATGGACATCCGTTATCTGCGGCGGTTGTGGGACCAGATCGGCGCACAGATCAAGACTATCGGCGCGCCCAGCGTGATCTATGAAGACTTGGGCCTGGCCCTGCGTACTCTGCGCGATTTGGTCAGCCCAAAAATTGAGAAGATTCGCATCGACTCGCGGGAAACCTTCCAGCGCACCACGCAATTCGTTGCAGAGCTGATGCCGGAAATCGCTGACCGCCTGGAACACTACCCCGGTGAACGGCCGATTTTCGACCTGTATGGCGTCGAGGACGAAATCCAGAAAGCCTTGGAGCGCAAGGTGCCGCTCAAGTCCGGCGGCTATCTGGTGGTGGACCCGGCGGAGGCCATGACTACCATCGACGTCAACACCGGTGCGTTCGTCGGCCATCGCAACCTTGAAGAAACCATTTTCAAGACCAACCTCGAAGCGGCCACGGCTATCGCCCGCCAACTGCGCCTGCGCAACCTGGGCGGCATCATCATCATCGACTTCATCGACATGGAAGATGAAGAGCATCAGCGTCAGGTGTTGCGCACACTCGAAAAACAGCTGGAACGCGATCACGCCAAGACCAATATCATCGGCATCACCGAGCTGGGTTTGGTGCAGATGACCCGCAAGCGCACCCGTGAGAGCCTGGAACAAGTGCTGTGCGAACCGTGCAGCAGTTGCCAGGGACGTGGAAAGCTGAAAACCCCGGAAACGGTTTGCTATGAGATTTTCCGGGAAATCTTACGAGAGGCGCGGGCTTACCAGGCCGAAGGTTATAGAGTGCTTGCCAATCAAAAAGTGGTCGACCGTTTGCTGGATGAAGAGTCCGGTAACGTCGCCGAACTTGAGGGGTTTATCGGTCGCACGATTCGCTTTCAGGTCGAAACCATGTATTCCCAGGAACAATACGACGTGGTGCTGCTCTGATCCCGCAATCGCTTCTTTTTAATGAGACCGGCGGCACTGACTTGCCGCCCGACTACTGCCTTGAGGGTCGCCTGACATGGAGCGTCTGACACGCTTTTTTGCCGCCTTGACCCGTTGGGGCCTGGGCCTGTGCGCCTTGCTGCTGGTGTTGGCGGCGGTGTACGTAAGCCTTGGACGTGAATTGACCCCGCTGGTGGCCGAGTATCGTGCCGAGGTCCAGGCCAAGGCGGAGGCCGCGCTAGGCATGCCCATGCACATCGGCAGCCTTGAAGGCCGCTGGAGCGGCTTCGCGCCCGTGCTGCTCGCCCATGACGTGATGGTGGGCGAGGGCAGCAGTGCCTTGCGCCTGGATCAGGTTGAAGTGGTGCCGGATATCTGGGCCAGCCTGACCGCCCGTGAAGTGCGCATCGCCCACCTGCAGCTCAGCGGGCTGCAACTGAGTGCCAAGGAAGACAAGGACGGCCGCTGGGCCTTGCAGGGCTTGCCGTTACAGGACGATCAGCCCCTCGACCCGCAGCAACTGCTTACCCGCATGCAGATGGTCAAGCGTGTGTCGCTGCTCGACAGCCAGGTAACCTTGCAGCCGTTCGATCAGCCGCCGCTGACCCTGACTTACGTGGGACTGAGCCTACACACCGGCATGACCCGCCAGCGTCTCGACGCGCGCCTGACCCTGCCCGACGGCCAGCCGCTGGCCATGAGCCTGCGCAGCCGCATCCGCGCCAGCCAATGGAGGGATGCCGAGATCCAGGCTTACCTGAGCCTGCCTCAGAGCGACTGGGCCAAGTGGATTCCGGCTCGACTGACGCAGCAGTGGAAACTCACGCAATTGAAGGCCGGTGGCGAGTTCTGGCTGAACTGGGGCAACGGCACCGTGCAAAGCGCCGTGGCGCGCCTCAATTCGCCTCAGGTCAAAGGCAGCTACGCCGAGCGCAAGCCCGTACATATCGAAAACCTTGCCCTTACCGCGTATCTGCAACGTAGCGAGACAGGCCTCAAAGTACTGTTCGATTCGCTGGCGATGAGCCTGGGGGAAACCCGCTGGGAATCGCGCCTGCAATTGCAGCAGACCTTGGCCACCGATAAGGACCAGGAAGTCTGGAAACTACAGGCCGATCGGCTGGACCTGACCCCCATTACCCCGTTGCTCAACGCGCTGGCGCCGCTGCCGGAGGGTTTCGCCAAAACCGTCGAGCATCTCAAGGCGACGGGCTTGCTGCGTAATGTGCTGGTGGACTTCCGCCCCCAGGACAGCACCGATGAAAAAGTCAGTTTCGCCGCCAACCTCGAACGCGTGGGTTTCGATGCCTATTTCGGCGCGCCGGCCGCGCGCAATGTATCCGGCAGCATCAGCGGGAACCTGGGCCATGGCGAGCTACGCATGGACAGCAAGGATTTTTCCCTGCACCTGGACCCGATTTTCGCCAAGCCCTGGCAATACATTCAGGCCAATGCGCGCCTCACGTGGACCTTGGACAAGCAAGGCTTCACCCTGATTGCGCCTTACATCAAGGTGCTGGGGGAGGAAGGCAAGATCGCCGCCGACTTCCTGATCCGCCTGCATTTCGACCACAGCCAGGAAGACTACATGGACCTGCGCGTCGGCCTGGTGGACGGTGATGGACGCTTTACCCCGAAATACCTGCCGGCGGTGTTGAGCCCGGCCCTAGATGAATGGCTGCGCACGGCGATTCTCAAGGGGGCGGTGGACGAAGGCTTCTTCCAGTACCAAGGCTCGCTGAACCACGATGCGGTGCGAGCGGCGCGCAATATCAGCCTGTTTTTCAAAGTGCATGACGCCGAGCTGGCCTTCCAGCCGGGCTGGCCTCATGTGAGCAAGGTCGATGGTGAGGTGTTCGTCGAGGAGAGCGGCGTGCGCATTCTGGCCAGCAAGGGCCAGTTGCTCGACACTCAGGTCAAGGACATCTACGTCAACATTCCCCACGCTCCGGCGGGCAAAGACAGCCATCTGCTGCTCACCGGCAATTTCGCCGGCGGCCTGGGCGACGGTTTGAAAATCCTGCAAGAGGCCCCGATCGGCACGGCGTCGACATTCGCCGGCTGGAAGGGCGAGGGCGATCTGCAAGGTAAGCTCGACCTGGACATCCCCCTGGCCAAAGGCACCGAGCCCAAGATCGTGGTGGATTTCCAGACCGATAAGGCCCGCCTGCAGTTGGCCGAGCCAACCCTGGACCTGACGCAGCTCAAGGGCGATTTCCGTTTCGACAGCGCCAAGGGGCTCAGTGGCCAGAACATCTCCGCCCAGGTGTTCGAGCGACCGGTCACGGCGCAGATCTTCGCCGATGGCAAACCGGGCAATATCAGCACCCGCGTGGTTGCTAAGGGCCAGGTCACGGTCAAGCGGCTGACCGACTGGTTGAAAATCACTCAGCCGTTGCCCGTGTCCGGCGATATCCCCTACCAGTTGCAACTCAATCTGGACGGAGCCGACAGCCAACTGATGGTCAGTTCCAACCTCAAAGGGGTGGCGGTGGATTTGCCGGCACCGTTCGGCATGCCGGCCAGTCAGGGGCGTGACAGCACATTCCGCATGACCTTGCAGGGCGCCGAGCGGCGTTACTGGTTCGACTACGGCGAGCTGGCGAATTTCACCTTCGCTGCGCCGCCGGACAAATTCAATGAGGGCCGCGGTGAGCTGTTCCTCGGTGACGGTGACGCGGTGCTGCCGGGTGGCAAGGGGTTACGGGTTCGTGGCGTGCTCTCGGAGCTAGATATCGACCCTTGGAAAAAACTGGTTAATCAGTACGCCGGCAACGATCCTGGCGGCAGCGCCAAGCAACTGCTGAGCAGTGCCGATTTCAAAATCGGCAAGCTTACCGGCCTGGGCACCCAGTTCGATCAGGTCAGTTTGCAATTGGACCGCAAGCCCGCAGCCTGGGCCATGCAGCTCGACAGCCAGCAGGCCAAGGGCCGCGTGAGCCTGCCGGACGCCAAGGGCGCGCCGATTGTGGTCGACCTGCAGTACGTAAAACTGCCGGCCGTGGATCCGACCGTCCAGGCGGATGAAAATGCGCCGGACCCGTTGGCGAGCGTCGATCCCAAGGATATTCCGGCGCTGGATATCAGCATCGATCAGTTGTTCCAGGGGCCTGACCTGATAGGGGCCTGGTCGCTGAAGATCCGGCCTACCGCCAAAGGCTTGGCCTTCAACAATCTGGATCTGGGCCTCAAGGGCATGCAGCTCAAAGGGGCAGGTGGTTGGGAAGGTGCGCCGGGCGATAGCAGCAGTTGGTACAAAGGTCGCCTGGACGGCAAAAACATTGCCGACGTGCTCAAGGGCTGGGGCTTTGCACCAACCGTGACCAGCGAGGACTTCCATCTGGATGTAGACGGTCGCTGGCCGGGCTCGCCGGCCTGGGTGGGGCCGAAACGCTTCTCCGGCAGCCTGGACGCTGCATTCCGCAAAGGCCAGTTCGTCGAAGTGGAAGGCGGAGCTCAGGCCCTGCGGGTGTTTGGCCTGCTCAACTTCAACTCCATCGGCCGTCGACTGCGTCTGGACTTCTCCGACCTGCTCGGCAAGGGATTGAGCTATGACCGCGTCAAAGGCCTGCTGGCGGCCAGCAATGGAGTATTCGTCACCCGTGAGCCGATCACCCTGACTGGGCCGTCGAGTAACCTGGAACTCAATGGCACGCTGGACCTGGTAGCCGATCGCGTCGATGCGAAGCTGCTGGTGACGTTACCGGTCACCAATAACCTTCCGATTGCCGCATTGATTGTCGGTGCGCCAGCGGTGGGTGGTGCCCTGTTCCTGATCGACAAGCTGATCGGCGACCGTGTGTCACGTTTCGCCAGCGTGCAATACAAGGTGGAAGGGCCCTGGAAGGACCCCAAAATCACCTTTGACAAGCCATTCGAAAAACCAAACTGAGTGCCTGCGCGGTAGCATGGGGGCTCTTTTTTCCTGGTGCATGTCCATTGCGGAGTAGGCCCCATGTCCTTTGCGGTAATTCAAATGGTCAGCCAGAGCGACGTGCTGGCCAACCTGGCGCAGGCTCGGCGCCTGCTTGAGCAAGCGGCGGCGGGCGGGGCGAAACTGGCGGTGTTGCCGGAAAACTTCGCTGCCATGGACCGTCGCGATGTGGCGGACATCGGTCGCGCCGAGGCACTGGACGAGGGCCCGATCCTGCCATGGTTGAAACAAGCCGCCCGCGACCTCACCTTATGGATAGTGGCTGGTACGTTGCCGTTGCCGCCAGAGGGCCAACCGCAGGCCAAGTCCAACGCCTGCTCGCTATTGATCGATGACCATGGCGAAATCGTTGCCCGTTACGACAAGCTGCATCTGTTCGATGTGGACGTTGCCGATGCGCGAGGTCGCTATCGCGAGTCCGACGACTATGCTTTTGGAAGCAACGTGGTGGTGGCGGACACGCCGGTGGGGCGCTTGGGCTTGTCGGTGTGTTATGACCTGCGCTTCCCGGAGCTGTACAGCGAATTGCGTGCAGCGGGGGCCGAACTGATTACCGCGCCGTCGGCGTTTACCGCAGTGACCGGCGCTGCGCATTGGGATGTGCTGATTAGGGCACGGGCCATCGAGACCCAATGCTACCTGCTCGCGGCGGCTCAGGGCGGTGTGCATCCGGGGCCACGGGAAACCTACGGCCACGCGGCGATTGTCGACCCGTGGGGACGGGTGCTGGCACAACAGGATCAAGGCGAAGCGGTGCTGTTAGCTGCTCGCGACAGCAGTGAACAAGCGTCGATTCGGGCGCGCATGCCGGTGGTCAACCACCGGCGCTTTTTCTCGCAGGGCGCACAGCGGCCTGCTTCGGAACGATGAATTTAAGGCCAAATCTATGAGCGAGTTGTTGTCCTCAGTCAGTGAACACCTCCTGGCACCCGGTGGCGTGACCATCGAAAACTTGC
Organism: Pseudomonas sp. MD330_10; assembly: GCF_042610415.1. Lineage (NCBI taxonomy): Bacteria > Pseudomonadati > Pseudomonadota > Gammaproteobacteria > Pseudomonadales > Pseudomonadaceae > Pseudomonas > Pseudomonas sp. MD330_10. The sequence goes on from NZ_JBHGZU010000004.1 coordinate 74,071, forward strand.
AAACGGTGCTGGGTGATCTGGCCGGGCCGGGCATCGACGCGGCCGACCTGTATTTCCAGGGGCAGATTTCCGAGTCCTGGTCCCTGGAAGACGGCATCGTCAAGGAAGGCAGTTTCAACCTTGACCAAGGCGTGGGCGTGCGTGCGCAGTCCGGTGAAAAAACCGGCTTTGCCTACAGCAACGCCATTACTCTGGAAGCCCTGGGGCTGGCGGCTCGCGCGGCGCGCTCGATTTCCCGCGCCGGCCAGCATGGCACGGTGCAGGCGTTCAGCAGCCAGGACGTGGCCCAGCTATACGCACCGGATAATCCTTTGGAAGTGATCAGCCGTGCCGAGAAGGTCGAGCTGCTCAAGCGTGTCGACGCCGCCACTCGCGCCCTCGACCCGCGTATCCAGCAGGTCAGCGTCAGCATGGCCGGTGTGTGGGAGCGCATCTTGGTGGCATCCACCGATGGCAGCCTGGCGGCGGATGTGCGGCCGCTGGTGCGCTTCAACGTCAGCGTGATCGTCGAGCAGAACGGCCGTCGCGAGCGCGGCGGCCATGGCGGTGGCGGGCGAACCGATTACCGTTATTTCCTCAGTGAGGATCGTGCCATGGGCTATGCCCGTGAAGCACTGCGTCAGGCATTGGTGAATCTGGAAGCCATTCCGGCGCCAGCGGGCACGTTGCCCGTAGTGCTGGGGTCGGGTTGGTCCGGGGTGTTGCTTCACGAAGCAGTGGGCCACGGCCTGGAAGGTGACTTCAACCGCAAGGGCAGCTCGGCCTACAGCGGGCGCATGGGCGAGCGCGTGGCGTCCTCACTGTGCACCATCGTCGACGACGGTACCCTCGCCGGTCGCCGTGGTTCGCTGAGCGTGGACGACGAAGGCACCCCTACCGAGTGCACCACCCTGATCGAAAACGGCGTGCTCAAGGGCTATATGCAGGACAAGCTCAACGCGCGTCTGATGGGTGTGGCACGCACCGGTAACGGTCGGCGCGAATCCTATGCGCACCTGCCGATGCCGCGCATGACCAACACCTACATGCTCGCTGGCGAAAGCGACCCGGCGGAAATCATCGCCTCGGTCAAACGCGGCATCTACTGTGCCAACCTCGGCGGCGGCCAGGTGGATATCACCAGCGGTAAGTTCGTGTTTTCCACCAGCGAGGCGTATTTGATCGAGGACGGCAAAATCACCGCGCCGGTCAAAGGCGCCACGTTGATCGGCAACGGGCCGGAAGCCATGAGCAAGGTGTCCATGGTGGGTAACGATCTGTCCCTGGACAGCGGCGTGGGTACTTGCGGTAAAGATGGGCAGTCGGTGCCGGTGGGTGTCGGCCAGCCAACGCTGAAGATTGATGCGATCACCGTGGGGGGCACGGGCTCGTAAGCACGGGAGCTACGGGTGGCGAAGGCCGCCACCCGGGGAAGAGGATCAGCGCAGGCCGCGTTGAGTCTCGTCCAGCTCACGGATGTACTTGAAGATTTTACGGCTGGTGGCCGGCGCCTTGTTATGCGCCAGCTCGTGCTGGGCCTGACGGATCAGGGAGCGCAGTTGTTGGCGGTCCGCGTCCGGGTAGTCCAGCACGAATTTCTCCAGCACCGCGTCATCGCCCGAGATCAGGCGGTCACGCCAACGCTCCAGGTTATGGAAGCGTTCGTTGTACTGGCGAGTGGAGGCATCGGTTTGATCGAGCAAGGTGAGAATGGCGTCAATGTCCTGATCGCGCATCAGCTTGCCGATAAACGAGATATGCCGTTTGCGCGCGATATTCGAGGTGTGCTTGGGCGCATCCGCAAGCGCCCGGCGCATTTCGTCGGTCAGTGGCAGTTTGGCAATCAAGTCTTTTTTGAGCGTTGTAAGGCGCTCGCCGAGGTCAACCAGAGCATGCAGCTCACGTTTGACCTGGGATTTGCTTTTCTCCCCATCGAGGGAGTCGTCGTAAGAATCAACCATGGTGGCAGTCCGCAAAGAAACGCCGCCATGATAACCAGTCGGGGGCCGCTTGTCCGGCCCGGTCGCTCGATGGCCTTAACCGAAAGCAGAATTTGAGTGGAGAAAACCATGAGTGCAGCCCAAAGCGTCGGTCCGCAAGCGTTACCGGCACTGCAGGAACAAGTCGAGCAGATTCTTGCCGAGGCCAAGCGCCAGGGGGCCAGTGCCTGTGAAGTCGCGGTGTCGCTGGAGCAGGGGCTGTCGACGTCGGTGCGTCAGCGTGAAGTGGAAACTGTTGAGTTCAATCGCGACCAGGGGTTTGGCATCACCTTGTATGTGGGGCAGCGCAAAGGTTCGGCGAGTACCTCGGCCAGTGGCGCGGAGGCGATCCGCGAGACGGTTGCCGCTGCATTGGCGATCGCCAAGCACACTTCCGAGGATGAAAGTTCGGGTCTGGCCGATAAAGCCCTGATGGCCAAGGATGTAAAGGACTTTGATCTTTTCCATGCCTGGGACATCACCCCGGAACAGGCCATCGAGCAGGCGCTGGTCTGTGAGGCCGCAGCATTTGACGCCGATTCTCGGATCAAGAACGCCGATGGCACCACGCTCAATACCCACCAAGGCTGCCGTGTATACGGCAACAGCCACGGTTTTATCGGCGGTTACGCGTCCACTCGCCATAGTTTGAGCTGCGTGATGATCGCCGAGGCCAATGGCCAGATGCAGCGGGATTACTGGTATGACGTGAACCGTCAGGGCGAACTCCTGGCTGACCCTGTCAGCATCGGCCAGAAGGCCGCGCAGCGTGCCGCGAGCCGCCTGGGCGCGCGTCCGGTGCCGACCTGCGAAGTGCCGGTCCTGTTTTCTGCGGAACTGGCCGGCGGTTTGTTCGGCAGTTTCCTCGGGGCGATTTCCGGCGGCAATCTGTATCGCAAATCCTCGTTCCTGGAAGGGGCAATCGGCCAAACGCTGTTTCCAGAATGGCTGACCATCGATGAACGCCCGCACTTGATGCGTGCCATGGGCAGCACCTCGTTCGACGGTGATGGCTTGGCGACCTATGCCAAGCCGTTCGTCGAGAAAGGCGAGTTGGTGTCCTATGTGTTGGGTACTTATTCCGGTCGCAAGCTCGGGTTGCCCAGCACCGCGAATGCGGGGGGCGTGCATAACCTGTTCGTGACCCACGGCGATGAAGATCAGGCAGCGCTGTTGCGGCGTATGGGCCGTGGCCTGCTGGTCACCGAGTTGATGGGCCATGGCCTGAACATGGTCACCGGTGACTATTCGCGCGGCGCGGCGGGGTTCTGGGTGGAGAACGGCGAGATTCAGTTTGCCGTCCAGGAAGTCACCATTGCTGGCAATATGCGTGACATGTTCAAGCAAATCATTGCGGTGGGAAATGACGTAGAGCGGCGCAGCAACATCCACACCGGTTCGGTATTGATTGAGCGGATGACGGTCGCCGGCAGCTGATCCTTCCGACTGACGGCTCACAAAAAAGGCGCGCCATCTTAGAGATGGCGCGCCTTTTTTGTGGGCGGCTGAAAAGTCGACTTAACGCCTATGCTTGTTTTGATTCTCAATATCATTTAATAATAAATATCATTACCGAGCGAGTGTGGATCATGAATTCTGTCCTGCACGAGGATCCTTACCTGGAAAGTTGGCGCTGGATGAGCCGTCAGATCCGCTGCGGTCTGGACCCCAACGAACCGCGGCTGATCGAACATTACCTCAGCGAGGGTCGATACCTGGCGTGCTGCACCGCAACGCACCCGTGGACCATCGCTGAAACCTCGTTTCGCCTGTTGATCGACACCGCCAGTGATATCGCCTTGCCCTGGCACTGGCGATCACTGTGTCTGGATCAAGCCTGGCGCCCGTTGCGCGACCTGGAAAAACTCTCTCATTGCGCCTGTCGCCTCAAGCGCTGGCAGGCCTTTGCCTGGCAGTTGGCAACGTGCCAGTTGCTGCCGTCCCTTTCTGTTTCTGACCTGGTGCAAGGATCTTCCGATGAGTAACACCCGTATCGAACGCGACAGCATGGGCGAACTGCATGTTCCCGCCGATGCCCTGTATGGCGCCCAGACCCAACGCGCGGTAAACAATTTCCCGATCAGCCATCAGCCGATGCCCGCACAGTTCATTCGCGCGCTGATCCTGGCCAAAGCGGCGGCCGCCAAAGTGAACGTGGAGCTCAAGCAAATCAGCGAAGGGCAGGGCAAGGCCATCGTCGATGCCGCCCAGGGCTTGCTGGAAGGCGATTACATGCGCCATTTCCCGGTGGATATCTTCCAGACCGGCTCCGGCACCAGCTCCAATATGAATGCCAATGAAGTGATTGCAACCTTGGCCAGCCGTTTGCTGGGTGAGGCGGTCAACCCCAATGACCATGTGAACTGCGGCCAGAGCAGCAACGACATCATTCCCACCACTATCCATGTGAGTGCCGCACTGGTCCTGCATGAGCAAGCGCTGCCGGCTCTGCTGCATCTGGTGCAGGTGATCGAACACAAGGCTGAAGAGGTTCACCCCTTTATCAAGACCGGCCGTACGCACCTGATGGACGCCATGCCCGTGCGCATGAGCCAGGTACTCAACGGTTGGGCGCAGCAACTCAAGGCCAATATCGGCCACTTGCAGGATTTGCTGCCCAGCCTGCAAGCCTTGGCCCAAGGCGGGACTGCGGTGGGCACTGGCATCAACGCACATCCGCAATTCGCGGCGCGCTTCAGCCAGCAACTCAGCAGCCTGACCGGCGTTAAGTTCACGCCGGGCAAGGACCTGTTTGCATTGATTGGCTCTCAGGACACCGCCGTCGCCGTTTCAGGCCAGTTGAAAGCCACTGCGGTGTCGCTGATGAAAATCGCCAATGACCTGCGCTGGATGAACTCCGGTCCGCTGGCAGGTCTGGGTGAGATCGAGTTGGAGGGGCTGCAACCGGGCTCGTCGATAATGCCGGGCAAGGTCAATCCGGTGATTCCGGAAGCAACCGCCATGGTCGCAGCGCAGGTGATCGGCAATGACACGGTAATCACCGTCGCCGGTCAGTCCGGCAATTTTGAGCTAAACGTGATGCTGCCGGTCATCGCCCAGAACTTGCTCAGCAGCCTGGAGCTGCTAGCCAGCTCCAGCCGCCTGCTGGCCGATAAAGCCATCGCCAGCTTCAAGGTCAACGAAGCCAAGCTCAACGAGGCGTTATCGCGCAATCCGATTCTGGTGACAGCGCTCAACCCGATCATCGGTTACCAGAAAGCCGCTGAAATCGCCAAGAAGGCCTATCAGCAGGGGCGTCCGGTGCTCGATGTGGCGCTTGAACACACCGATTTGCCGCACAGCCAATTGGAAACGCTGTTGGACCCGGAAAAACTCACCGCCGGCGGCGTGTAATCACCCCACCCTGCTTTGGAGGCTCACCATGGAGCACTGGAAACGCACGATCGAACGGGCTAATCGATGCTTCATGCAGGGCGAATGGGTGGACGCGCGCGAGGCGTATCTGCAGGCCCTTGCCCTGGCCCAGGTGCTGTTCGAACGCTGGGCGGATGCCGACGAGGCCGTGGCAGCCTGCGTGATTTCCCATCACAACCTCGCGGACCTGCACCTGCGCCTCAACCAGCCGGAAGAAAGCGCGGAGTATCTGTGCGCCATTCACCAACGCTTGCTGCAGACCATGCAGGACCCACGCCTCACCCCGCAACTGCGTGACGCCGCAGCGCGCCAGAGCAGCAAAACCTACGTTGAACTGTTGAATTTCATCAGCGAGCACGGCGAGTACCCGCGTACCCATCGCTTGCTCGGAGGTGCCGCAGCCCAACCGACCACGCCTCACTACGGAGCACACTGATATGGCTTACACCTTGCCTGCTTTGCCTTATGCCTACGATGCCCTGGAGCCGCACATTGATGCGCAAACCATGGAAATTCACTACACCAAGCACCATCAGACATACATCAATAACCTCAACGCAGCGGTGCAAAGCACTGAGTTCGCTGAATGGCCGGTAGAAAAACTGGTCGCCAGCGTACAACAACTGCCGGAAAAACTGCGTGCGGCTGTGATCAACCAAGGAGGCGGGCACGCCAACCATTCTTTGTTCTGGGAAGTGATGTCGCCCCAGGGCGGCGGCAAACCGGAGGGCGTGCTGGGTCAGGCAATTGACCAGCAGTTGGGCGGTTTCGAGAGTTTCAAAGAGGCGTTTACCAAAGCGGCGTTGACCCGCTTCGGCAGTGGCTGGGCCTGGTTGAGCGTCACCCCGCAGAAGACACTGGTGGTGGAAAGCAGCGGCAATCAGGACAGCCCGTTGATGAATGGCAATACGCCGATCCTTGGACTGGACGTCTGGGAGCACGCGTATTACCTGCGCTATCAGAACCGCCGCCCGGAATACATCAATGCCTTCTACAGTGTTATCAACTGGCCAGAAGTCGCCGCCCGCTATCAGGCTGCCATGGCTTGATGCGTCTCTCCATGACAAGCACTAAGGCCGACTATGGGCACTGAAACTCTGGCGATCGGCAGCGTGCGATTGTTTCGTTATGCATTTGGCTCGCTGCTGCTGTTGGCAGGTACTGCATTGCTGGTGGCCCATGGTCTGGCCTGGCTCGACTTGGAACCGCGCATCCTGCGGGCGCTGCAGGGTGGTTCGATTTGCGCCCTGGGCACTGCACTGGGCGCGGTGCCGGTATTGGTGATAAAACGCATGCCGGCTGCCTTGAACGATACGTTGCTAGGCTTCGGGGCGGGTGTGATGCTGGCTGCCACCGCGTTTTCGCTGGTGGTGCCGGGCATCGCGGCAGCTGAAAGCCTTGGGCTTTCGCCCTGGGGGGCCAGTGGCCTGGTCAGCTTCGGCATCATGTTGGGGGCGTTCGGGCTTTATTTGGTTGACCGCAAGGTCTCAGGCGCCAGCCCGGAAATGCTGGTGGGTACGCCGGAGCACCCGGTGATTGCGCCACGCATCTGGCTGTTTGTGTTTGCGATCATTGCCCACAACATTCCGGAAGGCATGGCGGTGGGCGTATCGGCGGGGGGCGGAATGCCGGATGCCGATAGCCTGGCCATGGGCATTGCTTTGCAGGATGTGCCCGAAGGCCTGGTGATTGCGTTGGTGCTGGCGGGTGCGGGCATGTCGCGGGTCAAGGCCTTCATGATCGGCGCCGCGTCGGGGTTGGTCGAACCCGTATTTGCCGTGCTCTGCGCCTGGCTGGTAAGCCTGGCGGAAATGCTGCTGCCCCTTGGGCTGGCGCTGGCCGCTGGGGCGATGCTGCTGGTGGTCACTCACGAAGTGATCCCGGAGTCGCGGCGCAATGGCCACGAAAAGCTAGCCAGCCTGGGCCTATGTATCGGGTTTTGCGTGATGATGGCGATGGATACCGCGTTGGGATAAAGCGCCGAGGTTATTCCCCTTCGTCGAAGAAGTTGTTGATCAACTCCACCAAGGCGTCCATTGCCTCTTTTTCTTGATCGCCTTCGGTCTCCAGGTGAATCGTAGTGCCCTTGCCGGCCGCCAGCATCATCATCGCCATGATGCTTTTGCCATCAACCATCGACTCCGGCGTGCGTCCTGCGCGGATTTTGCAGGGGTATTTTCCAGCAACGCCGACAAATTTTGCCGAGGCCCGGGCGTGGAGGCCCAGCTTGTTGATGATTTCAATTTCACGAGCGGGCATCGCGTGAGTGTTCCTTTCAGCTGAGGTCGCGGTGGCGAACCTGGACGTTCTTGAGGGTTTGTTGCAGCACCTGACCCAGGCGCTCCGTCAGGTAAACCGAGCGGTGATGGCCGCCGGTGCAGCCGATGGCGATGGTCACATAGGCTCGGTTGCTTGCGGCAAAACGTGGCAGCCACTTGAGCAGGTAAGTGGAGATGTCCTGGAACATCTCCTCCACATCCGGTTGCGCCGCCAGGTAATCAGCGACCGGCTGATCCAGCCCGGACTGGTCACGCAATTCCGGCTTCCAGTAAGGGTTAGGCAGGCAGCGCACATCGAACACCAGATCGGCGTCTACCGGCATGCCGCGCTTGAACCCAAAGGACTCCACGAGAAAGGCCGTGCCAGGCTCCGGCTGGTTCAGCAGCCGCAGCTTGATAGCATCGCGCAGTTGATACAGGTTGAGGCTGGTGGTATTGATCTTCAGGTCGGCCAGATCGATGATCGGCCCCAGCAGCTTGGTCTCGTCCTCAATCGCTTCGGCAAGGGAGCGATGGGGGCTGCTGAGCGGGTGGCGCCGCCGGGTTTCGGAGAAGCGCTTGAGCAGGGTCTCCTCGTCGGCATCCAGGTACAGCACATCGCAGTGAATATGCTTGGCGCGCACTTCCTCCAACAGCTCAGGGAACCGGGAAAGGTGGCTGGGCAAGTTGCGGGCATCGATCGACACGGCAACCAGCGGCTGCGCTAGCTCAGTGTGGATCAGCGCGCGTTCGGCCAGTTCCGGCAGCAACCCGGCGGGCAGGTTGTCGATGCAATAAAAGCCACTGTCCTCCAGAACATTCAGGGCAGTACTTTTACCAGAGCCGGAGCGGCCACTGACGATGATCAAACGCATGATTACTTCTCGTTTTGTTCATCCAGAACAACCTGATAGAGCGCTTCATTGCTGCTGGCGCTGCGTAGTCTGTTACGTACTTCCTTGCGATCAAGCATGCTGGCGATCTGCCGAAGCAGTTCCAGATGCGCATCGGTAGCAGCTTCCGGGACCAGCAGGACAAACAGCAGGTCGACCGGTGCGCCGTCGATGGCGTCGAAATCGATGGGGGCTTCCAGGTGTATCAGAGCGCTTATCGGATCTGCGCACCCTTTGAGGCGGCAGTGTGGAATCGCGATGCCGTTACCAAAACCGGTGGAACCCAGTTTTTCACGGGCGACGAGCGCCTCGAAGACATCTTGCATCTCCAGATCCGGCACTTCGCGAGCGATCAGGTTGGCAATTTGTTCGAGGGCTTTTTTCTTGCTGCCGCCCGGCACGTTCACGAGGGAACGGCCGGGGGTCAGGATAGTTTCAAGTCGGATCATGGGGGGGAGAGTTAGCGACCTGTACCTTGCATCAGGTGCAGATTCTTTTCCTTATGCTTTATGAGTTGGCGGTCAAGCTTTTCGTACAGCGAGTCAATCGCGGCATACATGTCGTCATGTTCGGCATTGGCGACGACTTTGGCATTCGGTATGTGCAGGGTGGCCTCGATTTTCTGCTTGAGCTTATCGACCTCCATGATGACCTGCACATTGGTAATTTTGTCGAAGTGCCCCGCAAGCTTGTTCAGCTTGCTCTCGGTGTACTCACGCAGGGGCTTGGTGACTTCCAGCTGGTGTCCACTGATGTTGACTTGCATACAGCTTCTCCTTCGTTGCCAGTGCATAAAGCGGCAGGCCGGGATGCCTGCCACTGGAACGCTATGGCCCGCCCGTCACATCAAACGCTTACGCTCGCTGGAAGGCGCGATCCCAAGGGACTCGCGATATTTGGCGACGGTTCGACGGGCGACCTGAATGCCTTGTGCCTCCAGTAAACCAGCGATCTTGCTGTCACTCAACGGCTTTTTCTGATTTTCCGCGGCAACCAGTTTTTTGATGATCGCGCGGATCGCCGTGGACGAGCATTCGCCGCCTTCGGAAGTGCTGACATGGCTGGAGAAAAAGTATTTCAGCTCATAAATACCCCGTGGGGTATGCATGAATTTCTGCGTGGTCACCCGTGAAATTGTCGACTCGTGCATGCCGACCGCCTCGGCGATGTCATGCAGCACCAGCGGTTTCATCGCTTCGTCGCCGTATTCCAGGAAGCCGCGCTGATGCTCGACGATCTGGGTGGCGACTTTCATCAGGGTTTCATTGCGGCTTTGCAGGCTCTTGATGAACCAGCGCGCTTCTTGCAGCTGATTGCGCATGAAGGTGTTATCGGCGCTGGTATCGGCGCGGCGCACGAACCCGGCATATTGCGGGTTGACGCGCAGGCGTGGCACCGATTCCTGATTCAGCTCCACCAGCCAGCGCTCGTTGTCCTTGCGTACGATAACGTCTGGGACAACGTATTCGGCTTCGCTGGACTCGATCTGCGAGCCTGGGCGAGGGTTGAGGCTTTGCACCAACTCGATGACCTGCCGCAGCTCGTCTTCCTTGAGCTTCATGCGTCGCATCAGTTGGCTGTAGTCGCGGCTGCCCAGCAGATCAATGTAATCGGTGACCAAACGCTGGGCTTCGCTGAGCCAAGGGGTCTTGGCGGGCAACTGACGCAATTGCAGTAGCAGGCACTCGCTGAGGCTGCGGGCGCCAATGCCGGCAGGCTCGAACTGCTGGATGCGGTGCAGGACGGCTTCGATTTCGTCCAGCTCAATATCCAGTTCCGGGTCGAAGGCCTCAAGGATCTCCTCAAGGGTTTCGTCCAGATAGCCCTGGTTGTTGATGCAGTCGATCAGGGTCACGGCGATCAACCGATCGGTGTCCGACATCGGCGCCAGGTTCAACTGCCACAACAGGTGGCTTTGCAAGCTTTCGCCGGCGGACGTCCGGGTGGTGAAATCCCACTCGTCATCGTCGCTGCTGGGCAGGCTGCTGGCGCTGGTCTGGTAGACGTCTTCCCAGGCAGTGTCCACGGGAAGCTCGTTGGGAATACGTTCGTTCCATTCACCTTCCTCCAGGTTATCCACCGTCGGGGCGGTTTCCTGATAGGAGGGTTCCTGCACATCGGAGTTGGGTTTTTGCTCGATGTTGTCAGCCAACGGATCTGCATTATCGAAGTCGTCGCCTTCTTCCTGGCGTTCGAGCATCGGATTGGACTCCAGAGCCTCCTGGATCTCCTGTTGCAGGTCCAAGGTCGACAATTGGAGCAGGCGGATGGCCTGTTGCAGCTGCGGTGTCATCGTCAGCTGCTGGCCCATTCTCAGGACTAGCGATGGTTTCATGGCAGGGGCTTAACACCTTATTCGCCGGCGCAATGCGCCATCCACGACAGGGCGCGTGAGCGCCAAACATAAGCAAATTATATGCCTGATATCGGGGGCTTTGCCTAGAGCGCGGTAACAATAAAAATCCAGAGGCTTTCATTGCATCCGCGCACCAGGCTAACGTCCTGCCAACGCCTTGCTAAAGGCTGTTTACAGGCGGAACTCGTGGCCCAGGTATACTTCCTTGACCAGTTCGTTGGCCAGGATGGTGGCGGCATCGCCTTCGGCGATCAGTTGACCATCGTTGACGATATAGGCGGTTTCGCAGATATCGAGGGTCTCACGTACGTTATGGTCGGTAATCAATACCCCGATGCCCTTGGCCTTGAGGTGATGGATGATCTGTTTGATATCGCCAACCGAAATCGGGTCGACGCCGGCAAACGGTTCGTCCAGCAAGATGAACTTGGGCGCGGTGGCCAGTGCGCGAGCAATTTCCACACGACGACGCTCGCCACCGGACAGGCTCATGCCAAGGTTGTCGCGAATGTGGTTGATGTGGAACTCCTGCAGCAGGTTTTCCAACTCCGCGCGACGGCCATCCCGGTCAAGCTCCTTGCGAGTCTCCAGGATCGCCATGATGTTGTCGGCGACCGAGAGTTTGCGGAAGATCGACGCTTCTTGCGGAAGATAGCCGATACCGGCGCGGGCGCGACCGTGCATCGGTTGGTGGCTGACGTCTAGATCGTCAATCAGCACGCGGCCTTGGTCCGCTTGAACCAGGCCGACGATCATGTAGAAACAGGTGGTCTTGCCGGCACCGTTGGGGCCGAGCAAGCCGACGATCTGGCCGCTGTCAATCGACAGGCTGACATCGCGCACGACCTGACGGCTTTTATAGGCCTTGGCCAGATGCTGGGCTTTCAGGGTTGCCATTACTCGGCCTTCTTCTTCGGCTGGATAACCATGTCGATGCGTGGGCGCGGTGCGCTGACCTTGGTACCGTTGGCGCGGCCCGCCTGGGCGACCTGAGTCTTGGTGTTGTACACGATCTTCTCGCCTTCGGTGGAGTTACCGTCGGCGCTCAGCACCTTGGCCTGATCGATCAGCACAATGCGGTTCTGCTGCGCATGATACTGGATGGTCTTGCCATAGCCCTTCATCGGGCCTGGATCTTCTGCCTTTTGCTTCTGTTCGAAGTAGGCAAGGTTGCCCACCGACGTCACCACGTCGATGTCGCCTGCCGGGGTGCGCGTCAGAGTTACCGTGTTGCCGGTGATCTTCATCGAACCCTGGATAATGATCACGTCGCCCTTGTAAGTGGCAACGCCTTGCTTGTCATCCAGCTGAGCATCGTCAGCCTGGATGCGGATAGGCTGCTCGCTATCGTTCGGCAGAGCCCAGGCGCTCACGCTTCCCAGTGCTGCGCCAAGACCGAGCAAAATCGGGAGAGTTTTAACGAGCCTCATACTGTCCTCTTACGTTCGATAGCAGGTGTATCCTGCTTTCTTTCAAATACGCTTTCATTCCCTTGCCAGTCGATACACCGCCAGCGCCGTCGATTCTAACGTCTTGCTCGGTCTGCGCATATTGCTTCTGTGGGAATACGGTCATGCGACTGCTGGTAATAATGGTGTCGCGGTTCTGCGCATCGGTACGCGCGACGCGCACTGAGTCGATCAGTTCGACTTCGGTGCCATCGGGGTTCACCTCGCCACGCTTGCTAGTCACGTGCCACGGAAACTCCGTGCCGCGATACAGGTTCAAGTCCGGGTTGGTCAGCAGGGTCACCTCGCTGGCCTTCAAATGCTCGACTTTGTCCGAGGTCATTTCGTATTGCACCTTGCCATCGGGCAGGAACTGCACGCTGTAGGCGTTGGTGGCGTAATAGTCGATAGCCCCATCGTCGACCTGCGCCACAGGTCGGTCGAGAAACCGCTCCGGGCTGATATTCCAGTAGCCCACCGCCAGGAACAGCGCGGCGATGACTCCGAATAACAGGAAGTTGCGAATCTTTTTGCTCAGCATAAAACGCTCTATAGGTAGGCGGCGTGGGCCGCTTCAAGACGGTCTTGGGCGCGCAGTATCAGCTCGCAGAATTCGCGGGCGGCACCTTCGCCGCCACGGGCAGTGGTGATGCCATGGGCGTGCTCGCGAACGAACGCCGCCGCGTTAGCCACCGCCATGCCCAGCCCGACCCGGCGGATCACCGGCAAGTCGGGCAGGTCGTCACCGAGGTAGGCGACCTGTTCATAGCTTAGGTTGAGTTGGCCCAATAGTTCGTCCAGAACTACCAGTTTATCCTCGCGGCCCTGATACAGGTGAGGAATCCCCAGGTTTTGCGCGCGACGTTCCACCACTGGCGTCTTGCGACCGCTGATAATGGCGGTCTGTACCCCTGCGGCCATCAGCATCTTGATGCCTTGGCCGTCCAGTGTGTTGAATGTTTTAAATTCGCTGCCATCTTCGAGGAAATACAAGCGGCCGTCGGTCAGCACGCCGTCAACGTCGAAGACGGCCAATTTGATGCGCTTGCCGCGTTGTAACAGGTCGTTGCTCAATTACATCACTCCCGCACGCAGCAAATCGTGCATGTTCAAGGCGCCAATCGGGCGGTCATCGCTATTGACCACTACCAGCGCACCGATTTTATGGTCTTCCATGATCTTCAGCGCTTCGGCTGCCAGCATGTCAGGACGCGCGGTCTTGCCATGGGGCGTCATCACCGCATCGATGGTGGCGGTATGGATATCGATGGTGCGGTCCAGAGTCCGACGCAAGTCACCGTCGGTGAATACGCCGGCCAGGCGGCCATCAGCTTCGAGGATCACCGTCATGCCCAGGCCCTTGCGGGTCATTTCCATCAATGCGTCCTTGAGCAGAGTGCCGCGTTGGACGTGAGGCAGCTCATCGCCCGAATGCATGACGTTCTCCACCTTCAACAGCAAACGACGGCCCAGCGCACCGCCCGGGTGGGAAAACGCGAAGTCTTCCGCTGTGAACCCGCGAGCTTCCAGCAGCGCCACGGCCAGGGCATCTCCCATGACCAGCGCGGCGGTAGTGGAGGAGGTCGGGGCCAGATTCAGTGGGCAGGCTTCGTGGGCCACATGCACGTTCAGATTGACTTCAGCAGCCTTGGCCAGTGTCGATTCCGGGTTGCCGGTGATGCTGATCATCTGGATGCCTAGGCGTTTGATCAACGGCAGCAGCGTCACGATTTCGTTGGTGGTGCCGGAATTGGATAGGGCCAGGATGATGTCATCCTTGGTGATCATGCCCATGTCACCGTGGCTGGCTTCGGCCGGATGCACGAAAAACGCTGTGGTGCCGGTGCTGGCCAGGGTGGCGGCGATCTTGTTGCCTATATGGCCGGATTTACCCATGCCGACCACGACAACGCGACCCTTGCTGGCCAGGATCATCTCGCAGGCGCGTACGAAATCTGCGTCGATATGGGCCAGCAAACCTTCTACGGCTTCAAGCTCGAGGCGGATAGTGCGTTGTGCGGATTGAATAAGGTCGCTGGATTGGCTCATGTCTGAAATCGTATAGCCTGACGAAAAGTCGGCGATTATAGCGGTAATGTTCAATTCCCTCACGCAAGTTCGTCAGGGTTTATTCGGTAGTCGCCTGAGATTCATGCTCAGCAACGTTTTTTCCTGGCCCCGAAACTGAACTGGCGTTGTTCCGGCCTTGGGGGCGTTGTACCAGCAGTGATATAGTTCGCGGCCAGTTCGGTCCGCTCAGTCCCTGTGGCTATCTATATTGCGCAGCCGTTGCAAACGTTTGTCGCATAGATGGTGTCTGAGTGAGAAGCTGCATCCCAAGGAGTTTAGATGAGTGCCGATAACGCCTACGCGGTCGAGCTGAAGGGACTGACCTTCAAGCGCGGGACGCGCAGCATCTTCAATAACGTCGATATTCGCATTCCCCGCGGCAAGGTCACCGGCATCATGGGGCCTTCCGGTTGCGGCAAGACCACCCTGTTGCGTTTGATGGGCATGCAATTGCGCCCGAACGCTGGTGAGGTGTGGGTCAACGGCCAGAACCTGCCGACGCTGTCGCGCAGCGATCTGTTCGATGCGCGCAAGCACATGGGCGTGTTGTTCCAGAGTGGGGCACTGTTCACCGACCTCGATGTTTTCGAGAACGTGGCGTTTCCGCTGCGGGTGCATACGCAACTGTCCGATGAAATGATTCGTGACATTGTTCTGTTGAAGCTCCAGGCCGTGGGCCTGCGCGGCGCCATCGACCTGATGCCTGACGAGCTGTCCGGCGGTATGAAGCGTCGCGTCGCCCTGGCGCGCGCCATTGCCCTTGATCCCCAGATCCTTATGTACGACGAGCCCTTTGTTGGTCAGGACCCGATCGCCATGGGGGTGCTGGTGCGCCTGATCCGTCTGCTCAACGATGCATTGGGGATCACCAGTATCGTGGTCTCCCACGACCTGGCGGAAACCGCGAGCATCGCCGACTACCTGTACGTCGTCGGCGATGGTCAGGTGTTGGGGCAGGGCACGCCTGAGGAATTGATGAATGCCGACAACCCGCGCATTCGCCAATTCATGACCGGCGATCCCGACGGCCCCGTGCCTTTTCACTTTCCGGCGGCGGACTACCGCGCAGATCTTCTGGGGAAGCGCTGATGCGCAAGACATCTCTTATCGAAAAGGTTCGCCTTTTCGGTCGCTCGGGCATCGACATCGTCGAAGTGCTGGGTCGTTCGACGATTTTTCTATTTCACGCGTTACTAGGCCGCGGCGGCATTGGTGGCGGCTTTGGTCTGTTGATCAAGCAGTTGCACGCAGTGGGTGTGATGTCCCTGGTGATTATCGTGGTCTCCGGCGTCTTCATTGGCATGGTACTGGCGTTGCAAGGCTTCAATATCCTGTCCAGTTACGGTTCGGAGCAGGCGGTGGGGCAGATGGTGGCCCTGACGCTGTTACGCGAGCTGGGGCCGGTGGTGACTGCATTGTTGTTCGCTGGGCGCGCGGGTTCCGCGCTGACCGCCGAAATCGGCAATATGAAGTCCACCGAGCAGTTGTCCAGCCTGGAAATGATTGGCGTGGACCCGCTCAAATACATTGTTGCCCCGCGCCTGTGGGCTGGCTTCATTTCTCTTCCATTGCTGGCGATGATCTTCAGTGTGGTGGGTATCTGGGGTGGTTCTTGGGTCGCGGTAGACTGGCTGGGCGTCTACGACGGCTCCTACTGGGCCAACATGCAGAACAGCGTGACCTTCAACGGTGACGTGCTCAACGGCGTTATAAAGAGCATCGTCTTTGCCTTTGTAGTGACCTGGATCGCCGTATTCCAAGGCTATGACTGTGAGCCCACTTCAGAAGGGATCAGTCGCGCCACCACCAAGACCGTTGTGTACGCCTCGCTGGCGGTACTGGGCCTTGACTTCATTTTGACCGCCTTGATGTTTGGAGATTTCTGATGCAAAACCGCACTGTGGAAATCGGTGTCGGCCTTTTCTTGCTGGCTGGCATCCTGGCTTTACTGTTGCTGGCCCTTCGGGTCAGTGGCCTGTCGGCCAGCCCCACCGCCGACACTTATAAACTTTACGCGTACTTCGACAATATCGCCGGTTTGACTGTCAGAGCCAAAGTGACCATGGCCGGCGTGACGATCGGCAAGGTCACGGCAATCGATCTGGATCGCGATAGCTTCACGGGTCGAGTGACGATGCAGCTGAACAAGAAGGTCGACAACCTGCCGACCGACTCCACTGCGTCTATCCTCACCGCGGGTCTGCTGGGCGAGAAGTACATTGGTATCAGCGTGGGCGGGGAAACAGCCTTGCTCAAGGATGGTTCGACCATCCACGACACGCAGTCGTCGCTGGTGCTTGAAGACCTGATCGGTAAATTCCTGCTCAATACGGTCAATAAAGACGCTAAATGAGGAATCTGTACATGATCTCTACCTTACGACGTGGCCTTCTAGTACTGCTTGCAGCGCTGCCGTTGTTGGCTAACGCGGCGGGTTCTGCGCACGATCTGGTGCAGGACACGACCAACAAAATGTTGGCTGACCTGACGGCTAACAAAGAACAGTACAAGCAAGACCCGAGTAAGTTTTACGACGCGCTCAATACCATTGTCGGGCCGGTGGTCGATGCCGAAGGCATTTCCCGCAGCATCATGACGGTCAAGTATTCGCGTAAGGCGACGCCTGAGCAGATGCAGCGCTTCCAGGAAAATTTCAAGCGCGGCCTGTTTCAGTTCTATGGCAACGCATTGCTTGAGTACAACAACCAGGGCATTACCGTTGCGCCAGCCGGCGACGAATCGGGTAATCGCACCAGCGTCAACATGAGCGTCAAAGGCAACAACGGCGCGATCTACCCGGTGCAATACACCCTGGAGAAGATCCAAGGCGAGTGGAAGCTGCGTAACGTGATCATCAACGGCATCAATATCGGCAAGCTGTTCCGTGATCAGTTCGCCGATGCGATGCAGCGCAATGGCAACGACCTGGACAAGACCATCAACGGCTGGGCCGGGGAAGTCGCCAAGGCCAAGGAAACATCCGACAAAGAAGCCGGGAAGTCTGCGCAATGATCGAGTCGGCTGTTCGTCTTGGCGATGCCGGCGAGCTGTTTCTCAGCGGCGTGCTGGATTACCGTACCGGGCCTGACCTGCGCAAGCAGGGCCAGGCACTGATCAAGACCAGTACCGCGCCCGCGCTGGTGCTGGATTGCTCGGCGGTGACCAAGTCCAGCAGCGTCGGATTATCGTTATTGCTGTGCTTCATGCGCGATGCCGAGGCGGCCAAGAAGTCGGTCAGCATCCGTGCGTTACCCGACGACATGCGCGAAATTGCCGAGGTTTCCGGTCTGACCGAGCTGTTGGCGCATCCTTAATACACATATTCAAGCAAGCCCCCCGTCAGAGTCCTGCTATGCGGGGTTCGCAGGCGCGGGGCTTTTTTGTATGATGTGCGACCCGCGCGCACTGGGCGCCGATAGAGGTTGAGCATGCAGGCCCTAGAAGTTAAGAGCTTCCTTGAAGGAAAGCTGCCGAATACTGAGGTTGTAGTTGAAGGCGAAGGCTGCAATTTCCAGCTGAACGTGATTAGCGATGAACTGGCGGCATTGAGCCCGGTCAAGCGTCAGCAGCAGATCTATGCCCATTTGAACCCGTGGATCACCGATGGCAGCATCCATGCGGTCACTATGAAATTTTTCAGCCGCGCGGCCTGGGCCGAGCGCACCTGAGCCCCCAAGGCGTCGAGATTCTTATGGATAAATTGATTATTACCGGCGGTGCCCGCCTTGATGGCGAGATCCGCATCTCCGGTGCGAAAAACTCCGCCTTGCCGATTCTGGCTGCGACCCTGCTGTGCGATGGCCCGGTGACCGTGGCCAACCTGCCGCACCTGCACGACATCACCACCATGATCGAGCTGTTCGGTCGCATGGGCATCGAGCCGGTGATTGACGAGAAACTGGCTGTCGAAATCGACCCACGTACCATCAAAACCCTGATCGCTCCGTACGAATTGGTGAAAACCATGCGTGCATCGATCCTGGTGCTGGGCCCGATGGTTGCCCGTTTCGGCGAAGCTGAAGTGGCACTGCCTGGCGGTTGCGCCATTGGCTCGCGTCCGGTGGACCTGCATATCCGTGGTCTGGAAGCGATGGGCGCGATCATCGACGTCGAAGGCGGCTACATCAAGGCCAAGGCACCGGAAGGCGGCCTGCGGGGCGCGAACTTCTTCTTCGATACCGTCAGCGTGACCGGTACCGAGAACATCATGATGGCCGCTGCCCTGGCCAACGGCCGCAGCGTACTGCAAAACGCCGCCCGCGAGCCGGAAGTAGTCGACCTGGCTAACTTCCTGAACGCCATGGGGGCGAAGGTTTCCGGCGCTGGCACCGACACCATCACCATTGATGGCGTAGAGCGTCTGCACACCGCAACCTACAAGGTTATGCCCGACCGGATCGAGACCGGCACCTACTTGGTCGCCGCCGCCGTCACCGGTGGTCGCGTCAAGGTCAAGGATACCGATCCGACCATCTTGGAAGCGGTCCTGGAAAAACTCCGTGAAGCCGGTGCCGAAATCACCTGCGGCGAAGACTGGATCGAACTGGACATGCACGGCAAGCGGCCAAAAGCCGTCAACGTGCGTACCGCGCCGTACCCGGCGTTCCCGACCGACATGCAGGCGCAGTTCATTTCCTTGAACGCGATTGCAGAAGGCACCGGTGCCGTGATCGAGACCATCTTCGAAAACCGCTTCATGCACGTATACGAGCTGCACCGCATGGGCGCGAAGATCCAGGTTGAAGGCAACACTGCCATCGTGACCGGGATCGACAAGCTCAAGGGCGCGCCAGTAATGGCCACCGACCTGCGTGCCTCGGCCAGCCTGGTAATCTCCGCGTTGTGTGCGGACGGTGACACCTTGATCGACCGCATCTACCACATAGACCGCGGTTACGAGTGCATCGAAGAAAAACTGCAGATGCTCGGCGCAAAAATTCGCCGCGTACCGGGCTAGTCCTGGAACTGAAAACACCGCCACTGTGGTGAGCGGGCTTGCTGTGGTGAGTGGGCTTGCTGTGGTGAGCGGGCTTGCCCCGCGCTGGACTGCGCAGCAGTCCCCGCTTTGGGGTCGCTACGCAACCCCGCGCCTGGCAAGCCCGCTCACCACACACGGTGTCAGTTCGCGGTATGCTGAATGTGTTCCAAATCGAGGCTGTCATGGCCTCGATCTGTGTCTGGCGCCGTTTGCGACCGGACAGCAATAGCCTGATGAAGGATTGACGTTTCCCATGTTGACCATCGCACTGTCCAAGGGCCGTATCCTTGACGACACTTTGCCGCTTCTGGCTGAAGCGGGCATCGTGCCGACCGAGAATCCGGACAAGAGCCGCAAGCTGATCATCCCCACGACCCAGGACGACGTTCGTCTGTTGATCGTAAGGGCTACTGACGTGCCGACCTATGTTGAGCATGGCGCGGCCGACCTCGGCGTCGCCGGCAAGGACGTGCTGATGGAATATGGCGGTCAGGGCCTGTATGAGCCGCTGGACCTGCGCATTGCGCTGTGCAAGCTGATGACCGCCGGTCGCGTCGGTGACGTTGAACCCAAGGGCCGCCTGCGCGTGGCCACCAAGTTCGTCAACGTCGCCAAGCGCTACTACGCCGAACAAGGTCGTCAGGTCGATATCATCAAGCTCTACGGCTCGATGGAGCTGGCGCCGCTGATCGGCCTGGCCGACAAGATCATCGACGTGGTCGATACCGGCAATACCCTGCGTGCCAACGGTCTCGAACCACAGGAATTTATCGCTGACATCAGCTCCCGTCTGATCGTCAACAAGGCATCGATGAAGATGCAGCACGCCCGTATCCAGGCGTTGATCGACACCCTGCGCAAGGCAGTGGAGTCTCGACACCGCGGTTGACCCACACGCGCGGCCTTAGGCTGCGCCCGTCTATCCGCCTCATAGCCAGAATTCTCAGGTGCCCAAGCGGAGCGAACGGTAGTTTAGGGCGCCTGAGTTTTTTGCCAATCCTATGAGGCCCTCGCTATGACCACGTCCACTGCAATTG
Organism: Pseudomonas sp. MD330_10; assembly: GCF_042610415.1. NCBI lineage: Bacteria > Pseudomonadati > Pseudomonadota > Gammaproteobacteria > Pseudomonadales > Pseudomonadaceae > Pseudomonas > Pseudomonas sp. MD330_10. The sequence goes on from NZ_JBHGZU010000004.1 coordinate 94,444, forward strand.
CCCGACTCAACGCTGCCGATCCGGATTTCGCCCATCATCTGGATCATCTGCTGAGCTGGGAAAGCGTGTCCGACGATTCGGTCAACCAGCGGGTGCTCGACATCATCAAGGCGGTGCGCGAGCGTGGCGACGCCGCACTGGTGGACTTCACCCGTCAGTTCGACGGTTTGGACGTCCAGTCCATGTCCGATCTGATCCTGCCTCGCGAGCGCCTGGAGCTGGCCCTGACCCGCATCACCGCCCCCCAGCGCGAAGCCCTGGAAGTGGCGGCGGCAAGGGTTCGCAGTTACCACGAAAAACAGAAGCAGGATTCCTGGAGCTACACCGAAGCAGATGGCACGGTGCTGGGCCAGAAGGTCACGCCGCTCGACCGTGCAGGCCTGTACGTGCCGGGCGGCAAAGCGTCGTACCCGTCGTCGGTTCTGATGAATGCTATCCCGGCCAAAGTTGCCGGTGTGGCTGAAGTGGTCATGGTGGTGCCGACCCCGCGCGGTGAAATCAACGAATTGGTGCTAGCCGCCGCGTGCATCGCCGGTGTCGACCGCGTTTTCACCATCGGTGGCGCCCAGGCCGTGGCGGCCCTGGCCTATGGCACCGAGAGCGTGCCAAAGGTCGACAAGGTGGTCGGCCCCGGCAATATTTACGTGGCTACCGCCAAGCGCCACGTCTTTGGCCAGGTCGGTATCGACATGATCGCCGGCCCGTCGGAGATCCTGGTGGTGTGCGACGGCCAGACCGATCCGGACTGGATCGCCATGGATTTGTTCTCCCAAGCCGAGCATGACGAAGACGCTCAGGCGATCCTGGTCAGCCCGGATGCCGAGTTCCTCGATAAGGTCGCGGCCAGCATCAATAAGCTGCTGCCGACCATGGAGCGTGCCGAGATCATCGAGAAGTCGATCAATGGCCGCGGTGCGTTGATCCTGGTGCGTGATATGGAGCAAGCCATCGAAGTGGCCAACCGCATCGCGCCCGAGCACTTGGAGCTGTCCGTGGCTGACCCACAGGCTTGGCTGCCGTCGATTCGCCACGCCGGTGCGATCTTCATGGGGCGCCACACCAGCGAAGCCCTGGGCGATTACTGCGCCGGCCCCAACCACGTACTGCCCACCTCCGGCACCGCGCGCTTCTCGTCGCCGCTGGGGGTGTATGACTTCCAGAAGCGTTCTTCGATCATCTTCTGCTCGCCACAGGGCGCGTCCGAGCTGGGCAAGACCGCTTCGGTGCTGGCCCGTGGTGAATCGCTGAGCGCCCACGCGCGCAGCGCCGAATATCGCATCGCCAAGGGAGAGTAAGACATGAGCAAATTCTGGAGCCCTTTCGTCAAGAACCTCGTGCCTTACGTGCCCGGCGAGCAACCGAAAATGACCAAACTGGTCAAGCTCAACACCAACGAGAATCCCTACGGTCCATCGCCCAAGGCGTTGGCTGCGATGCAGGCCGAGTTGAACGACAACTTGCGCCTGTATCCGGACCCGAACAGCGACCTGCTCAAGCAGGCGGTGGCCACGTATTACGGGATCGACGCCGGCAAAGTATTCCTCGGCAACGGTTCCGATGAGGTGTTGGCGCACATTTTCCACGGCCTGTTCCAGCACGAGCTGCCGCTGCTGTTTCCGGATATCAGCTACAGCTTCTACCCGGTCTACTGCGGCCTCTACGGCATCCAGTCGGCGCCGGTGCCATTGGACGAGCAGTTCCAGATCCGCGTGGAAGACTACGCCAAGCCTAACGGCGGGATCATTTTTCCCAACCCTAACGCGCCAACCGGCTGCGTCCTGGCGCTGGACGCCGTGGAACAGATCCTCAAGGCCAGCCCGGATTCAGTGGTGGTGGTCGATGAAGCCTATATCGACTTCGGCGGCGAAACGGCCATCAGCCTGGTGGACCGCTACCCGAACCTGCTGGTGACCCAGACCCTGTCCAAATCGCGCTCACTGGCCGGTTTGCGCGTGGGCCTGGCGGTGGGCCACCCGGACTTGATCGAGGCGCTGGAGCGGGTCAAGAACAGCTTCAACTCCTACCCTCTGGATCGCCTGGCGATTGTCGGCGCGGCGGCCGCGTTCGAGGACCGTGAATACTTCGAGAAGACCTGCCGACAGGTGATAGACAGCCGCAACCAGTTGGTCGCGCAGTTGGAGGATAAGGGCTTTGAGGTGTTGCCGTCGGCGGCCAACTTTATCTTTGCCCGCCACCCACGGCACGACGCGGCTGGTCTGGCGGCGAAGTTGCGCGAGCAGGGCGTGATCGTGCGGCACTTCAAGCAGGAGCGGATTGCCCAGTTCCTGCGGATCAGCATTGGTACGCCGGAGCAGAATCAGGCGTTGATCGATGGCTTGGGTGACCTCTAACACTCAGTGAAATCAAATGTGGGAGGGGGCAACCCCCTCCCACATTGGTTGGTGCTTTGGCCGTCAGATCAATGGCTCATCTGGCTTCTTATTCTTCCAGCCATCATTGCCCGGCAGCAGCAGGTTCAACCCGATCGCTACCACGGCGCACAGGGCGATGCCCTTGAGACCGAAATCATCCGGGCCGGTGCCGGTTCCCACCAGCACGCCGCCAATGCCGAACACCAAGGTCACCGACACAATCACCAGATTGCGCGCTTCGCCCAGGTCGATCTTGTGGCGAATCAACGTGTTCATCCCCACAGCAGCAATCGAACCGAACAACAGGCATAGAATTCCGCCCATCACCGGCACTGGAATGCTTTGCAGCAGCGCGCCGAATTTGCCGATAAACGCCAGGCTAATGGCAAAGATAGCCGCCCAGGTCATGATTTTCGGGTTGTAGTTCTTGGTCAGCATCACCGCGCCGGTCACTTCGGCGTAAGTGGTGTTCGGCGGGCCGCCAAACAGGCCGGCGGCCGTGGTGGCAATGCCGTCACCCAGCAAGGTGCGATGCAGGCCAGGTTTTTTCAGGTAGTCGCGCCCGGTCACGCTGCCCACCGCAATCACACCGCCGATGTGTTCGATCGCCGGGGCCAGGGCCACCGGGACGATAAACAGGATCGCCTGCCAGTTGAATTCCGGCGCGGTGAAGTGGGGCAGGGCGAACCACGGGGCGGCCGCGATCTTGGCCGTGTCGACCACTCCAAAGTAGAACGACATGGCAAAGCCCACCAGCACGCCGGAGATAATCGGCACCAGGCGGAAAATGCCTTTGCCGAATACCGCCACGATCAGCGTGGTCAGCAGCGCCGGCATCGAGATCATCATCGCCGTCTGGTAATGAATCAGCTCGGCACCGTCGCCGGACTTGCCCATGGCCATGTTCGCGGCAATCGGCGCCATGGCCAGGCCGATGGAAATGATCACCGGGCCTATCACCACCGGCGGCAGCAAGCGGTCGATAAAACCGGTGCCCTTGATCTTCACCGCCAGGCCCAGGAACGTATAAACGAAACCGGCCGCCATCACGCCGCCCATGGTCGCCGCGAGGCCGAACTGGCCCTTGGCGAGGATGATCGGGGTGATGAAGGCGAAGCTCGATGCCAGGAATACCGGCACCTGACGCCCGGTCACCACCTGGAACAGCAAGGTGCCTAGACCTGCGGTGAACAGCGCAACGTTTGGATCAAGACCTGTGATCAGCGGCATCAACACCAGCGCGCCAAATGCCACGAAGAGCATTTGTGCGCCAGACAGGATCTGGCGCCAAAGCGGGTCGTTGAATTCATCCTGCATGCTCACGCGTCCTTCTGCTTGGTGCCGAAGATCTTGTCACCGGCATCGCCCAGGCCTGGGATGATGTAGCCGTGTTCGTTCAAGCGTTCATCGATGGAGGCGGTGTAGATCTGCACGTCCGGGTGTGCGCTCTCGACGGCGGCGATGCCCTCCGGCGCGGCTACCAGCACCATGGCGCGGATGTCCTTGCAACCGGCCTTCTTCAGCAGGTCGATGGTGGCGACCATGGAGCTGCCGGTGGCGAGCATCGGGTCGATGATCATTGCCAGGCGCTCGTCGATTTCCGGAACGAGTTTTTCCAGGTAAGTGTGGGCTTGCAGTGTCTCTTCATTACGGGCCACGCCCACGGCGCTGACCTTGGCGCCCGGGATCAGGCTGAGTACGCCTTCGAGCATGCCGATGCCGGCGCGAAGGATCGGCACCACGGTGATTTTCTTACCGGCGATTTTCTCGACCTGGACAGGACCGGCCCAACCGGGGATCTCATAATTCTCCAGGGGTAAATCCTTGGTGGCTTCGTAAGTGAGCAGCGCTCCGACTTCCTGAGCAAGCTCACGGAAGTTCTTCGTGCTGATGTCGGCGCGGCGCATAAGGCCGAGTTTGTGTCGGATCAGCGGGTGGCGGATCTCGCGAGTGGGCATGGGAAAGGCTCCGGCGGCGGGCAAAAAAACCGGCCTAGATTAATCTATCCGAGGGTGTTGTCCTATAGACATGTAGCACGTTAGTCCATAAAGGCTTGCCCGGAGCGCATGAGAAGCGTACCTTCGCCCGCTTTTCTTGCCACAGCACCCCTTGGAGAGCGCCATGTCCGCTGATCTCGAGCATATCCGTCAAATCATGCGCGAGGCTGACTGCCTGTACACCGAAGCGCAAGTCGAAGAAGCGATCGCCAAGGTCGGCGCCCACATCACCCGCGAAATGGCCGATACCAACCCGGTGGTGTTCTGTGTGATGAACGGTGGTCTGATCTTCGCTGGCAAATTGTTGACTCACCTGCAATTCCCGCTGGAAGCGTCTTACCTGCACGCCACTCGCTATCGCAATGAAACCAGCGGCGGCGACCTGTTCTGGAAGGCCAAGCCGGAAGTCTCGTTTATTGACCGTGACGTGCTGATCATCGACGACATCCTCGATGAAGGTCACACCCTGGGCGCAATCATCGACTTCTGCAAACACGCCGGCGCACGCAAAGTGCACACTGCCGTGCTGATCGACAAAGACCACGACCGCAAGGCTCGCCCTGAGCTGAAAGCCGATTTCGTCGGTCTGCCGTGCATCGACCGTTACATCTTCGGTTACGGCATGGATTACAAGGGTTACTGGCGCAACGCCAATGGCATCTACGCCGTCAAAGGGATGTGATACGTGGCGCGCTTTCTGGATCAGACACTGTTTACCGAGCTGGCCGAGAAAGCGAACGCCAGCACCCGTGGGCGGCATCATCACAATTTCCATGAGATGGACGAGCCGTGTCATCGCATGGCAGTGGGCCTGCAACCGAGCACCTACGTGCCCCCACATCGCCACCTCAGTGCGGACAAGGCGGAAACCTTGCTCGTGCTCAAGGGCCGTCTGGGCCTGCTGGTGTTCAATGACCGCGGCGAGGTAATCGCCAAGCGCGTGATGCAGGCTGGCGGCGAGTGCGCCGGCGTCGATCTGCCGCCGGGCGTGTTCCATGGCCTGGTGGTGCTGCAGCCCGATACGGTGATGTTCGAATGCAAGGCAGGGCCTTATCGGCCGGTTGGCGAGGGCGAACTGGCCGAGTGGGCTCCGCGCGAAGGCGACGCCGGCGTGGCGGCGTATCAACGCTGGATGCTAGCGCAGTTCGATTGAGCTACAGTGCTGGGCCCCTTGCCGTGGAGTGGCTCATGAGCCGGTTGATACGCAGTTGCGCCATGCTGGCGTTGTCCTTCAGTTTGCCCTTGGCCGCAGCGCCCGCGCCGATGCACGGCCAATTCCTGCCGCCGGATGACCTTGCCCTGCGTGCCGAAGCTCCTGATCAGCAGCAATTGCTGCAGGTCACCGAGTACGCGGTGGTGGTGGGCAATCAGCGTCAGTCCAATCAACAGCCGATCCCGGTTACGTCACCGCTGATGATCCGCCTCAAGGGCAAGCCCCTGAACAAAGGCGCGACCATCGCCCAAGTGATGCTCAACTTCGATGCCGAAAGCAAAAGCCTGAAAAAGCCGGTATTCGATGAGAAAACCCGTACGCTTACCTTGTCGTACCCGGTGGCTCAATACCGTGTAATCGTCGATCTGCTGCGCAATGACACGGTGTATGTGCAGTTCCTCAGTTATGCCAACGGTCATATCTGGGCGGATTTGCATACCGGCACGGTCAAGTCCAGATAGGCCGGCGCCTACACAAGGCCGTGCCCCGCAGGTAGACTTCAAGCCCCGTGTAAATGTCTGCAGGCTGGAGTCGGTAATGCGTAAAGATAAGAAACAGGTGATTGGCGACGAGATCGGCGACGATCAGATCAAGTTGTTCCTGGACTTCGAGCCAGTCGACGCAACTTCACCGTCCCTGCACAAACTGATCAAGGCTTACCGTGGCCTGCGTATCGACGACTTCGAGCGCTTCCTGGGTTTTTTCAAGGCAGCCGGTTTGGACCTGGATGGCAAGGATGAGCACGGCCAGACCTTCGTCGACCTGATCAAAGACCAGCGTAACGCCGCCGAATACATCGAGCTGATCGACAACGCCCGCGGCTGATTACTCCAGGCAAAAAAACGCCCCGTTCTCCTCGTGAGAGCGGGGCGTTTTTTATTGCAGCAAGGCCTTAGGCGAAGCTCTCGGCCTCGTTGCTCTGCTCAACCAATTGCAGACTGATGTTGTTCTGGGCGTTGATCTTGCGATACAGCTCGGCATCGGTCTCCAGCACTTTTTCCCGCGCCGGGAAGATTTCATGCAGCTTAGCCGCCCACTCCCCACTGGCCTTGTCCGGGAAGCAGCGCTCGATCAGTTCCAGCATGATCGAGACGGTCACCGAAGCGCCTGGCGAGGCGCCCAGCAGGGCCGCCAGCGATCCGTCCTTGGCTGCGACCAGCTCGGTACCGAATTGCAGCACGCCGCCTTTCTTCGGGTCTTTCTTGATGATCTGCACCCGCTGACCGGCCACTTCCAGGCGCCAGTCCTCGGCTTTCGCCTCCGGGTAGAAGCGGCGCAGGGATTCCAGGCGCTGTTCCATGGACTGCATCACTTCGCTGACCAAGTACTTGGTCAGGTCCATGTTGTCGCGAGCCACGGCCAGCATCGGGCCGATGTTGCCGGCGCGAACCGACAGCGGCAGGTCGAGGAACGAACCGTGCTTGAGGAACTTGGTGGTGAACCCGGCATAAGGCCCGAACAGCAGAGATTTCTTGCCATCCACCACGCGGGTATCCAGGTGCGGCACCGACATTGGCGGCGAACCCACGGCGGCCTGGCTGTAGACCTTGGCCTGGTGATGCTTGACCACTTCAGGGTTATCGCAGCGCAGCCACTGGCCGCTGACCGGGAAACCGCCGAAGCCTTTGCTTTCTTCGATGCCCGAGGCTTGCAACAGCGGCAGGGCCGCGCCGCCAGCACCGAGGAACACGAACTTGGCATCCACTTCACGGCTGTTGCCGCTGTTGACGTCCTTGATGCTCACGGTCCAGCCGGCGCCGTTGCGCTTGAGGCCGGTGACGCGCTTGCAATACTTGACCTGGGCGTCGGCCGAGCTGGTCAGGTGGTTGAGCAGTTGATTGGTCAGGGCGCCAAAGTTGACGTCGGTGCCGTTCATGACGCGGGTGGCGGCGATTTTTTCGTCGAGCGGGCGGCCCGGCATCATCAGCGGCATCCATTCGGCCATCTCGCTGCGGTCTTCGGTGTAGTGCATGTCCGAAAACGCGTGGTGCTGGCTCAGGGTCTCAAAGCGCTTCTTGAGGAACTCCACGCCTTTGTCGCCTTGCACGAAGCTCAGGTGCGGTACCGGGCTGATAAAGGATCTGGACGAGCCAAAGGTGCCCTTTTTGGTCAAGTACGCCCAGAACTGCTTCGACACCTCGAACTGGGTGTTGATGTGCACGGCTTTCTTGATGTCGATGGAGCCATCGGCGGCCTGAGGTGTGTAATTCAGCTCACACAGGCCGGCGTGACCGGTACCGGCGTTGTTCCACGGGTTGGAACTTTCCGCGGCACCCGAGTCCATCAGCTCAACGACTTCCAGCTTGAGGCCGGGGTCGAGCTCTTTGAGTAGTACGGCCAGGGTGGCACTCATGATGCCGGCCCCTACCAGTACTACATCGACTGCTTCGTTATGCGCCATTTAACGCGTCTCCAAAATCTGCAGCACCAAATTGACGGCATGGCTGCCAGGAGTGACGGGGCGTTCACGTATTGCCCCAGGTTACCCATGGCCAGGATCGCCATGTCCGTTTCGCAATTCTTTGCAACTCAGCACACGCTTGCTGCCTGGCCTGATCTGCCTATGAACGCATTCATGGGCGGCTGTGGCAATTCGACTTATGGTCAAAGCGTGCGATGCGTGCAATCAATCCGTAGCGGACAGGCTCAAGCTCCAGTGGTTGATGGGTGCTCGGTCCTGTGCGGTTGGGCTGTTCCAGACGCTGATGGTGCTTGTACAAACGCCAAACTATTCATTTGCTCGCCACACTCTTGTGAAGTTGTGAAAACCCGTTTTTTCACGCTCTTTTGAAGACGTGAACCTCAAAAAAGGGCTGCCCCAGCCTGGCACCTGGCCCGTAAACCTCTGCCGATAGGCAGCAAAACGGGCAAACAACTCAAGTGGCCGAGCGCAATGGCAGCTCTGGCAGATTCGGTAAAGGCGGGTGGTTTGCAAAGGAACAGCAAGCGCGCCGGCTTCACTCGATCTGTGTGGGCGGCTCTCTGTGGGCGATTCTTGGGGGTTAATACCGAGGCATTAACGATGCTGCGAGGCCCGATCAGGAGACGTCCTTATAATCGGGGGGAGATTGTAGCGAAGAACGTCAGGGAAATGGGCGTGTTTTATGACTTTTATTAGGCGTTTGGTCAGGCGGCCAACACCGGGTGGCGCGATGACCGTGTCGCGCGTGGGCTGACACGGGCCCGGGCCGGCAGCGGTCGATGCATCCAGCTCAAGCGGATTTCCTCGATTTCCACCCAGCCTTGGCCCACCGGCGGCTGGCGGCATTCTTTGAAGGCTTGGCAGCGGCCCTGGGAATCGAGCAAGGCAAACTGACGAAGCGCGGGCTTGCGAGTAAATAACGACCAGAGATATTGCATGGCGATCAACCTCCTGTGAATGAGGCCAAGCATGCCGATGCGGGATGACGCGGCGATGTATCGGCTGTGACACATCGGTGACAGCGAACCGCGCACAGTGTCGTGAGTCATAGGTTGTAACTGATGCTGGTTCCCGGCGATGGCGCCCCGTTATACTGCCGGCCTGTCGGTACCTGATTTCTGGAGAGAAGCGCATGTTGCAACGCCTGTTGTTCGGTTTGATCACTGTGACCACGTTGTCCCTGGTTGGCTGCGCCAACAGCCCGCAACAACTCAGCCCGCAACCGAAGCTCACCACGCAGTTGGCCCCGGTAGGCCATGGTCAGCCGGTGTCGGTGCGTGTGGTGGATGGCCGTCCTTCGCCGACCTTGGGTTCCCGTGGGGGCCTGTATCCGGAGACCGCGCTGATTTCGGTCAACGCCCAGGATGTGCTGCCCAAGCTGCAGGCCCAAGCCGAGGCGGCCGTGCGTCTGCTGGGCTTTACTCCCTCCAACTCGCCGGGCGTGCCGCAGTTGACGGTCACCCTGGCTGAGCTGAAATACCAGTCGCCGAAGGAAGGTCTGTATGTGACCGAGGCGTCAATCGGCGCGACCTTCAAGTCCGACGTCAACGCCGGCACCCGCCGCTACAGTGGCCGCTACGCTGCATCCCTGAATCAGCGCTTTGGCATGTCGCCGAACCAGGAGACCAACACCAAGCTGGTCAGCGACGTCCTGAGCGATGCCTTGACCCGTCTGTTCAAAGACCCGAGCATCGGCCAGTTGCTTAGCTCGCAATAACCGCTCCACAAAAAACCGGGCTCGCAAGGCCCGGTTTTTTTACGTCTTCAGTTTCATGCCGCCGTGTCGATACAGAAGTCCAGCAGGCTGATCCCGGTCAGCAGATCGGTTTCCGGCAAGTCCGCATGGGAATGCCCGCCCAGGGCGCAATACACCAGCCAATGCCGGTCTTGAACGTTGAACGCCAGGCTGTCTATCAGCGCCTCCTGTTCATCGCTTTGAGCGATCAGATACAGCCGATCCTGGTTTTGTGCATGCAGCATGACAAGCTCCCGAACGTCCGAAGGGCCACAGAGTGGACTGTTAAGGTGACGTTCAGGTGACGCGGTAAATTACTGGATAGATTAGCCGTCCATGGGGAGGAAACGTTCACGCGCAGCAGAGGTAGTGCGCGTGCGGTTGTGTCCAAACTGTTACCCAGGCACCGTTTTACCGAGGTTTGCGATGGCACTGCTCGCACTAATGATTAACGTTGTCGCGCTGGCAATCGCCTGCCCAGGCGCCGCGCTGCTGTATGTCACCCGCCTGCGCGAGCAGCGCGCCATGACCAAGCTCGCCGCTCAAAGCGAAGAACGCGCAATCGATCAGCCGATGCTGTTTCTGGATGTGCGCCTTGTACGGGCGCACCGGGTGGCTTACCGCATCGGGTTCGCCTGCCTTGGAATGGCGCTACTGACCTCGTGGGTCAGCACTCACCTTTAAGAACACTGCAAAGCGAACGTGGGAGCTGCAAGCCCCCACATTTTTCGCCCGGTGTTTAGAGCGGGATCCCAGCCTTGACCCGATACTGATTGCGCACCGGCGTTGCATATTGCACCACCAGGAATGGCCGGTGTTCCGCCGGGCATTCGCTCAAGCGCCGCTCCCACTCGGCCTTCGCCTTGGCCAACTCGTCGGCGGGGAACAGCTCCTCGGCCTTGGGCACCTGCAATTGCGGCTCGGCGTCACTCCATTGGGCATAAGCCAGGTAGTGCACCGGAAACAAGCGGTAGCCGCCGAGAATCTGCCGGTCCATTTCCACCGCCAGCACCTTGGTGTCTTCGAAGCGCTCGGTAATCGGCGGGGCGAAGTTGATATGCACCCGGCCCTTGTAGCCGGTGATGCCCAGGGCAATGCTCACGTCGTCCTCGCCCGATGCCTTGGTGTAGGTGCCGGTGGTGGCGCGGATATACAGTTCGCGCGCCTTGGCCGCATCGCAGGGGTCGTATTCGTAGCTGATGGACACGGGCGTCAGGTTCAGCGACTGGATCACTTCTGCGAACGGTTCGTCCTTGCGGCTGACGTGGAACATCTTGAGGATCGCCGATTCGGTGCGATCGTCGCCGTCCTTGGCGCGGCCTTCGGCCTGGGCGATCCAGATCGATTGGCCGTCATTGAGGATCGAATGGTTGATGTAGGCAGACAGCAGGTTGAACGCCGCCATTTTTTCCTTCCGCCCGGTGATCGAGCGGTGCACGATGAAGCTCTTGTTCAGGCGCATCAGATCGCTGACGAACGGCTTTTGCAGCAGGTTGTCGCCAATGGCGATGCGCGGCGTCGGCAGGCCGGCGTGGTACACGGCGTAGTTGACGAAGGCCGGGTCCATCACGATATCGCGGTGGTTGGCCAGAAAGAGGTAGGCGGTGCCCGATTTGAGCTGCTCGACCCCGGTGTAGGTGACACCGTCGGTCGCCCGGTCGATGGTGTGGTCGACGTAATACTCGACTTTGTCCTGCAGCGTCGCCACGGTGGTGACGCCGGCGAATTCGCGGCGCAATTTGCGGGCGATCATGGGCTTGAGCAGCCAGCCAAGGGTGCCGGCGAAGCGGGGGAAGCGGAAGTGGGTCAGGATGTCCAGAAAGGCCTTGTCACTGAACAGCCGCGCCAGCACCGCCGGGACTTCGCTGTCGTTGTAAGGTCGGATGGTATCGAATTCGCCCATCATGCTCTCTTGTTAGAAACGGCTAGGGTAAGTAGAAGAAATACCAGGGTTCGGCCCGAGTCATTGGCTCAGCCGGGGTATAACCCTGTAAATAGACCGGCGATTATACGCACAAGTCACCTGGGAGACTGCGATGCTGGAACCTGCGCTGTACGATTGTCCTTATTGTGGCGAGTCGGTTGAAACATCGGTGGATTTGTCTGGCGGTGACCAGATTTACATTGAAGACTGCCAGGTGTGTTGCAGACCGATCATTTTCAATCTGCAGGTGCATGGCGACGAGTGGATGCTCGACACCCGCAGCGAGAACGAATAACAGGTACGCCTATGCAGCGAATCTACGAACCGGAAAACCTGATGGAAGGCGAGCTGCTGCAGCAGATGCTCGCCAGCGAGGGTATCGAGGCGCACCTGGTGGGCCGCCATTTGCTCGGCGGCACCGGCGAATTGCCGATCTTCGGCCTGCTTGGCCTGGAAGTGGACAACGACCGCGCACTCGACGCCCGTGAACTCATCACCGCCTATATCGGCGCGCAACCGCTGCCCGGCGATGAACCCGACAGCTTCCCCGACGTGTTGGTCTGTTAGGCTGTCGGCCGGTTTATCCAAGAGTCGTGTTGCCCCATGTGTGGACGTTATGCCCTGTTTCGCTGGAACCCCACCTTTGCTGCCTTGCCGGGCTTTCCGGCCGATCAGCAGGCGCAGTGGAACATTTCGCCGAATGATTCGGTGCTGATCCAGCGCCTGGAAGGCGAGCAGCTCACCCTGGCCCGCGCTCGCTGGGGGCTGACGCCGCCCTGGCTCACCGACCTGTCCCGCACCCCGGCCCATGCCCGCGCCGAAACCCTGGCCGAGCAACCGATGTTTCGCGAGGCGTTTCGCCAACGCCGCTGCCTTTTGCCAGCCAACGGTTTCTACGAATGGCGCGGAACCCAGCGCAAACGCCCGTACTGGCTGACGCCGGGGGAGGGCTCCTCGTTGTTTTTTGCCGCGATCTGGGAAGCCTACCCCGTGCAGGAACAGGTGTGGCTGAGCACGGCCGTGGTGACGCAGGCCGCGCAAAGTCAGCGACGGCCGTTGATCCTGGATGCGGCAGGGCAAGCGGCCTGGCTCAACCCCGACACGCCGCTGCCGGCGTTGCAGGCATTGCTGGCCAGTGAACCGAGCGCGTTGCGCGAGCGGGTCCTGGCCAACCTGGTCAACGATCCCAAGCTCAATGGGCCGGAGTGCCTGACCCCGGCGTGAGCCTGTCGGCGCGCCCTACACCTTGAACTGATTGATCAGCCGCCGCTGCTGCTCCGCCAGCTTGGTCAAGTCCGCACTGGCCGCGCTGGATTCGTCCGCGCCTCCCGCCACTTCATTGGCCACCTGGCCGATATTAATCACGTTGCGATTGATGTCCTCGGCCACTGCGCTCTGCTCCTCGGCCGCACTGGCAATCTGAGTGTTCATGTCGTTGATCACCGACACTGCCTGAGTAATAGTCTGCAGCGCTTCAGCCGCCTTGGCCGCGTGTTGTACGCTTTCGTCGGTGCGGTGCTGACTGTCTTCCATCACCCGTACCACGTCCCGTGTGCCTTGTTGCAACTGCTGGATCATGGCCTGGATTTCTTCGGTGGCCTGCTGGGTTTTTTGCGCCAGGTTGCGCACTTCGTCGGCGACCACGGCAAACCCGCGACCTTGTTCGCCGGCGCGCGCGGCTTCGATGGCAGCGTTCAGCGCCAGCAGGTTGGTCTGTTCGGCAATCCCGCGAATGGCAGTCAGGATCGCGTTGATGTTTTCACTGTCCTTGGCCAGCGTTTGCACCACCGCAACCGCTTTGCCGATTTCCTCGGCCAGCACACCGATGGAGGCCGAGGTGTCGCGCACAATGCGCATGCCCTGATTCGCGGCCTGATCGGCGTGGCTGGCGGCTTGCGCGGCCTGGGTGGCATTGCGCGCCACGTCCTGGGCGGTGGCGGTCATCTCATGCACGGCAGTGGCGACCTGGTCGATTTCCACCATCTGCTTATGCACGCCCTGGTTGGTGCGGATCGCAATATCGGCGGTGTGCTCCGACGAATCGCTAACCTTCTGCACCGAGCTCACCACTTGGGTAATCATGCCCTGCAATTTGATCAGGAAGGTGTTGAAACCGCTGGCGATTGCGCCCAACTCGTCGGCTCGGTCGCTGGTCAGGCGGCGTGTCAGGTCGCCTTCGCCTTGGGCGATGTCATTGAGCATGGCCACCATCTGTTTGAGCGGGCGGGCGATCCCATGGCCAACCAGCCAGATCACCAGCAGGCCGAGCCCGGCCACCACCAGGCCGGCGATCGCCATGCCGACGGTATCGGTTTTGCGCTGGGCTTGCAGGTCGCTTTGCAGTTTCTGCGAGTCGGCCATCACCGCCGCCAATGGCAATTGCATCATCAAGGTCCAGCGTGCGTCGGTCTGGCCGATGCCGAAGGGCAGGAACAACTCGATATGGCCGTGCTCGCGGTCGATGTCGTAGCGCACTTCGCCGGGCTTGAGCTGGTTGAGGCTGGCCAGTTCGCTGGCGTCGAGCAGGTCGCTGGCCTTTTCGCCGAGTTTGCTGGCGTCCTTGGTGTAGGCCACCAGGCGGCCGTTGCTGGAGATCAGCGCCAGTTCGCCGGCGCCGTTATAGAGCTTCTGGTCGGCACTGGTGAGCATGTCCTGAATGAAGTTCACCGACAGATCGGCCCCCACAATGCCCTGGAACTTGCCATCGACCATGATCGGCTCGATGAACGAGGCCAGCATCACCATGACGTCGCCGACTTTATACGGGGCGGGGTCTATGGCGCAGGGCTTCTGGTTTTCCTTGGAGCACAGGTAGTACTCGCTGGCGCGCACGCCGGTGGAGAGCATTTTCTGGTCGGCCACGTCGGCGAGCTTATCCAGGCCCAGGCTGCCGTCCGCGTTGCGATACCACCACGGGATAAAGCGGCCGTCGGCGCCCATGCCGATGATGGGGCTGTTCACGTAGGCGGCGTCGTTATGATCGATTGCGTTGGGTTCCCAGCCGATGTAGGCACCGAGGATTTTCGGGTTGCGCACCACGCTTTCACGCAGCAGGTTGATCAGTTGCTCACGGCCGATCTGCAGCGCGGGCTCGCCCTTGGCGTCCTTCATGGCAAGTAAGGCGTTGGCGGTGGCCAAACCTTTGGCGGTCACCAGTGGCGCCTCCAGCTCACGCTGGATCTGGGTGGCCTGGGTTTGCGCCAGGGACGTCAGGCGCTGCTCGATGATCTGCTCGAACTGCGCCTGAGTGCGTTGCTGGACCATCTCTTGGGTGCGCGCGCTGGCGAACACCGCGTAGAGCACCAGCACCGCGACCACGGTCAGCACAATGGCCCCGGCCAATGCGGCGACGGAAAACTGAATCGACTTGAATTTCATGAACGCTCCACGCGCAGGAGAGATGGGCTGCCTGATGTATCGGCTGGAGACGGGCAGGTCATGAGCGGTGGGCGATCAAAAGCCGGCCGCTTGTCGCAAATGGGACAGCCGTCGCCGCAGCGGGAGGTGTGAGATGTATCCGAAATTCAGCGGTTACACGTCTGGTGTATCTGGCGTCGATACAGTCGAACGCCTACGATACGCGCCATGTTTTCAGGGCGTCTTTTCAGGGAGAGTGTATTGATGAAGAAATCACTGGCGGTAAGTGTATTGGCGGCAGCGGTCCTGCTGGCCGGGTGTCAATCGGTCAACACCACCAGCGGCGGCGCCGTTGGGGTAGAGCGCAAGCAGTACATGTTCAGCATGCTGTCGAGCCAGGAAGTCGACCAGATGTATGCCCAGTCCTACCAGCAGACCCTGGGTGAGGCCAGCGGCAAAGGCTTGGTGGATAAAACCAGTGCCAACGCCAAGCGGGTGCAGGCCATCGCCAAGCGTCTGATCGCCCAGGCACCGACCTTCCGTGCGGATGCGGCGCAGTGGAACTGGGAAGTGAACCTGATCAAAAGCGATGAGATGAACGCCAACTGCGGGCCTGGCGGCAAGATCTTCGTGTACAGCGCGCTGATCGACAACCTCAAGCTCACCGATGACGAATTGGCCGCGGTAATGGGCCATGAGATCGCCCATGCCCTGCGTGAGCATGGTCGCGAAGCCATGTCCAAGGCTTACGGCATCGAAATGGCCAAGCAGGGCGCCGGCGCGTTGTTTGGCCTGGGTCAGGACAGCCTGGCGCTGGCCGACACCGTAGCCAACTACGGCATGACCTTGCCCAACAGTCGCAGCAATGAAAACGAAGCGGACCTGATCGGCCTGGAACTGTCCGCCCGTGCCGGCTACAACCCGAACGCCGCGATCACGTTGTGGAACAAGATGGCCAAGGCGTCCGAGGGCGCGCCGCCGGAGTTCATGAGCACGCACCCGGCGTCTGACAGCCGCATCGCCTCGCTGCAGGCGGCCATTCCAAAGGTCATGCCGCTCTATCAGCAGGCCAAAAAATCTTGACCCTGTGACGATCCAACGGTGGGAGAGGGGTTGCCCCCCTCCCACGTTGAATTGGGTTTGCAGGCTGAGACTCTTAGATCCAGCCACTGCTCTGCATGGCTTTGTACACCGCCACGATCGCCAGGATGAAAAACGCTGAGGCGGCCAGGCGGCGAATCAACGTCAGCGGCAGTTTCTCTGCGGCGAAATTCCCCGCCAATACCACCGGCACGTTGGCAATCAGCATGCCCAGGGTGGTACCGATGATCACCAGCCACAGTTCCGGATATTGCGCGGCGAGCATCACCGTGGCGATTTGCGTCTTGTCACCGATTTCCGCGAGGAAAAACGCAATCAGCGTGGTTAGGAAAGGCCCGAACTTGCGCGTGGTGCTGGCTTCGTCATCGTCGAGTTTGTCCGGCACCAAGGTCCACAGCGCGGTGGCGCAGAAGCTGGCCGCGAGGATCCAGTGCAGCACCGCATCCGAGAAGAAACTGCCGAACCAGGCGCCCACGGCACCGGCGGCGGCGTGGTTGGCCAGGGTGGCGGCGACGATACCGGCGATGATCGGCCAGGGTTTGCGAAAGCGGGCGGCCAGGATGAGGGCGAGCAGTTGCGTCTTGTCGCCGATTTCGGCCAAGGCAACGATTGCGGTGGGAACGAGCAATGAATCCAGCATCAGGTAGGTTTCCAGGGGCGGGTCGACACGGCTATGACACGTACAGCCTTCCCGCCCCGGGTAAGGTGTGCGTGTCATAGGTCTTGTCAAACCCCGGTCCGTCTGTGCGGACTCCTGGGTCGCATACGCCATGGTCTGCTGACCAAGTATGTTGACGTATGCCGGACGAGCGTGGTGCTCGTGGGAGACTACTCCCCTAGGACGGAGCGGATTCTGCCTAGGCAAATTCCATTCGGCAAGCGTTCTTTTCTAAACCTCGATCAGCCGCGCTTGGCGCGGTAGATACGAAAACCGTTGCCTTCAGCCTTGATCGCACACACGCCCAGATGCTCTTCGATCAGCGGCTGGTACTTCAGGAAACTGTTGGCCACCAAGCGCAGTTCGCCGCCTTTTGCCAGATGTTTGGCCGCTTTTCGCAGCAAGTTCTCGGTGGCGAAATAGTCTGTGTGCACGCCAACATGGAAAGGTGGATTGCTCAGAATCGCATTCAACCCCATCGGCGCGGCGTCGATGCCATCACCGGTCAGCACCTCGGCTTCCAGGCCGTTGGCGGCCAGGGTCAGGCGGCTGCTGGCGGCTGCGAAGGCGTCCACGTCGAGCAGCGTGACAGTGTTATGCGGGTAGCGACGTTTGATTGCGGCTCCCAATACGCCAGCCCCACAGCCAAAGTCCAGCAGATGACCGCTCGGCAGTTTATCCAGATGCGCCAGCAACAACTCGGTGCCGCGATCCAGGCGACCGTGGCTGAACACGCCCGGCAGGCTCACCACCTTCAACGGCCCTTCGGCCAGCGGTACGTCGAACGTCTGTGCCAGGCTCTCCAACGCCACCGCCTGCGGGGCATTGGCCACGGTGACTTGCCACAGCTGGCAATGCCGCGCGTTGTCGAGCTTGCGCGGCTTGCCCAAGGGGGTCATTTGCTTGGCGGCGCTTTCGATACCGGCTTTTTTTTCGCCCACCAGGAACAGCTCGGCGCCGGGAAGGCGTGCGGCCACGGCCTTGAGCAGGTAGTCGGTCAGGTCCTTGGACTTGGGCAGAAAGATTACCGCCGCGTCGAACGCACGCTCCGGCACGCTGACGCCGAACTGGCTGCGCTCGAGGAAACGGGCGTCGAGCGCCGCCTGGTCGCCGGCATGCCAGCACCAGCCGTGGGCATTGGGCAGGCGCCCCAGCAAGTCGTCGGCGGGCAACCCCACCAATAGCAGGTTGCCTTGAAAAAGTTCGGCCTGGCGAAGCAGTACTTCACTGCGCGGATCCATGGTCTGCTCCTTGAAAAGGGGCGCAGTTTATCAACTCACAACCCGCAGCGGGGTACCGCTGAAAAAGCCACGGGCGTTTTCCACCAGTTGACCAACGATACGCTGGCGCGCTTCGCGACTGCCCCAGGCATTGTGTGGGGTGACGATCAAGCGCGGAATATCGTCGGCCAGCAGCGGATTACCGTCGACCGGCGGCTCCACGCTCAACACATCGGTAGCCGCGCCGCCCAGATGGCCGCTGCGCAACGCCTGTGCCAGGGCTTGCTCGTCGATCAAACCGCCGCGCGCGGTGTTGACCACCAGCGCGCCGGGCTTGAGCAGCGCCAGTTCGCGGGCACCGATCAAATGGCGGGTGTGCTCGTTGAGCGGGCAGTGCAAGGTCAGCGCGTCGACCTGGGGCAGCAGTTCATCCAACGGCACGCGGTCGGCCCGGGCAGGGCGCCCCGGAATCGCGCCCAGCACCACGCGCATGCCAAAGGCTTCGGCCAGACGCGCCACGGCGCTGCCCAATTCACCGTGGCCCAACAGGCCGAGGGTTTTGCCCTCCAATTCGATGATCGGATGATCCAGCAGGCAGAATTGCTTGGCCTGTTGCCATTTGCCGGCGGCTACATCCTGCTGATAGTCCTTCAGCCGCGTCGCCAGGTTGAGCAGCAGCATAATTGTGTGCTGTGCCACCGATGGCGTGCCGTAGCCCTGGCAGTTGCTCACTGTGATGCCCTGGGCGCGGGCGGTGGCCAGATCAATGTTGTTGGTACCCGTGGCCGACACCAGGATCAGTCTGAGATCGGGGCAAGCCGCCAGGGTTTGTGCGTTGAGCACGATCTTGTTGCTGATGGCCACTTGGGCACCTTGCAGGCGTTCCAATACATTTTGCGGCGTCGTGTCCGAAAACAGCTGCAACTCAGTGAAGCTGTCTCGCAATTCGCTGAGGTCGAGGTCCCCCAAGTCCAGGGAAGGGTGATCAAGGAAGACGGCGCGGCGATTGTCAGTCATCAACTGTACCTTTTGCGACAGAGTTCGAAGGCGTAATCTGCCGAGCCTATCAGATGAAATAATCAGTTACTTAATGGAGTGAGCATGTACCTCGCCGAGTTTTTGACCGTAGCCTTGATTCACTTGTTGGCGGTGGCCAGTCCCGGACCGGACTTCGCCGTGGTGGTGCGTGAGAGCGTGACCCACGGCCGCCGCGCCGGCACCTGGACCGCGCTGGGCGTGGGTTCGGCGATTTTCCTGCATGTGGGCTATTCGTTGCTGGGTATCGGGCTGATCGTGTCCCAGTCCATCGTGCTGTTCAACGCCCTCAAGTGGGCCGCGGCTGCTTACTTGCTGTACATCGGCTTCAAAGCCCTGCGCGCCCAGCCGGCCAAACCCGCGGCCGAGGGCGAGCTGCACCGCGAAGCCGGTGAACGCACCCCGCGCGGCGCCTTCACCGCCGGTTTCGTAACCAATGGCTTGAACCCCAAGGCCACGTTGTTCTTCCTCTCGTTGTTCACCGTGGTGATCAATCCACACACGCCGCTGGCGGTGCAGGCCGGTTACGGCGTGTACCTGGCGGTGGCGACGGCGCTGTGGTTCTGCCTGGTGGCGATGCTGTTCAGCCAGCAACGCGTGCGCGCCGGGTTTGCGCGGATGGGGCATTGGTTCGACCGGACCATGGGCGCGGTATTGATTGCCATAGGTGTGAAGCTGGCGTTTACCAGCATGAAATAACATTGGCCCACCCGGTGCGCATGACCAGTAATCGGTGCAAATGCTGGCGCAAAGCTAGCATTTGCTGAGGTCTGCAAATCATTCCTTTGGCTGATTTAGCGCACACATAACGTCTCTACAGTGCAGGTCTTCAAGCCAAGACCGTGCAGTCATAAAAGGGATTCGTATGTTGCAGACCCGTGTTATCCCGCCCGCCGAAGGTGCGTACCAATACCCACTGTTGATCAAGCGCCTGCTGATGTCCGGCACCCGTTACGAGAAGACCCGGGAAATCGTCTACCGTGACAAATTGCGTTACACCTACCCCACCTTGATCGAACGCGTCGCGCGCCTGGCCAATGTGTTGACCGAGGCCGGTGTGAAGGCCGGTGACACGGTGGCGGTGATGGATTGGGACAGCCATCGCTATCTGGAATGCATGTTCGCCATCCCGATGATCGGCGCGGTGATCCACACCATCAACGTGCGCCTGTCGCCGGAACAGATCTTGTACACCATGAACCACGCCGAAGACCGCTTCGTGCTGGTCAACAGTGAGTTTGTCGGACTCTATCAAGCCATCGCCGGGCAGCTCACCACCGTGGACAAGACCCTGCTGCTCACCGACGGCGAAGCCAAAACCGCTGATCTGCCTGACCTGGTGGGCGAGTATGAAACCCTGCTGGCCGCCGCCAGCCCTAAGTACGACTTCCAGGATTTCGACGAGCACTCGGTCGCCACCACGTTCTACACCACTGGCACCACCGGTAACCCCAAGGGCGTGTACTTCACCCATCGCCAACTGGTGCTGCACACCATTGGCGTGGCGACCATCATGGGCAGCGTCGACAGCGTGCGATTGCTGGGCACCAACGACGTGTACATGCCGATCACGCCGATGTTTCACGTGCATGCCTGGGGCTTGCCGTATGTGGCTACCATGCTCGGTCTCAAGCAGGTCTACCCTGGCCGCTACGACCCGGAATTGCTGGTGGAGCTGTGGCGTAAGGAAAAGGTCACGTTCTCCCATTGCGTGCCGACCATCCTGCAGATGGTGCTCAACGCCAAGGCCGCTCAGGGGGTGGATTTTGCCGGTTGGAAAATCGTCATCGGTGGCAGTGCGCTGAATCGTTCGCTGTATGAAGCTTCCAAGGCCCGTGGGATTCAACTCACCGCTGCGTACGGCATGTCCGAGACCGGACCGCTGGTGTCCTGTGCGCATCTCAACGAAGAACTGCTGGCCGGCAGCGAAGACGAGCGCATTACCTACCGCATCAAGGCTGGCGTGCCGGGGCCGTTGGTGGAGGCGGCGATCATCGACGCCGAGGGTCGTTTCCTGCCGGCCGATGGCGAATCCCAGGGCGAACTTGTGCTGCGCGCGCCCTGGCTGACCGAGGGATATTTCAAAGAGCCGCAGAAGGGCGCCGAGTTGTGGGCGGGCGGCTGGATGCACACCGGGGATGTGGCCACGCTGGACGCCTTTGGTGTGATCGATATCCGCGACCGCATCAAGGATGTGATCAAGACCGGCGGTGAGTGGGTCTCGTCCCTGGCCCTCGAAGACCTGGTCAGCCGTCACCCGGCGGTACGCGAAGTAGCGGTGGTAGGCGTCGCCGACCCGCAGTGGGGCGAGCGCCCGTTTGCCTTGGTGGTGGTGCGCGAAGGCCATGCAATTGGCGCCCGCGAGCTGAAGGAACACCTCAAACCGTTCGTGGAATTGGGCCATTTGAGCAAGTGGGCGATTCCGAGTCAGATCGCCGTTGTTACGGAAATTCCCAAGACCAGTGTCGGTAAGCTCGACAAGAAACGTATCCGCATTGACATCATTGAATGGCAGGCCAACAACAGCACGTTCCTGTCCACCCTCTGAGCTGATTTGCCGTGCCCTTGTGGCACGGCGATGCTCTATCTCGCGCCTTCACTTGTGATTTGCCGATTTTCAGCCATCCTTCCCGCGTCGGCCCCCGCCGACATGGCGAAAGGACTGTGGCAGACGGCTCGGTGATGCAAATCACACTTTAGAGGGATCAAGCCCTACCCCCTGCTGGCTATAGTCCCACTCAGAGTTTTTCAAGGATGCACCGCTTCGGGCCATGGAGGTTCAGTTGCCAGGCAGCATTGGAATCGTTGTATTCCGGCTGTTACACGCATCATCTAGAACTCACTGCCATAACAATAATGCACATGGAGTAGCGTCGATGACCTCAGTAAACCAGTTCTGGCGCCGGGCAAAATTGCCTCTGGCCGTCAGCCTCGCCTCTACGCTCGCCGGGCCCGCATTCGGCGTCAGCTTCAATATCGGTGAAATCGAAGGGAATTTTGACTCGTCGCTTTCCGTGGGGGCGAGTTGGTCGACAGCCAAGCCCAACAAGGACTTGATCGGCGCCAACAACGGCGGTCGGGGCTTGTCCCAGACGTCCGATGACGGCCACCTGAACTTCAAGCGCGGCGAGACCTTCTCCAAGATCTTCAAGGGTATCCACGACCTGGAGCTGAAGTACGGCGACACCGGCGTATTTGTGCGGGGCAAATACTGGTACGACTTCGAACTCAAGGATGAAAGCCGTGAGTTCAAGGACATCAGCGACAACAATCGCAAGGAAGGGGCCAAGTCTTCCGGCGGGCAGATTCTCGACGCCTTCGTTTATCACAACTATGCGATTGCCGATCAGCCGGGCAGCGTGCGCTTCGGTAAGCAGGTAGTGAGCTGGGGCGAAAGCACCTTTATCGGCGGCGGCATCAACTCTATCAACCCGATCGATGTGTCTGCGTTCCGTCGTCCGGGTGCCGAGATCAAGGAAGGCTTGATTCCGGTCAACATGTTCTACGTATCGCAAACCCTGACCGATAACCTCTCGGCCGAAGCGTTTTACCAGCTGGAATGGGACCAGACCGTTACTGATAACTGCGGCACGTTCTTCTCGCAGCCGGATGTGATTTCCGATGGTTGCAGCAATAACCTGCGGGTGCTGAACAAGCGTTCGACCATCCCGGGCGCAGCCTTGCCGACCTTGACTGCCTTGGGTGTGGACGTTAACAACGAAGGCGTACTGGTCCGTCGTGGCCCCGACCGTGATGCTCGCGACAGCGGACAGTTCGGCGTGGCGATGCACTACAACTTCGAACCGCTGGATACCGAGTTCGGCGCGTACTTCATGAACTACCACAGCCGTGCGCCGATTTTCAGTGCACAGGGTGCGCCGTCGTCGGCCTACACCCGTCCGCTGGGGCCGCTTGGCGCCTTGCGTCCACTGGTCGTGGCCGGTAACTCCAATTACTTTGTCGAGTACCCGGAAGATATCCGCCTCTACGGTTTGAGCTTCTCCACCACGTTGCCGACAGGCACCGCATGGAGTGGTGAACTGAGCTACCGTCCCAACGCACCGGTGCAGTTGAGCACCACCGATATCCTCTTCGCCGGCGTGACGCCGATCCCAGGCTTTGGCAACGCCTCCGTACTCAAAGGCACCCCTGGTCAGGACCTGCACGGTTACAACCGCAAGGAAGTGACCCAGTTCCAGACCACCTTCACGCACTTCTTCGACCAAGTGATGGGCGCGAGTCGCTTGACCACCGTCGGTGAAATCGGTGTGACCCATGTGGGCGGCCTGGAAAGCAAGTCCCAAGCCCGTTATGGCCGTGACCCGGTATTCGGCCCTGGCACCTTGCCAGGTGGCTTCTGCGACAGGCTTAACCTGTCCACCGCCAATGGCGCTGGCTTGCCCAATGCCTCAGGCTTGAACACCAATTGCAACAACGATGGCTTCACCACCGCCACCTCCTGGGGCTATCGCGCTCGCGCCATCTGGGAATACCCGGATGTGTTCGCCGGTGTGAACCTCAAGCCTAACGTGGCGTGGTCCCACGACGTGAAGGGCTACTCGCCAGGCCCTGGCGGTAACTTCGAGGAAGGTCGCAAAGCGGTCAGCCTGGGGCTGGATGCCGAATACCAGAACACCTACACCGCAAGCCTGGCCTACACCAACTTCTTCGGCGGCAAGTTCAGCACCGTGGATGACCGTGATTTTGTCGCCCTGAGCGTCGGCGCGAACTTCTAAGCACACTGAATTTCAGGAAGACCGGAATATGAAAATAACTAAAAGTCTGTTGCACGTAGGTGTGCTGGGGCTGTCGATCCTGGCGAGCAACGTTATGGCGGGGGTCTCGGCAGATGAAGCTGCCAAGCTGGGTACCAGCCTGACGCCGATGGGTGCCGAGATGGCCGGTAACGCTGCCGGCACTATCCCGAAATGGTCGCCGATGCCGACCAACGCCGGCGCTGTGGATGCCCGTGGTTTCCTTGCCAACCCGTACGCCAGTGAGCAACCGCAGTTCACCATCACCGCAGCCAATGTCGAGCAGTACAAAGACAAACTGGCGCCGGGGCAGTACGCGATGTTCAAGCGCTACCCGGAAACCTTCAAGATGCCGGTCTACCCGACCCATCGCGGCGCTACCGTGCCGGCCGAGGTGTTTGCCTCGATCAAGAAGAACGCCACCACCACCAACCTGGTGTCCGGTGGCAACGGCCTGGAGAACTTCGAAACCGCGGTGCCATTCCCGATTCCGAAAAGCGGCGTTGAGGTGATCTGGAACCACATCACCCGCTATCGCGGCGGCAGCGTGACGCGTCTGGTTACCCAGGCTACCCCGCAAACCAACGGTTCCTACAGCCTGGTGTACTTCCGCGACCAGTTCGTGTTCCGCGACAAAATGAAGGACTTCGATCCGAAGAACCCGGGCAACGTGCTGTTCTACTTCAAGCAGCAAGTGACCGCGCCGGCACGTCTGGCCGGTGGTGTGCTGCTGGTGCACGAAACCCTGGACCAGGTGAAGGAGCCGCGTTCGGCATGGGTCTACAACGCCGGCCAGCGCCGTGTGCGCCGGGCGCCGCAAGTGTCCTATGACGGCCCGGGCACCGCTGCCGACGGTCTGCGTACCTCCGACAACCTCGACATGTACAACGGCGCGCCGGATCGCTACGACTGGAAGCTGGAGGGCAAGAAAGAAATCTACATTGCCTCCAACAGCTACAAGATCGACGACCCTAAGCTCAAGTACGCCGACATCATCAAGGCCGGTCACATTAACCAGGACCTGGCGCGTTACGAGCTGCGCCGCGTCTGGCATGTGGTCGCCACCTTGAAGGAAGGCCAGCGCCACATTTACGCCAAGCGTGACTTCTACATCGACGAAGACACCTGGCAAGCGGCGGTGATCGACCACTACGACGGCCGTGGCCAACTGTGGCGTGTCGCCGAGGCTCATGCCGAGAACTACTACGACAAGCAAGTGCCGTGGTACGCCCTGGAAACCCTCTACGACCTGCAATCCGGCCGCTACCTGGCGCTGGGCATGAAGAACGAAGAGAAACAGGCCTACGATTTCGGCTTCACCGCCTCCACTAGCGAATTCACCCCGGCAGCCCTGCGTCAGGATGGTGTGCGCTAGGTTGCACGACCCAATGTGTGAGGGGCTGGCCCCCTCCCACATGGGATGCATTCCAGATTGAATGATAATTTGGCAAAGCTCGATCAAAGGGTGGGAGGGGGCTTGCCCCCGATAGCGGGATAACAGTCGGCATTTACGTTGACTGTTACCGCGTTATCGGGAGCAAGCTCCCTCCCGCTTTTTGCCTATCGCGATATTTTTTGTCGCAGTTCTTTTTCAGGCAATTGTTGCAAAGATCTACAAAGCGGCGGCTTTTACCGCTAGTCTGCGGACATCTGCAATGCCGACAATAGCCTTCAATAAGAGCCCGGCGATGACTGATCTGTCCCGAATCCAAGGGCCTGCCAGTGCGGTGATCCCGTCCCTGGAAGCTCGCTTTTACCGGCCGCCACTGCCTGACGGCTATGTGCTGCGACCGCGCCTGTGTGAACGGCTGAGTGCCGGATTGCAGGGGCGGTTGCTGCTGGTCAGTGCGCCGGCAGGGTTCGGTAAGAGCTCCCTTGCGATTGAGTTCTGTCAAAGCCTGCCGGCGCATTGGCAAAGCCTGTGGCTGGGCTTGAGCCCGCGGGACAGCGACCCCGGTCGTTTCCTCGAGCGCCTGCTCGAAGGCCTGCAACAGTATTTCTCTTCACTCGGCGCCCAGTCCCTAGGCCTGCTGAAAATGCGTCAGCGTCACCAGCCTTTTGCCTTTGAGGAGTGGCTCGACGGCCTGCTCGATGAGTTGGCCCAACACCTGTCCGCCCGCGCGCCGCTGTTACTGGTGCTGGACGACTATCACTTGGCCCAGGGGCCGGTGCTGGATCGTTGTTTGCAATTTTTCCTTAACCATTTGCCCGATGGCCTGGTAGTGCTGGTGACTAGCCGCCAGCGCCCGGACTGGCATCTGGCGCGCCTGCGGCTGTCGCGGCATTTGCTGGAACTGAACGAGCACGACCTGCGCCTGACCCATGCAGAATCCCTGGCGGTGCTGGATCGCCATAGCAACTCATTGCGCGGCGAAGCCCTCGATAACTTGATCCGTCGTAGCGAAGGCTGGGTGGCCGGTTTGCGTTTCTGGTTGCTGGCGGCCTCCGAAGCCGGCAACGAGAGTGCCTTGCCCCAGAGCCTGCATGGCGGCGAAGGGTTGATCCGCGATTACCTGCTGGAAGAGGTGATCGACTGCCTGCCTGCCGAGGTGCAGGCGTTTCTGTTCGACACCGCGCCCCAGGAGCGCTTTTGCAGTGACCTGTGCGACGCCGTGCGCGAAGCCCATGACAGCGCGGAGATCCTGCGTTACCTGCAATCTCACCAAGTGTTTCTAGTGCCTTTGGACGAGCAGGGCGTTTGGTTCCGTTATCACCATTTGTTCTCCGACCTGCTGCGCAGCCGACGCGAAAGCAGCCCTGTGCTGCCGGCCGCCAGCCTGCACCTGCGCGCCTGTCGTTGGTTCAACGCCCAGGGTTTGATCGACGAGGCGGTGGAACAGGCGTTGCGCGCCGGCCATCTGGATGTGGCGGCGAACCTGGTGCAAAACCTGTCCGAAGAACAACTGCTGGCCGAGCAGAATGTCGGTATGTTGCTGCGTTGGAAAATGGACTTGCCCGATAGCTTGCTGATCAGCACTCCCCGCTTGATCGTGCTCTACAGCTGGGCATTGGGGCTGGCCTGTCAGTTGGATGCGGCAGAAGAATTGTCCAGCTATCTCAGTCGGTTTCTGCCGGCACCCTCGGCCACTGCGCAAAAATCCATGCTGGCGCAGTGGCTGGCGCTCAGCGGCATCATTGCTCGTGGTCGCGGCGATCGCGAGCGTACCCAGCGCTATTGCAGCGAGGCCTTGGACAGCTTGCCGCAGCGCCGTTACGGCCAGCGACTGATGTGCCTGTCGACCCTGTCCAATCTGGCGATTGCTGACGCCGATTTATGGCGTGCCCGCGGTTTGAATCGCGAGTCGCTGGAGCTGGCGCAGCGCGTCGGCAACCCGCTGTTCGAGGCCTTGGCCCACTATGATCGCGCGCGGGTCCTGCAAGCGCGGGGCGAAATTCTGCGTTCCCTCGACGAAGTGCGCCAGGGCCTGCAACGCCTGCACGGTCTGGCGCCTCAGCGGCTGTATGCGGTACGGGCTCGCCTCTCGCTGTATGAAGGTTACTTGCTGCTGGTGCGGTTTCAGCCCGAAGCCGGCATGGTTCGCCTGCGCGCTGGACTGGCTGAAGCCCGTGCCTGTCGCGATATCAGTGTGTTGATCGGGCATTGCGTGATCGCCAGTTTCGAAGGGCGGCGCGGTGAGTTCCCTTTGGCGTTCGCCGAACTCGCCGAAGCCGAACGCTTGATGCATATCTGGGACGTGCCGCCGATCTACTACCTGGCCATGATCACTCTGATCAAGTGCGAATTGTGGCTGGCCCAGGGCCGCACCGATCTGGCCGAAGCCTGGCTGGCACGGTTGGAGCAAACCTACAACGGCGAGCACGCCGCCGCCGCGCCGGAATTCCACCCGCACCTGCCGCAGCATATCGGCCTGCAACAAGCGGCCCTCGACGCCACACGCCATCAGCGCGGCGCGGCTTTGCAGCGCTTGGAAGAACTGGCTCAGCAAGCCCACGACAGCGGTCGCCAGATGATCGCCCTGATGGCCTTGACTCAACAGACACAGTTGCTGCTTGAGGGTGCCCAGGAAACCAAGGCGCGTCTGATTCTGGCTCGGGCACTGGAGGCGGGAGCGGGCGGCGCGCTGCAACCTTTTCAGCGTCTGCTGGACGCCCACCCGGATTGGATGCGCGAACAACTGGCCCAGGACCCTCATGGCTTACTGAGTCAAAGCTTGCTGGCCTTGCTGCCCAAGTCAGTGACGGTGCAGCCTGCGCCAGCCCATGAAGCTCTCAGTGCGCGTGAGTTGGCGGTCCTGCAACTGATCGCCGAAGGCTGCTCCAACCAAGACATCAGCAACCGGCTGTTCATTTCACTGCACACGGTCAAAACCCATGCGAGCCATATCAATAGCAAATTGGGCGTCGAGCGGCGTACCCAGGCGGTGGCGCGGGCGCAGGAATTGCGCTTGATTGGTTAGGTATCAAGCGAGCGTGCTTGGAGTGGTTTGCGAAGCGTTCCAGTCTGTTTTAATAGGGCGATTGTTGCGGCGCTACCCGCCTGAGACACTGATTGATTTGCACTGGAAGACTGCCCATGGACAACACATCGCCCACGCTCATCCGCGAAACTTTCCCCGTCGGCCCGTTGCAGTGCAACTGCACGATCATCGGCGATCCCGTCACTAAAAAAGCCATCGTGGTCGACCCCGGCGGCAATCATGAGCTGATCCTGGCGCGCCTCGATGCGCTGGGGCTGAAAGTGGTAAGCATCATTCATACCCACGCCCATCTCGATCACTTCCTCGCTTCGGGTCAATTGAAAGAGAAGACCGGTGCCACCCTGCATCTGCACAAGGAGGACCAATTCTTGTGGGACAACCTGGAGATGCAATGTCAGATGTTTGGTGTGCCCTACACCCCGGTGCCGTCGCCCGACCGCTGGCTGGCCGATGACGAAGAACTGGCCTGCGCCTGCGGTGTGGCCTTGCACACCCCAGGGCATACGCCGGGCTCGATGAGTTTCTGGTTCGCCGATGCCAAATTGCTGATTGCCGGGGACACTTTGTTCCGGCGCGGCGTGGGGCGCACGGACCTCTGGGGCGGCGACCAGGCGACCATCGTGCGGTCGATCAAGCAGCGCCTGTACACCCTGGATGAGGGCGCCACCGTGGTGACCGGCCATGGGCCGGACACGCGGCTGGGGGATGAGATGCGCGAGAATCCGTTTGTTCGCGCCTGATGTAAGTGAGCGCACCGTTACAGCGAAAACGCAGGTTCTATTCAGGAGGCGTCTGCTAGGGTTTTGATAGCGGCAAATGTGACCAATGTTTTGTTACAGCCGCGGCAACGGTCATGGAATTTTTGCCGTTTGTCGCGTTCCAAACTCGGCACAGGTCCATTGCCAATGTCCTTTGCACCACAGAATGCAAAAGTAGGAGCTTCTTTCATGTTCACTCCGCGTCGTCTGCTTGTTGTCGCTACCGCCGTAGCCTTGTTGTCCGGCTGCGCTTCCCCTAATCCTTATGACGGCAGCAGCCAGGGACAGGCGAATAATGAATCCGGCGGTATGAGCAAGACCGCCAAATACGGCGGTCTGGGTGCCCTGGCCGGGGCATTGGCGGGCGCTGCCATCGACCACAACAACCGTGGCAAGGGTGCGCTGATCGGCGCGGTAGTGGCAGGTGCAGGCGCCGCCGGGTATGGCTATTACGCCGACCAGCAGGAAAAGAAACTGCGCGAAAGCATGGCCAATACTGGGGTTGAGGTGCAGCGCCAGGGTGATCAGATCAAATTGATCATGCCGGGTAACATCACCTTCGCGACTAACTCCGACGCGATCTCCAGCAGTTTTTACCAGCCGCTGAACAACCTGGCCAACTCGCTCAAACAGTTCAATCAAAACACCATCCAGATTGTGGGCTATACCGACAGCACCGGCAGCCGCCAACTGAACATGGACCTGTCCCAACGCCGTGCTCAGAGCGTGGCCAATTATCTGACCTCCCAAGGCGTGAGCCCGGCCAACCTGAGCGCACGCGGTGCCGGCCCGGATAACCCGATTGCCAGTAACGCCGACGTCAATGGCCGCGCCCAGAACCGTCGCGTGGAGGTCAACCTCGGTCCGATCCCTGGCCAGCAATACGGTCAGCCGGGCCAGCAGGCTCCTCAGCAGAATAATCAGTTCCAGGGCAATCCATACCAGCAGTACCAATAAACAGCAGGCATTAAAAAAGGGCGCCGTGCAATCCATGCACGGCGCCCTTTTTAGTGGGCGGCATTTACTTCAGTCGATGTACTCGAACACTTTAACAATCTTCTGTACGCCGGACACGCCTTGCACCAAATTGGCAGCGCGAGTGGCTTCCGCCTGGGTCAGCAAGCCCATCAGGTAGACGATGCCGTTATCGGTGACGACCTTGATGCGCGAGCCTGGGATGGCGTTGTCCGTCAGCATCTGGGCCTTGATTTTGGTCGTCAGCAGCGCGTCGTTGCTAATCGCCAGCAGGGTGATCGGGTCCATCACCTGCAATTCGTTGTGAACCTTCTTCACGCGCTGCACGGCCGCGGCGGCTTGTTCGGCCTGAGCCTTGAGGTCGGCGCGAGGTGTCTGGCCAGCCAGCAGCACCACGCCATTAAAGCTGGTGACGACGATGCGCGAGGCGCCATTGCCGAGGTCCGGCGCGGCCTTGGCGACGTTGACCTCGACCTTAGTTTCGATCAGTGAATCGTCGATCTTGCTGCCGAAGGTGCGCGTGCCCTTGTCGTCCTGGATGGGGGTGTCACGTGTCGCGGTGATTGCCGTGCTGCAGCCGCTGATGGCGAGGCACAGCGTCATGGCCAAAAGGCTGAGGCGGTTAACGGTCATTCTTCACTCCCGAACAGTTGGCTGTCGATCAGATCGCACAGGCAGTGGATCGCCAGCAGGTGGACTTCCTGGATACGTGCGGTGACATTGGCCGGAACGCGGATCTCCACATCTTCAGGCAGCAGCAACGAGGCCATGCCGCCGCCATCGCGTCCGGTCAATGCTACGACAATCATTTCGCGATCATGTGCGGCCTGGATCGCTTGAATAATATTCGCCGAGTTGCCACTGGTGGAAATCGCCAGCAGCACATCGCCCGGTTGGCCCAGGGCGCGGATCTGCTTGGAGAAGATTTCGTTGTAGCTGTAATCGTTGGCGATTGAGGTAATCGTCGACGAGTCGGTGGTCAGGGCGATGGCCGGCAGGCTCGGCCGCTCGCGCTCGAAGCGGTTGAGCAGCTCGGAGGAAAAGTGCTGGGCGTCGCCGGCCGAACCGCCATTGCCGCACGAAAGCATTTTGCCTTCGTTGAGCAAGGCATTGACCATGACCTGACTGGCTTGCTCGATGTGCGGTGCAAGTACGTCCATCGCCTGTTGCTTGGTGTCGATGCTGGCCTGGAAAAGCTGGCGAATTCGGGATTGCATGTCCATCTGTGTGACCTTAAGTAGCGCGGCTGTTTGGCACAGGAAAGTGCAGCCCGCAAAGCAAAGAGCAAAAGTGTGTGGTGAAGATGTCCGGCGAATCAGCTGTCGAAGGCGTTCGGGAGCCAGTTCAGATCAGCGGTACCCGACGGTGTGCTTTCTATGGCAACCACATCGAAACGGCAGGGGGCGTCGGCCCAGCGATGCTCTTCTTGCAGGAAAAACTGCGCGGCGAGTATTAGCTTCTGACGCTTGCGCCCGTCGATACTGGCGAGCGCGCCACCCCATTGTGCGTGTTTTCTGTAGCGGACTTCGACGAATACTACTGTATCGCCGTCAAGCATGACCAGATCAAGCTCGCCGCGTTTACATAACCAGTTCTGCGCCAAAAGGCGCAGACCCTGTTGTTGCAGGTAGTTCAGAGCTTGAAGTTCGGCATCCTTGCCGCTTTGCGCACGGGACCGCTCGGGCATCAGCGCGGGGTGTCCGGCAGACGCTGGATCTGACCACCGACGAACTTCGCCCATGGCATCTGGCGATCTACGCGTTGGTTGCCGCTGATTCCCAGGTTGCCCGAGAGACCGTCAATCCGAGTGTCCGGGAGCGCCTTGAGCTGGCCCAGGCGTGGCGCCAGACGATAGGCATCCACACCCATCGCGTAGAGACGGCCGAGGCTGCCATTGGCTTGTGGCCATTGTGCTGCAACTTGATTGCGCAGCGGGTCGGTGGTGTTGAGCAGCCAAGGGGTTTCACAGAACATTACGTTGGTCATGTCCAGGTATTGGTTCTTGTCGCCGCTGGCGCTGAATACGTGGGACGTTGCATACACGGGCACGTCGCCGGCGTACTGGAAGTTCAGGGTCGGTTTAATCTGTTGGGCCAGTTGCGGGGTTACGGCCAGGAAGATGAACTCGATGTCCTGGCGACGCGAAGGTTGTGCCGCCACGTCGGTACCAACGGCGTTTTGCAGGCTCTTGGCGCGGCCTTCGCTTTTACGCAGTTGGAACAGGTCGGCAATTTGCTGGGCCAGGGCGACCGGCTGGTCGACGTATTCCACACCCATCACCGTACCGCCATGAGCTTCCCAATCCTGACGGAAGGCTTTGTAGACCCGCTCACCCCATTCGCCACGCGGCACCATGGCGGCAGCGCGGTGCAGGCCATCAGCACGGGCACGACGCGAGACTTCGCGGGCTTCGTCTTCGGCGGCCAGGCCAAACTGGAACAACTGCGGTGGCGCTTGATCGGTCTCGCTGTAGTTCAGCGCCAAGGTGGTGATCGGCAATTGAGGGCGCGCGCTGAGCTGTTTGACCAGTGGTTTCTCCAGAGGACCGACCACCAGTTGCACGCCGGCGGCCTGGGCCTTGGCGTAGAAGTCGTCGATGGAGGTGATGCGGGAACTGTCGTAGAACTCGATCACTGGCGGTTTCTCCCCGGCCTGTTCGGCCTGGTAGTGAGCCGCCATGAAGCCTTCGCGCAACGCCTTGCCGACAGAAGCCAGCGGGCCGTCCTGTGGCAACAGCACGGCGATCTTGTTCAGGGGTTGGCTGGCCAGCTCCTTGAGCTTGATCAGTGGGGTCGGCAATTGCAGCGCTGCCGGATGGTTCGGGTTCTGCGCGCGCCAGGTATCGATAGCGGCCTGCTGTTGTTCCAGGGTGCCGGCGGCCTTGACCGACTGCGCCAGGGTGATCCAGCCGTCGAGCACCGGGTTGCCGCTGGCTTGCAGTTGGTCGGCCGGCACGGCGGCAATCAGGACCCAGATCGCTTCATGGTTGCTGTGGGCTGCGTCGCCAGTCAGCAATGGCGCCATGGCGACCCGTTCGCGGGCGGCGGCCAGAGTCTGGCCGTCTGCCTCATAAGCACGGGCATGCACGGTGCCAGTGCGAATTTGCTGTTCGGCCGGCAAGTCCTTGAGGTTCTGCAGGCTCGGGTGGCTCAGAGCGGCCAACGCGGCCTTAGGCTGGTTGCGGGTCATGGCCAGTTCGGCGGCCAGGGTGCTGGCGAATACTTGTGCAGCCGGTTTGAGAGCGTCCAGGGGCACTTGGGCAAGAATCTGCGACGAGCGGCCGGGATTGTTCTGGTGATAGGCCATGTCCGCCGCGCTCAAGCGCAGTAATGCCGCCTTTTCTGGCGTCTTGGCGGTGGCGGCCTGTTCGAGCAATTGCTCGATACTGGCGTCCGGAGTCCGAGGAAGGTCGCCAAGGCTGGACGAGGGCGAGCTGGCGCAGGCGGCCAGTAAGGCAGCGAGGCAGAGGGCGGAGAGCAGCCGCAGGCAAGCGATCATGTAAGTGTTCCTGATACCGATCAAATTAGCGTGGAATTGTACCCAAGCACTGGCCCAGGCGCGATGTTACTGGCGTGAAACCGTCGATTTAGGTCGTGCAAATGTTGCTATTTGTGGACTGCTGGTCATGGATGGCTGAAACGGCATCGGTTTCGATGGCATATTTTCAAAGCCTCTACGCGCTACAATGGATTTTTTTGCCAACCATCGAGGTGTGCGTTTTGACTGCTCCAGGTTCTCTGAATTCCACTGCAGGCTCGCTTTTTGTCGTGGCGACGCCCATTGGCAACCTGGACGACATCAGTGCTCGCGCATTGAAAGTGTTGCGCGACGTTAAATTGATCGCGGCGGAAGATACTCGGCACTCCCAGCGGCTGATGCAGCATTTTGGCATCAGTACTCCTCTGGCCGCCTGTCACGAACACAACGAGCGCGAAGAGGGCAGCCGTTTTATCGTGCGCCTGCTGGCTGGCGACGATGTGGCGTTGATCTCAGATGCCGGCACGCCGCTGATCTCCGACCCTGGCTATCACCTAGTCCGCCAAGCGCGGGCCGCAGGTATCAATGTAGTGCCTGTTCCGGGAGCGTGCGCGTTGATCGCGGCTTTATCGGCGGCTGGTCTGCCGTCCGATCGTTTTATCTTCGAGGGTTTCCTGCCGGCCAAGGCCGTTGGGCGTCGGGCGCGCCTTGAGGCGTTGAAAGAAGAACCGCGCACCCTGATTTTTTACGAAGCTCCGCACCGAATCCTAGAATGTCTGCAGGATATGGAGCTGGTATTCGGCGGGGAGCGTCTTGCGTTGCTGGCGCGTGAGCTGACCAAAACCTTCGAGACCCTCAAGGGCCTGCCCCTGGAAGCGCTGCGTGCCTTTGTAGAAGGCGACAGCAATCAACAGCGTGGTGAGTGCGTGGTGCTGGTGGCGGGCTGGACGGCGCCGGAAAGCGAGGATGCCGTCGGCAGCGAGGCCATGCGCGTGCTGGACTTGCTTCTCAAGGAGATGCCCCTCAAGCGGGCCGCGGCTCTGGCGGCGGAAATTACCGGCGTGCGGAAGAACGTCCTGTATCAAGTGGCGCTGGATAAACAGAAAGCCGAATAGTTCCGGGTTGAATGCGGCACTTCGTCCGATGGTGATGGCAGTCGGGTACTTTTAATACTTGTCCTGAGGCCGTCGTGCCGTTAACCTGCGCGGCGGAGAGTCGATTGGACAGTCGCTGCCCTCTATGAAAATTAGGGGGGGGAGGAAAGTCCGGGCTCCATAGGGCGAAGTGCCAGGTAATGCCTGGGAGGCGTGAGCCTACGGAAAGTGCCACAGAAAATAACCGCCTAAGCACTTCGGTGCCGGTAAGGGTGAAAAGGTGCGGTAAGAGCGCACCGCACGACTGGCAACAGTTCGTGGCTAGGTAAACCCCACTTGGAGCAAGACCAAATAGGGTCCCAAGGCGTGGCCCGCGCTGGGACCGGGTAGGTTGCTAAAGATGTCCAGTGATGGTCATCGTAGACGAATGACTGTTCAAGACAGAACCCGGCTTATAGATCGACTCTCCACCTTATTTCCCTCTATCCGAATCTCGGGCAGAAAACCGGTAGTAACGCAAGAATCCCTCCCTGCCAAATCATTGGCAGATGCATCTTCGTAATACCAAAAAAATCTTACTCTTAATAAATTACTTTAACTTCAAGCAATAGCTCTTTGAGCTTGCTGTGCTTGTTGGGTCAAAATTATCGCTGAACTCTGGTTTCTCCTCCTTTTACGCTCCTAAATCTCCGTTCTGTAAGGCTTTTCCTTGAATCCGTGCCTTGACGGTGTGGTGGGCGCATTCCTATAGTGTGCGCAAGTGGCGGAAAGTGGCACAAAGTGGGTTTTTTGAACGTAAAACGCTAAAATTTGGAGAAACGCATCTGTGTTTCGCGGAGCTAACGCTATCAGTCTCGACGCAAAGGGCCGTCTCGCTATGCCGAGCCGGTATCGCGACGAGCTGATTTCGAGAAGTTCCGGCCAGTTGATCATCACTATTGATGCCGTTGACCCTTGTTTATGTGTTTACCCCCTCGACGAGTGGGAGTTGATTGAAACCAAGTTGCGCGCCTTGCCTTCATTACGCGAAGAAAACCGCCGCCTGCAGCGTTTGCTGATCGGCAATGCCGTCGACCTTGAGCTTGATGGCAGCGGTCGTTTCCTGGTGCCGCCGCGTCTGCGCGAGTACGCCAAGCTCGATAAGCGCGCGATGTTGGTCGGCCAACTGAACAAGTTCCAATTGTGGGACGAAGATGCCTGGGATGCTGTTTCTGCAGCTGACCTGGCTGCTATTCAACAACCGGGCGCCATGCCTGACGAACTGCGTGATCTGATCCTGTGACTATTGATAGCGGCTTTAACCACATCACCGTACTGCTTGACGAAGCCGTTGAGGCTCTCGCTGTACGCGCGGATGGCTGCTATTTGGATGGCACGTTCGGCAGGGGCGGGCACAGCCGGTTGATCCTCAGTCAGCTCGGGCCGGATGGAAAACTCCTCGGGTTCGACAAAGACCCCCAAGCGATTGCCACCGGGCAAGCGCTAGCGGCCGAAGACGGCCGCTTTGTCGTTGTGCAGCGCAGCTTTGCCGAGCTGGGAGCCGAAGTGGCCGAGCGCGGCATGGCAGGCAAGGTGGCCGGGGTGTTGCTCGACTTGGGCGTTTCTTCCCCACAGCTCGATGACCCGGAGCGCGGCTTCAGCTTCATGAACGACGGCCCGCTCGATATGCGCATGGACCCCACCCGGGGCGTCAGTGCCGCGCAGTTCATCGCCACCGCACCGGTGGAAGAAATCGCCCGTGTATTCAAAGAGTACGGTGAAGAGCGCTTCGCCGGTCGCATGGCTCGTGCCGTGGTTGAGCGCCGCGAAATCCAGCCGTTCGAGCGCACCGCCGACCTGGCCGAAGTATTGAAAGTCGCAAACCCTGCGTGGGAAAAGGGCAAGAACCCGGCGACCCGTGCGTTCCAAGGCCTGCGTATCCACGTCAATAACGAATTGGGCGATCTTGAGGCCGGCCTGGAGGCTGCCCTCGACGCACTGGAAGTAGGCGGTCGTCTGGTGGTGATCAGCTTCCACTCTCTGGAAGACCGTATCGTTAAACTGTTTATGCGTCGCCTGGTCAAGGGCGAGTCCGACAACCTGCCGCGCAACCTGCCGGTACGGTTCGAAGCTTTTGTGCCGAAAATCAAAATCCATGGCAAAGCGCAGTTCGCTTCTGAAGCTGAACTCAAAGCTAACCCGCGTGCCCGCAGTGCTGTTATGCGCGTTGCGGAGAAGCTGCGGTGAGTAAGCTTTTCGCCAAGCCCCTCCCGGGTGGCAGCTTCTTTATGTTGCTGCTGTTCATCGGCGTACTGGTGTCCGCGATTGCGGTGTCCTACAGCGCCCACTGGAACCGTCAACTGCTCAACACCCTATATGGGGAGTTGAGTGTGCGTGACAAAGCCCAGGCCGAGTGGGGCCGGTTGATCTTGGAACAAAGTACCTGGACGGCCCACAGTCGTATCGAAGTGCTGGCCACCGAGCAGTTGAAAATGCACATCCCGAGCGCGGCTGACGTGCGGATGGTGGCGCCATGATGAAACTCGAAGGCGCACTGTACCCATGGCGCTTCCGCCTGGTGCTCGGTTTGCTGGCGCTGATGGTGGGGGCGATCGCCTGGCGCATCGTTGATCTGCAAGTGGTCGATCGCGACTTTCTGATCGGTCAGGGCGATGCCCGCAGTCTGCGTCATATTCCTATTCCTGCGCACCGTGGCCTGATCACCGACCGCAACGGCGAGCCCTTGGCTGTCAGTACGCCGGTGACCACGCTGTGGGCAAACGCCAAGG
Source organism: Pseudomonas sp. MD330_10 (assembly GCF_042610415.1). NCBI lineage: Bacteria > Pseudomonadati > Pseudomonadota > Gammaproteobacteria > Pseudomonadales > Pseudomonadaceae > Pseudomonas > Pseudomonas sp. MD330_10. Next base: position 131,743 of record NZ_JBHGZU010000004.1, read on the forward strand.
AACTGCAAGTCGCCAAGGACCGCTGGCCGGCCCTCGCCGCCGCCCTCGGTCAAGACCCTAAGGCCTTGGCCGAGCGTCTGGAAGCTCAGGCCAATAAAGAGTTCATCTATCTGGTGCGCGGTCTGACGCCTGAGCAGGGCCAGCAGGTGCTCGACCTTAAAGTCCCCGGTGTCTACGGCATCGAGGAATTCCGTCGCTTCTACCCGGCCGGTGAAACCACCGCCCACATGGTGGGTTTCACCGACATCGACGACCATGGCCGCGAAGGCGTAGAGCTGGCCTACGATGAATGGCTCGCCGGGGTTCCCGGCAAGCGACAAGTCATCAAGGATCGGCGCGGCAGGTTGATCAAGGATGTCCAGGTCACCAAAAACGCCAAGGCCGGTAAGCCCTTGGCGTTGTCGATTGATCTGCGTTTGCAATACCTGGCCAACCGTGAGCTGCGTAACGCGATCATCGAAAACGGCGCCAAGGCCGGCAGCCTCGTGATCATGGACGTGAAGACCGGCGAAATCCTGGCCATGGTGAACCAGCCTACCTACAACCCGAACAACCGTCGCAACCTGCAACCGGCGATGATGCGCAACCGCGCCATGATCGACGTGTTCGAGCCGGGTTCGACCATGAAAGCCATCTCCATGAGTGCCGCCCTCGAAACCGGGCGCTGGAAGCCCAGCGACAAAGTCGAGGTCTATCCGGGCACGCTGCAGTTGGGCAAATACACCATTCGTGACGTTTCCCGTACCGAGGGACCGGTGCTGGATCTGACCGGCATCCTGATCAACTCCAGTAACGTGGGTATGAGTAAGGTCGCCTTCGATATCGGCGGCGAAACCATCTACCACCTGGCGCAGAAGATCGGCCTGGGCCAACCCACGGGCTTGGATTTTCCGGGCGAGCGTGTCGGTAACCTGCCGAACTACCGCGACTGGAAAAAAGCCGAGACCGCCACCTTGTCCTACGGCTACGGCCTGTCGGTGACTGCGATCCAACTGGCTCATGCCTTCTCTGTGCTGGCCAACAACGGCCGCATGGTGCCGTTGAGCCTGATCCACGTCGATGAAGCGCCGAAAGCGACCCAGGTGATCCCGGAAAATGTCGCCAAGACTATGCAAGGCATGCTGCAACAAGTGATCGAGGCGCCGCGCGGTGTATTCCGTGCCCAGGTGCCGGCGTATCACGTGGGCGGCAAGTCCGGTACCGCACGTAAGACGTCGGTGGGTACCAAGGGGTACGCCGAGAACTCGTATCGTTCGTTGTTCGCTGGCTTCGGCCCAATGAGCGATCCGCGCTACGCCATCGTCGTGGTGATCGATGAACCGAGTAAGGCCGGTTACTTCGGTGGCCTGGTCTCCGCGCCGGTGTTCAGCAAAGTGATGTCCGGCACCCTGCGCTTGATGAACATCACCCCGGACAACCTGCCGCCCACCCAACAAGCGAACGCCGGGCCACCGGCCGCTGCCGTAAAAGCCAATGGAGGGCGCGGCTGATGTCTCTGAGTTTGAACAAGATCTTCGCCCACGCCGGGCGCGACCTATTGATTCGTGAGCTGACCCTGGACAGCCGCAATGTGCGTGCCGGTGACCTGTTCCTGGCGGTGCCGGGTGGCAAGTTCGACGGCCGTGCACACATTGCCGATGCGTTGCAGCGCGGTGCAGCCGCCGTGGCTTATGAAGCCGAAGGCGCCACCGTGCTACCGATCACCGACGTGCCGCTGATTCCGGTCAAGGGGCTGGCCAAACAGTTATCCGATATCGCCGGGCGTTTCTATGGCGAGCCGAGCCGCCACCTCAACCTGGTGGGCGTGACCGGCACCAACGGCAAGACCAGCGTGACCCAATTGGTTGCCCAGGCTCTTGATCTGCTGGGCCAGCATTGCGGGATTGTCGGCACCCTGGGGACCGGTTTCTATGGCGCGCTGCAAAGCGGTCTGCACACCACCCCGAACCCGATTGCCGTGCAAGCGACCCTGGCCGACCTGAAAAAGGCCGGTGCCAAGGCCGTGGCCATGGAAGTCTCGTCCCACGGGCTGGATCAAGGCCGCGTCAGCGCTCTGGCGTTTGATGTGGCGGTGATGACCAACCTGTCCCGCGACCATTTGGACTACCACGGCACCATGGAGGCTTACGCCGCCGCCAAGGCTAAGCTGTTCGCCTGGAACGATCTTAAGTGTCGGGTGGTGAACCTGGACGATGACTTCGGTCGCCAATTGGCCGCCGAACACAGCGAAGCGCGCCTGATCAGCTACAGCCTGCACGATTCAAGTGCCTACCTGTATTGCCGCGAAGCCCAGTTCAACGACGAAGGCGTGCGTGCCACCCTGGTGACACCTCAGGGCGAACATCACCTGCGCAGTACATTGCTCGGCCGGTTCAACCTGAGCAATGTACTGGCTGCCATCGGCGCGTTGCTGGGCCTGGACTACGCCCTGGACGAAATTTTAAAAGTACTGCCGAAGCTGGAAGGCCCGGCCGGCCGTATGCAGCGTCTGGGTGGCGGCAAACAGCCGTTGGTGGTGGTCGATTACGCCCATACGCCGGACGCCCTGGAAAAAGTCCTCGAAGCGCTGCGCCCCCACGCCAAGGGCAAATTACTGTGCCTGTTCGGCTGCGGCGGTGATCGTGATCGCGGCAAGCGCCCGCTGATGGCCGAGATTGTTGAACGTCTGGCAGACGGCGTGTTGGTCACCGATGACAACCCGCGCAGCGAGAACCCGAGCCAGATCTTCGACGATATCCGTGCCGGCTTCAAAGACGTATCCAAGGCCACCTTCGTTGCCGGCCGCGGTGCCGCCATCGCCCAACTGATCGCCAGCGCAAGCGCCGACGATGTGGTGGTACTGGCCGGTAAAGGCCACGAGGACTATCAGGAAATCAACGGCGAGCGGCATGCCTTTTCCGATCTGGTCGAGGCTGATCACGCCTTGAGCGCCTGGGAGGTTGCCCATGCTTAAGCCGATGCGCTTCAGTGAACTGACCCAGGCCCTGTCGGGCCGCATGTTGTCCAGCGACTGCCGCTTCGACGGTGTCAGCATCGACAGCCGTGCCATCCAGCCAGGGCAACTGTTTGTTGCGCTGGCCGGCCCGCGCTTTGATGGCCACGACTACCTGAATGACGTCGCCGCCAAAGGCGCCGTGGGTGCCTTGGTGCAGCGCGAAGTGCCGGAGTCGAGCCTGCCGCAGTTGTTGGTTGCCGACACCCGCTTGGCCCTGGGCCAACTGGGCGCACTCAACCGTGCCGCGTTCGATAAGCCTGTGGCTGCCATCACCGGTTCCAGCGGCAAGACCACGGTCAAGGAACTGCTCGCCGGTGTCTTGCGCACCCGTGGTCCGGTACTCGCTACCCGTGGCAACCTGAATAATGATTTCGGCGCGCCGTTGACCCTTCTCGAACTGGCCCCGGAACACACGGCGGCGGTGATCGAACTGGGTGCATCGCGCATCGGCGAAATCGCCTACACCGTCGCACTGACCAAGCCTCACGTCGCCGTTATCAATAACGCCGGTACCGCTCACGTCGGTGAGTTCGGTGGCCCGGAAAAGATCGTCGAAGCCAAGGGTGAAATCCTTGAAGGCCTCGACGCTTCGGGCACTGCCGTATTGAACCTCGACGACAAAGCCTTCGAAACCTGGCGTGTGCGCGCCGCCGGTCGCAAGGTCCTGACGTTTGCCGTGCTTAACGCCGCGGCTGATTTCCATGCATCCAACATCACCGTCGATGCACGCGGCTGCCCTTCCTTTACCTTGCACACCCCGCAAGGCAACGAGCACGTGCAACTGAATTTGTTGGGCAACCATAACGTCGCCAATGCCCTGGCCGCCGCCGCCGCCGCCCATGCCCTGGGCGTGTCGCTGTTCGGTATCGCCACGGGGCTGGGCGCTGTGCAACCCGTCAAAGGCCGCACCGTGGCGCAGTTGGCTACCAATGGTATGCGCGTGATCGACGACACCTATAACGCCAACCCCTCTTCCATCAACGCTGCGGCCGACCTGCTCAAAGGGTTCGCCGGGCGCAAGGTGCTGGTGCTGGGCGATATCGGCGAACTGGGCGACTGGGCCGAGCAGGGGCATCGGGAAGTCGGTGCCTACGCGGCGGGCAAAGTCGATGCGCTGTACGCAGTCGGTCCGAACATGGCCCACGCCGTCGCCGCCTTCGGCCCCGGTGCCACGCATTTCGCCAGTCAAGCCGAGTTGATCCAGGCCATCGGCGCGGCCGAACACGATAAAAACACAACCATTTTGATCAAGGGATCGCGCAGCGCGGTGATGGAAAACGTCGTCGTAGCCTTGTGTGGCTCAAGTACGGAGAAACATTAATGCTGCTGCTGCTGGCTGAGTATCTGCAACAGTTCCACAAAGGCTTCGCGGTCTTCCAGTACCTGACCCTGCGCGGGATTCTAGGTGTGCTGACCGCGTTGTGTTTGTCGCTGTTCCTCGGGCCGTGGATGATCCGCACCCTGCAGAACCTGCAAATTGGTCAATCGGTTCGCAATGACGGCCCGCAGTCGCACCTGTCCAAATCCGGCACGCCGACCATGGGCGGCGCGCTGATCCTGTCGTCCATCGGTGTCAGCACTTTGCTGTGGGCTGACCTGAATAACCGTTACGTATGGGTGGTGTTGCTGGTGACCCTGCTGTTCGGTGCCATCGGCTGGGTGGACGACTACCGCAAGGTGATCGAGAAGAACTCCAAGGGGCTGCCAAGCCGCTGGAAGTATTTCTGGCAATCGGTATTTGGCCTGGGTGCGGCGATCTTCTTGTACATGACGGCCCCAAGCGCGGTGGAAACCACGCTGATTCTGCCCATGCTCAAGGATGCCAGTATTCCCCTGGGTATCGGTTTCGTGGTGCTGACCTACTTCGTGATCGTCGGCTCCAGCAACGCCGTCAACCTCACCGATGGCCTCGACGGCCTGGCGATCATGCCGACGGTGATGGTGGGCGGCGCGCTCGGCATCTTCTGCTACCTGTCGGGTAACGTGAAATTCGCTGAATACCTGCTGATCCCTTATGTACCGGGGGCGGGCGAGCTGATCGTGTTCTGTGGCGCGCTGATCGGTGCGGGGCTTGGGTTCTTGTGGTTCAACACCTACCCGGCCCAAGTCTTCATGGGCGACGTCGGCGCACTGGCGCTGGGCGCGGCCCTGGGCACCATCGCGGTGATCGTTCGCCAGGAAATCGTGCTGTTCATCATGGGCGGTGTTTTCGTGATGGAAACCCTGTCGGTGGTCATCCAGGTGGCGTCCTTCAAATTGACCGGGCGCCGCGTGTTCCGCATGGCGCCGATTCACCACCACTTTGAACTCAAGGGCTGGCCCGAGCCGCGCGTGATTGTCCGCTTCTGGATCATCACCGTGATTCTGGTGCTGATCGGCCTTGCCACCCTGAAACTGAGGTAGAAACGAGTGTCCCTGATCGCTTCAGACCACTTCCGCATCGTTGTCGGCCTCGGCAAGAGCGGCATGTCCCTGGTTCGCTTCCTGGCGAACCGGGGCACGTCGTTTGCCGTGGCCGATACGCGGGAAAATCCACCGGAGCTGGTCACGCTGCGTCGTGACTACCCGCACGTGGAAGTGCGTTGTGGCGAGCTGGATGTCGAGTTTCTGTGCCGTGCCGACGAGCTCTACGTGAGCCCCGGCCTGGCCCTGGCGACTCCGGCCCTGCAAGCGGCTGCGGCCCGTGGCGTGAAGCTGTCCGGCGATATCGACCTGTTTGCGCGCAATGCCAAGGCGCCGATTGTAGCCATCAGCGGTTCCAACGCGAAAAGCACCGTCACCACCCTGGTCGGCGACATGGCGGCAGCGGCCGGCAAACGCGTGGCCGTGGGCGGCAACCTCGGCACCCCGGCGCTGGACCTGCTCAGCGATGACATCGAGCTGTACGTGATGGAGCTGTCGAGCTTCCAACTGGAGACCACCCACGACCTCGGTGCCGAAGTGGCCACCGTGTTGAACGTGAGTGAAGACCACATGGACCGCTACAGCGGCCTACCGGCGTATCACCTGGCCAAGCACCGGATCTTCCGCGGCGCTAAGCAAGTGGTGGTCAACCGTAATGATGCCCTGAGCCGTCCGCTGATGGGCGAAGGGTTGCCATGCTGGACATTCGGTTTGGGCAAACCCGACTTCAAGGCTTTCGGCATTCGTGAAGAGAATGGCGAGAAATACCTGGCATTCGAATTCCAGAGCCTGATGCCGGTGCGCGAGTTGAAAATCCGTGGTGCCCACAACCAGTCGAACGCCCTGGCGGCACTGGCGCTCGGGCATGCCGTGGGTTTGCCGTTCGATGCCATGCTCTCGACCCTGCGCACTTTCGCCGGGCTTGAGCACCGCTGCCAATGGGTGCGTGACTTGGACGGTGTGAGCTATTACAACGACTCCAAGGCCACCAATGTCGGTGCCGCGCTGGCCGCCATTGAGGGCCTGGGTGCCGATATCGACGGCAAGCTGGTGCTGATCGCCGGTGGCGACGGCAAAGGCGCCGACTTCAAGGATCTCAAGGCACCGGTGGGCGCCCACTGCCGCGCCGTGGTGTTGCTGGGCCGTGATGCCGAGCTGATCGCCGCCGCCCTCGGTGACGCGGTGCCGCAGATTCGCGTGGCCTCCCTGGACGAAGCCGTCCTGCAATGCAAAGCCGTGGCCCAACCCGGTGACGCCGTTCTGCTGTCGCCGGCCTGTGCCAGCCTGGACATGTTCAAGAACTACGAAGAGCGCGGCCAGCTGTTCGCTCGCGCCGTGGAGGCCTTGGCATGAACCTGAACCTGAGAAACATCATCAAGCCGTACCCGTCGCCGATTATTACCGGGCGCGGTATCGACCTGGATTTCCCAATGCTTGCCGGTTGCCTGGCGCTGCTGGGCCTGGGCTTGGTGATGATCACTTCGGCGTCTTCCGAAGTCGCCGCCGTGCAGTCCGGCAACACCCTCTACATGATGATCCGCCATCTGGTGTACCTGGTGATCGGTATCGGTGCCTGCATCGTGACCATGATGATCCCCATCGCCACTTGGCAGCGCCTGGGCTGGTTGATGCTGATCGGCGCGTTCGGCTTGCTGGTGATGGTGATCCTGCCGGGCATCGGTCGCGAGGTAAACGGCTCGATGCGCTGGATCGGTTTCGGCGCGTTCAACGTGCAACCCTCGGAAATCGCCAAGGTGTTCGTGGTGATCTACCTGGCTGGCTATCTGGTGCGACGTCAGAAGGAAGTGCGCGAGAGTTGGATGGGGTTCTTCAAGCCATTCATCGTGCTGCTGCCCATGGCCGGCCTGTTGCTGATGGAACCCGACTTCGGCGCCACCGTGGTGATGATGGGTGCGGCGGCGGCGATGCTGTTCCTTGGCGGTGTAGGTCTGTTCCGGTTCACCTTGATGGTGGTGCTGGCGGTGGCGGCCGTGACGATTCTGGTGCAGGCGCAACCCTACCGGATGGCGCGTCTGATCACCTTTACCGACCCATGGTCCGACCAGTTCGGTTCCGGCTACCAGCTGACCCAGGCGTTGATCGCTTTCGGCCGGGGCGAGTGGCTGGGCGTTGGCCTGGGCAACAGCGTACAGAAGCAGTTCTACCTGCCCGAAGCCCACACGGACTTCGTGTTCTCGGTACTCGCCGAAGAGCTCGGCGTAGTGGGCTCGCTGTGCACTGTTGCGCTGTTCGTGTTCGTGTGTGTACGCGGCATGTATATCGGCTTGTGGGCCGAGAAGGCCAAACAATATTTCGCCGCGTATGTGGCGTACGGCTTGTCGTTCCTGTGGATCGGCCAGTTCCTGATCAATATCGGTGTGAACGTAGGCCTGCTGCCGACCAAAGGGCTGACCTTGCCGTTCCTCAGCTACGGCGGCAGTTCCTTGGTGATTTGCTGCGCGTGCCTGGGTTTGCTGCTGCGCATCGAGTGGGAGAGTCGCACCCACCTGGGCAGCGAAGAGATGGAATTCAGCGAAAGCGACTTCGCCGAGGAGCCTATCCATGGGCGCTAATGTGCTGATCATGGCGGGCGGTACCGGGGGCCATGTGTTCCCGGCCCTGGCGTGTGCGCGGGAGTTCCAGAGCCGTGGCTACACGGTGCACTGGCTGGGGACGCCGCGCGGCATCGAGAACGAATTGGTGCCTAACGCTGGGTTGCCGCTGCACCTGATCAACGTCAGCGGCCTACGTGGCAAGAGCAAGTTGTCCTTGCTCAAAGCACCGTTCGTATTGCTCAAGGCGGTTTGGCAGGCGCGCAAGGTTATCCGTGAGTTGAAGCCTGTCTGCGTGCTTGGCTTCGGCGGTTACGTGACCGGCCCTGGCGGCGTAGCAGCAAGGCTGGCCGGCGTGCCGGTGATAGTGCACGAACAGAACGCCGTGGCCGGCACCGCCAACCGCCTGCTGGTGCCGCTGGCGGCGCGGGTGTGTGAGGCATTCCCGAACACCTTTGGCTTGTCGAGCAAACGCCGCACCACCGGCAACCCGGTGCGTACCGAGCTGTTCATGGGCATCGCTCGCGATGCCTTGGCCGGGCGCAAGGCGCACCTGTTGATCCTGGGCGGAAGCCTGGGCGCTGAACCACTGAACAAATTGCTGCCCGAAGCCGTGGCACAACTGCCGCTGGAGCTACGCCCGGAGATCTTTCACCAGGCCGGCAAAAACCACGATGAAGTCACCGCCGCGCGTTATCGCGAAGCCGGTGTGGAGGCCAACGTACAGCCTTTCATCAAAGACATGGCCCATGCCTATGGCTGGGCCGACCTGGTGGTTTGTCGCGCTGGTGCGCTGACCGTCAGTGAACTGGCCGCCGCCGGTCTGCCGTCCTTGCTGGTGCCTCTGCCCCATGCGATCGACGATCACCAGACCCGCAACGCCGAATATTTGGCCGGGGAGGGCGCTGCCTTCCTGCTGCCGCAAAGAACGACTGGCGCCGCCGATTTGGCCGCACGCCTGACCGAGGTTTTGATGCAACCGGAACGACTTAACAGCATGGCGAGCACCGCAAGCCGCCTGGCCAAACCTGAAGCAACCCGCACCGTGGTCGATATCTGCCTGGAGGTGGCCCATGGTTGAGAATCAGAAAGCCATGCCGCAGCCGGAAATGCGCCGTATCCGTCGCATTCACTTCGTCGGAATCGGCGGCGTGGGTATGTGCGGCATTGCTGAAGTGCTGCTCAACCTGGGCTATCAGGTGTCCGGTTCGGACTTGAAAGAATCCCAGGTCACCGACCGCCTCAAATCCTTTGGTGCGCAGATCTTTATCGGCCACCGTGCCGAGAACGCCGCCGAGGCCGATGTGCTGGTGGTGTCCAGCGCGGTGAACACAGCTAACCCGGAAGTGGCCACCGCCCTTGAACGTCGTATTCCCGTGGTGCCGCGCGCCGAGATGCTCGCCGAGCTGATGCGCTATCGCCACGGCATCGCGGTCGCCGGTACCCACGGCAAAACCACCACCACCAGCCTGATCGCCTCGGTGTTCGCCGCCGGTGGCCTGGACCCGACGTTCGTGATCGGTGGCCGTCTGAATGCAGCCGGTACCAACGCCCAGCTTGGCACCAGCCGCTACCTGATCGCCGAAGCCGACGAAAGCGATGCCAGCTTCCTGCATCTGCAACCGTTGGTGGCTGTGGTCACCAACATCGACGCCGACCACATGGCGACCTACGACGGTGACTTCAACAAGTTGAAGAAAACCTTCGTCGAGTTCCTCCACAACCTGCCGTTCTACGGCTTGGCGGTGGTGTGCCTGGACGACCCTGTAGTGCGCGAGATTCTGCCGCTGGTCAAACGCCCGACCGTCACTTACGGCTTCAGCGAAGATGCCGACGTGCGTGCGATCAATGTGCGTCAGGAAGGCATGCAAACCTTCTTCACCGTGCTGCGTCCGGACCGTGAGCCGTTGGATGTGTCGGTGAACATGCCGGGTAACCACAACGTATTGAACTCCCTGGCGACCATCTGCATTGCTTCCGATGAAGGCGTCAGCGATGAAGCGATCGTCGAAGGTCTGTCGCGCTTTGCCGGTGTGGGCCGACGCTTCCAGGTCTACGGCCAATTGCCGGTGGAGGGCGGCGACGTGATGCTGGTGGATGATTATGGTCACCACCCGACCGAAGTCGCCGCCGTGATCAAGGCCGTGCGCGGTGGCTGGCCGGAGCGTCGCCTGGTGATGGTGTACCAGCCGCACCGCTACAGCCGTACCCGCGATCTATACGATGACTTCGTCAATGTATTGGCCGACGCCAACGTGCTGCTGCTGATGGAGGTCTACCCGGCCGGTGAAGAACCGATCCCGGGCGCCGACAGCCGCAAGCTATGCAACAGCATCCGCCAGCGTGGCCAGTTGGACCCGATCTACATTGAGCGCGGTGTGGACCTGGCGCCAATCGTCAAACCGCTGCTGCGTGCCGGTGACATTCTGCTGTGCCAGGGCGCCGGTGACATCGGTGGCCTTGCCCCTAAATTGCTGGCGAGCCCGCTCTTCGCCGCTGCCCAGGGGAAGTCGAAATGATCACGAACTACGAAGCCCTGTTTTCCACCATCACGCCTGCCGACTTCGGCCGCGTGGCGGTGTTGTTTGGCGGTAAGAGCGCCGAGCGTGAAGTGTCACTCAAGTCCGGCAACGCCGTGCTCGAAGCCCTGCAAAGCGCCGGCGTGAATGCGTTCGGGATTGATGTGGGCGATGATTTTCTCGCGCGCCTGTTGGCCGAAAAAATCGACCGCGCCTTTATCATCCTGCACGGTCGCGGCGGTGAAGACGGCAGCATGCAGGGCCTGTTGGAGTGCGCCGGTATTCCCTACACCGGTAGCGGCATCCTGGCCTCGGCATTGGCCATGGACAAGCTGCGCACCAAGCAGGTGTGGCACAGCCTGGGTATTCCAACCCCGCGTCACAGTGTTCTGTGCAGCGAAGCCGATTGTATTTCTGCAGTCGAGGAACTGGGCACTCCTTTGATCGTCAAACCTGCCCATGAAGGCTCCAGTATCGGCATGGCCAAAGTGAACTCGGCCGCCGAATTGATCGACGCATGGAAAGCGGCAAGTACCTACGATTCGCAAGTGTTGGTGGAACAGTGGATTTCCGGTCCCGAGTACACCATCGCCACCCTGCGTGGCCAGGTATTGCCGCCCATCGCATTGGGCACGCCCCACACCTTTTACGATTACGACGCCAAGTACCTGGCTTCCGATACCCAGTACCGGATCCCATGCGGCCTCGACGCAAACAAAGAACAGGAATTGATGGACCTTACGGCGAAAGCCTGTGAGGCGTTGGGTATCGCCGGTTGGGCACGGGCAGACGTGATGCAGGACGACCAAGGCAACTTCTGGTTCCTTGAGGTCAACACCGCACCAGGCATGACCGATCACAGCCTGGTACCAATGGCTGCCCGTGCCGCCGGTCTGGACTTCCAGCAGTTGGTGCTGGCGATCCTGGCCGCCAGCATCGAGGCAAGAGGCTAACGACATGAAAGGCGCATCGCTTCGTCATCAGCCCCCACGTGCACCGAGCCGCAAGCCGGTGCCCCGGGGTGCCAGTCGCATGGTGGCTAAAGAGCCGATGTCGGCGCGCCTGCCGAAGGCCAATTTTGCTTTCCTCAAGGCGCTGTTCTGGCCGGTGTTGCTGGTGGTATTGGGCTTCGGCACTTATGAAGGCGCGCAGCGTCTACTGCCGTACGCCGACCGCCCGATCACCAAGATCAGTGTGCAGGGCGATCTGAGCTACATCAGCCAGCAGGCGGTACAGCAGCGCATCGGCCCGTTCCTGGCGGCGAGCTTCTTCACCATCGACCTGGCCGGCATGCGCCGGGAGCTGGAGCAGATGCCGTGGATCGCCCACGCCGAAGTGCGTCGCGTGTGGCCGGATCAGGTGACGATCCGCCTGGAAGAACAACTGCCGGTGGCCCGTTGGGGCGACGAGGCGCTGTTGAACAACCAGGGCCAGGCGTTCACCCCGCGTGAGCTGGCCAACTACGAGCACCTGCCGCAGTTGTTCGGGCCGCAGCGGGCGCAGCAGCAAGTGATGCAGCAGTACCAGGCCTTGAGCCAGATGCTGCGGCCACTGGGCTTCTCCATTGCGCGCCTGGAATTGCGTGAACGGGGCAGCTGGTTTTTGACAACCGGGGCAGGCAGTTCCGGCCCGGGCATCGAGTTGTTGCTGGGACGCGACCGCTTGGTGGAGAAGATGCGCCGCTTTATTGCCATCTACGACAAAACCTTGAAAGAACAGATTACGAACATTGCGAGCGTCGACCTGCGTTACGCCAACGGCCTTGCCGTCGGCTGGCGTGAACCGGCTGCGCCCACGGCAGCGCAACCCGCTGTCGCGAAGAATTAAGAAGAGGCAGGACCCATGGCAAACGTGCAAAGCGGCAAAATGATCGTCGGTCTGGATATCGGCACCTCCAAGGTGGTGGCGCTGGTGGGCGAGGTCGGGGAAGACGGCACGATCGAAATCGTCGGTATTGGCACGCATCCGTCCCGGGGCCTGAAGAAGGGCGTGGTGGTGAACATCGAGTCCACCGTGCAATCGATCCAGCGCGCCATCGAAGAAGCGCAGTTGATGGCCGGTTGCCGGATTCACTCGGCGTTCGTTGGCGTGGCGGGCAACCATATCCGCAGCCTGAACTCCCACGGCATCGTGGCGATCCGCGACCGCGAGGTCAGCTCGGCCGACCTGGAGCGCGTGCTCGACGCCGCCCAGGCCGTAGCAATCCCGGCTGACCAGCGCGTCTTGCACACCCTGCCGCAGGACTACGTGATCGATAACCAGGAAGGCGTTCGCGAGCCTTTGGGCATGTCGGGCGTACGTCTGGAAGCCAAGGTCCATGTGGTCACTTGTGCGGTCAATGCCGCGCAGAACATCGAGAAGTGCGTGCGCCGTTGCGGCCTGGAAATCGACGACATCATCCTTGAGCAACTGGCCTCGGCCTATTCGGTGCTGACCGACGACGAAAAAGAACTGGGCGTGTGCCTGGTGGACATCGGCGGCGGTACCACCGATATCGCGATCTTCACCGAAGGTGCGATCCGTCACACCGCCGTGATCCCGATTGCCGGCGACCAGGTGACCAACGACATCGCCATGGCACTGCGCACACCGACCCAGTACGCCGAAGAAATCAAGATCCGTTACGCCTGCGCCCTGGCCAAACTGGCCGGTGCCGGCGAAACCATCAAAGTGCCGAGCGTGGGCGATCGTCCACCGCGCGAACTGTCGCGTCAGGCCTTGGCCGAAGTGGTCGAGCCGCGCTACGACGAACTGTTCACCCTGATCCAGGCTGAACTGCGCCGCAGCGGCTACGAAGATTTGATCCCGGCCGGCATCGTGCTGACCGGCGGCACCTCGAAGATGGAAGGCGCGGTCGAACTGGCCGAGGAAATCTTCCATATGCCGGTGCGCCTGGGCGTGCCACATGGCGTCAAGGGCTTGGGCGACGTGGTGCGCAACCCGATTTATTCCACCGGCGTGGGCTTGCTGTTGTACGGGCTGCAGAAGCAGACCGACGGCATTTCCCTGTCGGGCCCAAGCAACCGTGATAGCTACCGTGGCGACGACGAAGCCAAGGCACCGTTGTTCGAGCGGTTACAGGCTTGGGTAAAAGGGAACTTCTAACGAAGTTGGCTTCAAGCGACAAGTTACAAGCTTCAAGCTTGCAGCTCATGGCTTGCAACTTGGAGCTGCTGTAAAGCAGTAGGCGAAAAAACTAGAGAAAACGAAAGGAGAGGGAAAATGTTCGAACTCGTAGACAACATCCCCGCCAGCCCGGTCATCAAAGTGATCGGTGTCGGCGGTGGCGGCGGCAACGCTGTCAACCATATGGTCAAGAGCAACATTGAAGGCGTTGAATTCATCTGCGCCAACACTGATGCCCAGGCGCTGAAAAGCATCGGCGCGCGCACCATCCTGCAATTGGGCACCGCGGTGACCAAGGGCCTCGGCGCTGGCGCCAACCCGGAAGTCGGCCGTCAAGCCGCCCTGGAAGACCGCGAGCGTATTGCCGAAGTGCTGCAAGGCACCAACATGGTGTTCATCACCACCGGCATGGGCGGCGGTACCGGTACCGGTGCTGCGCCGATCATTGCCGAAGTGGCCAAGGAAATGGGGATTCTGACGGTTGCAGTAGTGACCCGTCCGTTCCCGTTCGAAGGTCGCAAGCGTATGCAGATCGCCGACGAAGGCATCCGTCTGCTGTCTGAAAGCGTCGACTCGTTGATCACCATTCCCAACGAGAAGCTGCTGACCATCCTGGGCAAGGACGCGAGCCTGCTGTCCGCTTTCGCCAAGGCTGACGATGTACTGGCCGGTGCCGTTCGCGGTATCTCCGACATCATCAAGCGCCCAGGCATGATCAACGTCGACTTTGCCGACGTGCGTACCGTGATGAGCGAAATGGGCATGGCGATGATGGGCACTGGCTGCGCCAGCGGTCCGAACCGTGCACGCGAAGCCACCGAAGCGGCCATCCGCAACCCGCTGCTGGAAGACGTGAACCTGCAAGGCGCACGCGGCATCCTGGTGAATATCACCGCCGGTCCTGACCTGTCCCTGGGTGAGTACTCCGACGTGGGTAGCATCATTGAAGCCTTCGCTTCCGAGCACGCCATGGTCAAGGTCGGTACCGTGATCGATCCGGACATGCGCGACGAGCTGCACGTCACCGTGGTTGCCACCGGTCTGGGTGCTAAGATCGAGAAGCCTGTAAAGGTGATCGACAACACCCTGCACAGCAGCCAGGCCAGCCAGGCGGCTGCCGCTCCAGCCCCTGCGCGTCAGGAGCTGCCGTCGGTGAACTACCGCGATCTGGATCGTCCGACCGTGATGCGCAACCAGGCTCAGGCCGGTGCTGCGGCGTCCCGTAGCCCGAATCCGCAAGATGACCTGGACTACCTGGACATCCCGGCATTCCTGCGTCGTCAGGCCGATTAATGGAATGTATCAGGGCTATGAAGGTGATTGGTGTTCAGCAAAGGTCTGGTCTGCTATTATCGCCAGCCTTTGTTGATACCAGTTCGCAATTTGCGCTGAAGCGGTCCAAGCCATGATTAAACAACGCACCCTGAAGAATATTATTCGTGCCACAGGTGTAGGTCTGCACTCCGGGGAAAAGGTCTACCTGACCCTCAAGCCTGCACCTGTCGACACCGGCATCGTGTTTGTGCGTGCCGACCTGGACCCTGTGGTGCAGATTCCTGCTCGCGCGGAAAACGTTGGCGAAACCACTATGTCGACCACATTGGTCAATGGTGACGTCAAAGTGGACACGGTGGAGCACTTGCTCTCGGCCATGGCCGGTTTGGGCATCGATAACGCCTACGTCGAGCTCTCCGCGTCCGAAGTCCCGATCATGGATGGCAGCGCTGGACCCTTCGTATTCTTGATTCAATCTGCCGGCCTGGAAGAACAGGACGCAGCTAAGAAGTTCATTCGCATTCTGCGGGAAGTGACAGTAGAAGACGGCGACAAGCGCGCCACCTTCGTTCCGTTCGAAGGCTTTAAAGTGAGCTTTGAGATCGATTTCGATCACCCGGTATTCCGTGACCGCACCCAAAGTGCAAGCGTGGATTTTTCCAGCACTTCGTTTGTAAAAGAAGTCAGCCGCGCCCGTACCTTTGGTTTCATGAGTGACATCGAGTACCTGCGCAAGCACAACCTCGCACTCGGCGGCAGCGTTGAAAACGCCATTGTGGTCGACGCGGATGGTGTACTGAACGAAGACGGCCTTCGCTATGAAGACGAATTCGTGAAGCACAAGATCCTCGATGCAATCGGTGACCTCTACCTGCTGGGCAATAGCCTGATAGGCGAGTTCAAAGGCTTCAAGTCGGGCCACGCCCTTAACAACCAGCTGCTGCGCAAGTTGATTGAGCAGACAGACGCTTGGGAAGTCGTGACCTTCGAAGATGCCAGCACCGCACCGATCTCTTACATGCGTCCCGTTGCGGCGGTGTAAGTAACAACTCTCTTTCTTTAGTTTTTAAAGGCTGCCTTCGGGTGGCCTTTTTTTATTCCTGTGGGGTGTGGGCCTCGGTTGGCGGTGCACCGGCATCCACGATGCAATTGCGCCCACTGTGCTTGGCCTCATACAACGCCTGGTCCGCACTGAGCAGCAGCGCTTCCAGGGATTGGCGGTTGCGTTTATCCCAGGTGCTCACGCCGATGCTCACGGTGATCGGCCGCTCGCTACCCGCCACCCGTGGCAAGTGTTCGACGCTGCTGCGGATGTGCTCGGCGATGACCATGGCGCCTGCGGCATCAGTATGGGGCAGCACCACCGCGAATTCCTCGCCGCCATAGCGGGCGGCGAGGTCGGCGGGGCGGCGTATATTGCCGGCGATCACTTGGGCCACGGTGCGCAGGGCCTCGTCGCCGCCGCTATGACCGTGGCGGTCGTTGAACGCCTTGAAGTGATCCACGTCGATCATCAGCAGGGTCAGTGGCTCGGTCGAGCGCTGGGCGCGATCCCATTCCTGGCGCAGGCGCTCGTCGAGGATGCGACGGTTGGCCAGTCCGGTCAGGGCATCCGTGGCTGCCAGTTCTGACAGCACCCGTTCGGCGCGATAGCGACGTCGCAGCTCGCGACGCAGCATCCAGGCCAGCCACAACAACCCGATGCACAGAATGCCGGTCGCGCCGCTGGTCAGCAGTGCGGCGCGTTTCCAGGGGGCGAACACATCCTCGCGAGACAGCGCCACCACTACGATCAGTGGCAGTGTGCCCACGGTAGTGAAGGTGTACAGCCGGTCCTTGCCGGTGATGGTCGAGGTTGCCTGGAAGCTGCCATTGCCTTCGCGCAACATGCGCTTGAAGTTCGGTCGCTCGCTCAAATCCTTGTTAATCATGTCGCTTTCGAGCAGCGGCTGTTGGGCCAGCAGGATGCCGTGGGTATTGAGTAGGTTGACGCTGCTACCGTTGCCGATGGCCAGGGTGCTGAACAATTGATCGAAATACGCCAGGCGCATGGTCGCCACTGCAACGCCGGCGAACTCGCCATTGGGCCCCGATACGCGCCGACTGAATGCTATGCGCCACACTTGGTCGCAGTCGCAACGGATCTGGAAGGCCCGGCTGATATACAAACCGGCCTGCGGGTCCTTCAGATGCACCTGGAAATAATCGCGATCAGCGAAGTTGCGCGGGGTGGGCCGCAGGGTCGAGGAATCCGCGATCACCGCGCCATTGGCATCCAGCATCAGCACCTCGCCTTTAAAGGGCGCGGCGGTGGATAAATCGAATTGCACCAGGTGTTGGATAGTGGCGTCGACCTTGGCCAGGTCCTCGCGCTGCCTGGCGGCTATCAGCCCCTTGAGGGCCAGGTCGTACAGCTCGACGTTGCGCAGTACATCGGCGTTGATCAGCTGGGCGATATTGGTGGACGAGCGCTTGGCAGCCTGTAGCGTGCTGGTGTGTTCGCGGATCAATAACGCCGCGACGATAATGACGATCAGGACGACGGTGAGGCCGCTGCCCAGAAGGAGCAACAATTGCGGGTGTGCGGAAGGGTGGCGAGCACGGCGTGGACTCATCGGGCAGAACTTCAGCGGTAAGGATGCTGGCAGTTTAGTTCTACCCGATGAAGATTGGATACTCGGTTACCAAAGAAAGAAAGGTGCCTCAGAACACATCAATCGGATAGTCGACGATCACCCGGTATTCATCCACATCGCGGTCTACTGCCGAGTAGCCGTTGCTGCCACGGTGGGTCGCCCATTGCAGGCGCACGGCCAGATCCTTGGCCTGGCCGCCTTGCACCACATACTTCAAATCGATATCCCGCTCCCAGTGCTTGGCGCCCTTACCGTCGGCGCTGTACCAGGCGCTGTAGCCACGGCTTTGCGGGTCGACCTGGGTCAAGTCGGTCTTGCCGCTGATGTAGGACACCGCCGTGGTCAGGCCGGGCATACCGAGGCCGACAAAATCATAGGCGTACTTGAGCTTCCACGAGCGTTCATTCGGGCCGTTGAAGTCCGAGTATTGCTGGGAGTTATCCAGGTACACGCTGTCGCCCTGGGTGATGTAGTCAAACGGCGTATTGCCGTTAACCCGCTGGTAGGCGGCGGTCACGCTATGGTTGCCTACGCCCACGGTCAAATGCAGGCTCCAGGTGTTGTTGTCGATATCCCCCAACAGGGATTGGCCGGTGTCCTGGGTGTGGTAGTAGTGCAGGCCCGGGTTGAGGGTGACCAGGTCGTTGAGGGCGTAGGTGTAGTCCAGGTCGTAGTAGTACTGGTGCCAGACGTCCTTGAGTTCGGATGCATAGAGATTGCTGGTCACCCCCGGCACACCGCTGAACGACACGCCGGCCCAATCCAGGTGTTGACTGCTGCGGTTATCGGGCAAGGCGCCGTAGCTGGCGCCGATGCGCCGATGGCCGCTCTGGTTGTAGAGCTTGGTGAAGCTGGCTTGGCCGCCCTCGAACATCCAGCCGTCCAGGCTATGGTTGCTCAGGCTAACGCCACGGAAAGTCTGCGGCAGCATGCGGGTCATGCCACCGGCAATCACCGGGTTATTGAGGAACAGGTCACCGGCTTTGAGTTCGGTGTCGAAGGCGCGCATTTTCAGGGTGCCGCCGGCCGTGGAGAACGAACCGGGGGCCTTGCCGCTGCCGCTGTCGCTGCCATAGGGAAGGATGCTGGAACCATCGGTGCCACCACCGCCGTCGAGCTTGAGGCCCAGCATGGCGTGAGCGTCCAGGCCGAAACCGACGGTGCCCTGGGTGTAGCCCGATTCGAAGGTGCCGATAAAACCCTGGCCCCATTCCTTGCTGTCGTCGGTGTGGATGTCGCGACGGTCGCGGTTCATATAGTAATTACGGGTGTCGATTCTAAGGTGTGAACCTTCGACGAAACCGTCGGCGGGGAGGCTGTCTGCTGCGTGGGCTAGGGGGATAATCGTTGCTGCAATCGCGAGAAATAACGGGGTGAACGTCAGTGAGTTCTTCACCAGTAAAGCTCCTTTGGGTCAATCGTAAACGGCCGGTGTCGTGGGGGATGCCCGGCCTTTTTGACGGCAAAAAAAAGCCGCTGAAGGTCAGCGGCTTTAAGACAGATTCCCAGCGTAGAGCCCTGGAAATAAGTCGAGGGAAATTCGGGTAAGCGGGTCAGCTGTCTTTGCCGTCGCGCTCATCGATGCGTCAAATTAACGCAGGCGAGCACTGCGAAACAGAGTGTAACAAGATAATAACTGTTGCCCAAACCGCAACAGTCACGCACTTAGAGCGGTAGGGTGATGCCGAAAGTATTGCCACCGGTGTCGCTGCGCACAAACACATCCCCGCCGTGCATCAGCGCAATCGCTTTGACGATGGCCAGCCCCAACCCGTGATTCGCCCCGCTGTTACGCCGCGAGGCGTCGACCCGATAGAAGCGCTCGAACAACCGTGGCAGGTGTTCACTGGCGATTGTTTCGCCCGGGTTGGTCACGGCGATTGCCACCTGCTGCGCCTGCACCTCGATAGCTACGTCGATCACCTGACCTGGCGCGGTGTGTTGCACGGCGTTACTCAACAAGTTGATCAGCGCACGGCGCAGGTGGGCTTTTTCGATCTGTACCTGGGCGTCGCCGTGGACCCGCACTTGCACCTGGGCGTCTTCGAGGATGAAGTCCAAGTAATCGAGGGTGGTTGCCACCTCGTCGGCCAGTGAGCTTTCAACCAGTTTGGTGGCCTTGGTGCCCTGATCGGCGCTGGCCAGGAACAACATGTCATTGACGATCGAGCGCAGGCGTTCCAACTCTTCCAGGTTCGATTGCAACACCTCCAGATAATGCTCGGCCGAGCGTCCGCGTGTGAGGGCCACCTGGGTCTGGCCGATCAGGTTGGTCAGCGGCGAGCGCAGTTCGTGGGCCACGTCGGCATTGAACGATTCCAGGCGCGAATATGCCTGTTCCACGCGGTCGAGGGTGGCATTGAACGAGTTGACGAACTGACTGAGTTCCGGCGGCAACGGCGATAACTGCAGGCGCCCGGAGAGCTTGGGCGGTGCCAGTTTCTGCGCTTCTTCCGAGAGTTTGCCCAACGGCTTGAGGCCAATGCGCGAGACCCAGAACCCCAGCAACGCCGCCAGCAACACGCCCACCAGCGCCAGGCTGACCAACGCCACCAGCAACTGATGCTGGGTGGCGCGAAAGTTTTCGGTGTCGACGGCGATCATAAAGCGCAGCGGCGGGCGCTGGTCCTTGGCCGGGAACTGGCTGACCAGCACTTTAAGCGGGTAGCGATGGCCGGGCAGATGCAGGTCGCGCTTACCGGTGGGGCCGGCGGCGAAGGCGCGGATCTGCGCGTCGGGATTGCCGTATTCGTAGGCCGGGTCGTTGCTGACTACCCAGAAGTGAATGCGCTTGTCTTCTTCGCTCAGCAGCTTGAGTTTGTTGGTGATCTTGGCCCAGTGGTCCGGCGTGCCGAAGCGGTTCACCGAGGATTCGAGCACGCTGTAGCGCGCGTCCAATTCGGCCCCCGGCAACAGGCCCAGGCCGCGATCCACTTGTTGGTACAGCGCACCGCCGATCAACAGGAAGATCAGCGCCGCAACCAGGGTGAACATGCCGCTCAGGCGCAGCGCAATGGAATTAGCCGGCACTGCGGTTCTCCAGCACATAGCCCATGCCACGGATGGTGTGCAGCAGTTTGTGTTCGAACGGGCCGTCGAGCTTGGCGCGCAGACGCTTGATCGCCACCTCGACCACGTTGGCATCGCTGTCGAAATTGATGTCCCAGACCATCTCCGCGATGGCGGTCTTGGACAGGATCTCGCCCTGGCGGCGCGCCAATACACTGAGCAGCGAGAACTCTTTGGCGGTGAGGTCCAGGCGCACGCCGTTGCGACTGGCCTTGCGGCTGATCAGGTCGATCCACAGGTCGGCGACCGTCACCTGCACCGGCTCATGCCCGCCGCTGCGACGCGTCAAGGCTTGCAGGCGTGCCACCAGTTCGAGAAACGAAAACGGTTTGCCCAAGTAATCGTCGGCGCCTTCGCGCAGGCCACGGATGCGGTCTTCCACGCGCTCGCGGGCGGTGAGCATGATCACCGGGGTCTGCTTGCGAGCACGCAAGGCGCGCAGCACACCAAAGCCATCGAGGCCGGGCAGCATCACGTCGAGCACAATCACTGCGTAATCATTCTCCAGGGCCAGGTGCAAGCCCTCGACGCCGTCGCGCGCGACATCCACGGTGTAGCCTTGCTCCGTCAGACCGCGATGCAGGTAGTCCGCGGTTTTCTCTTCATCTTCGATAATCAGGACGCGCATGACCCCGCCTCATTCTGTGGTCGCCAGCGCGGGCGCTGGTGTGGGCCGATGGAAAATTTTTTCGAGGTACAAGTATATGACCGGCGTGGTGAACAGGGTCAGCGCCTGGCTCACCAGCAGCCCGCCGACCACTGCGATACCCAGCGGTTGGCGCAGCTCCGCACCTGGCCCGGCACCGAGCATCAGCGGCACCGCGCCGAGCAGGGCGGCGAGGGTGGTCATGATGATCGGCCGGAACCGCGTGACGCAGGCTTCATAAATCGCTTCCTGGGGCGCCAGCCCGCGCACGCGCTGAGCCTCCAGGGCGAAGTCGATCATCAGGATGCCGTTCTTTTTCACGATGCCGATCAGCAGCACCAGGCCGATCAACGCCATGATCGAAAAGTCCTGGCCCATCAAGGTCAGCATGATCAGCGCGCCGAGGCCCGCCGAAGGCAGGGTCGAGATGATCGTCAGCGGATGCACGAAGCTTTCGTACAGCACCCCCAGGATGATGTACACCGCCACCAGCGCCGCGAGGATCAGCCATGGCTGGCTGGCCAGTGAACTTTGGAACGCCTGGGCCGCGCCCTGGAAGGTGCCGATGAGGGTGCTGGGCATGCCGATCTCGGCCTTGGCCTGGTCGAGCATGATCACCGCATCCCCCAGCGCCACACCGGGTGCCAGGTTGAAGGACAGGTTGGCGGCCGGGAACATACCGTCATGGCTGATGGACAACGGCCCCACGGTCGGTGGGTCGACCTTGGCCAAGGCCGATAGCGGCACCATCTCGTTGGTCAGCGGCGAGCGCAGGTAAAAGTAGTTCAGGCTCTCGGCCTTGCCGCGTTGTTGGCGGTCCAGCTCCAGCACCACTTGGTATTGATTGATCTCCGTCTGGAATTCGTTGATCTGGCGCTGGCCGAAGGCGTCATACAGTGCTTGATCCACATCGGTGGCGGTCAGACCGAACCGCGCGGCGGCCTGCCGATCGATGCTGATGTGGGTGATGCTGCCGCCCAGTTGCAGGTCATTGGACAGATCGCGAAAGGCCGGGTTGGCGCGCAGTTTTTCGGTGAGGCGCTGGGTCCAGGTGTTGAGCGTCGGGCCGTCGTTGCTCTTGAGCACATATTGATATTGGGCGCGGCTGGGGCCGGAGCTGAGGTTGATGTCCTGGCCGGCGCGCAGGTACAGCACGATGCCCGGCACCTTGGCCAGTTTCGCGCGGACGCGGTCGATAAACTGGCTGGCCGATACATCACGCGACCCGCGATCTTTCAAGGCGATCCAGAACCGGCCGTTGGCGATGGTCTGGTTGCTGCCGGTCACCCCAACTGCATGGGAAAACGCCTGCACCGCCGGGTCGTCCTTGATGATCTCGGCCAGTGCTTTGTGCTTGGCGACCATGTCCGGGAACGACACATCGGCCGCCGCCTCGCTGGTGCCGAGCACGAAGCCGGTGTCCTGCACCGGGAAGAACCCTTTGGGAATAAACACGTAACCGACCACGGCCAACGCGAGAGTCACCCCGAAGATCGCCAGCATGCTGCGCTGATGAGCCAGGGCCCTTCGCAGGTTACGCGCATAGCCGGCCAGCAGGCGCTCGCTGAAACCGGGTTTGGCATGGGCGTGATGACTGGGCGCGCGCATGAATAACGCGGCCAGGGTCGGTGCCAGGGTCAGGGACACCACCACCGAAATCAGGATGGTCGAGGTGGCAGTGAGCGCGAACTCCTTGAACAGGCGTCCGACCACGCCGCCCATGAACAGCAGCGGGATAAACGCCGCCACCAGCGAAAAACTGATGGACACCACCGTAAAGCCGATCTCGCCGGCACCCTTGATCGCCGCCGCGCGTTGATCGAGGCCGGCCTCCAAATGGCGGTGGATGTTTTCCACCACCACGATGGCATCGTCCACCACAAAGCCCACGGCGATCACGATGGCCACCAGGGTCAGGTTGTTCAGGCTGAAGCCCATCAGGTACATCAGGGCAAAACTGGCGATCAACGACACGCCGAGCACGCTGGACACAATCAGCGTGGCCGACAGTTGGCGCAGGAACAACGCCATCACCGCCACCACCAGCAGGACCGCGATCAGCAAGGTCACTTCCACTTCATGCAGCGAGGCGCGGATGGTCTTGGTGCGGTCGCTCAGCACACTGACCTGCACCGACGCTGGCAGCATGGCTTGCAGGCGCGGCAACTGCGCCTGGATGCGGTCCACGGTCTCGACGATATTCGCGCCGGGCTGGCGTGAGATCACCAGGTTTACCCCGGGTGTATCCCCGGACCAGGCCTGCACGTAGGCGTTTTCCGAACCATTGATGACCTTGGCGATATCGCGCAATTGCACCGGCGCGCCGTCCTTGTAGGACACGATCAACCGTGCGTAGTCCTCGGGATGAAACAACTGATCGTTGGTCGACAGGGTCGATACGCTGTTATCGCCGTAGATCGCGCCCTTGGCCAGGTTCAGGCTCGACTGCTGGATGGCCAGGCGGATATCGGCGAGGGTCAGGCCGATGGCCGCGAGTTTGTCGGGGGAGGCTTGCACGCGGATCGCAGGACGTTGCTGACCGGTGATGTTGATTTGGCCGACGCCGTCGATCTGGCTGATCTGTCGGGCCAGGAGGGTTTCCACGTAGTCGCTCAGTTCGGTGCTGGGCATGCTGTCGGAGCTGACGCTGAGGATCAGCACCGGGCTGTCCGCCGGGTTGACCTTCTTCCAGGTCGGCAAGCTCGGCATATCGCTGGGCAGCTTGCCGGACGCGGTGTTGATCGCGGCCTGCACTTCCTGGGCGGCAGTGTCGATGCTTTTGTCGAGGGTAAATTGCAGGGTCAGCAGGGTGGAGCCCAAGGCGCTGCTGGAGGTCATCTGGGTCACGCCGGGGATCGCGCTGAATTGCACTTCCAACGGCGTGGCCACGGACGAGGCCATGGTGTCGGGGCTGGCGCCGGGCAACTGGGCGCTGACCTGAATTGTCGGAAATTCCGCCTCCGGCAGTGGCGCGATAGCCAGGCGCGGGAAGGCAATCAGCCCGAGCAGTACCAGGGCGAAGGTCAGCAGCAAGGTGGCGACCGGATGGTCGACACACCAGGCCGACGGAGAGCGGCTGCCGTTCATGGCTGCACCGTGGCGTCGACGGTTTGGATCACCTGGGGCGGCTCTTTGAGCACCTCGACCCGGGCGCCGGCCTTGAGCCGCGACTGACCATCGCTGACCAGCACATCCCCGGCCTGCACACCCTGGATCAGGCTGAGGTCGCTGTTCTGATAGGTGACCTGCACCGGCACCACCTCGACCTTGTCACCGTTGACCCGGTACACAAAGTGTGAATCCAGGCCGCGCTGCACCACGGTCGGCGGCACTACCAGGGCATTTTTGTCGAGGGCGGTCTGGATTTTGATGGTCACCAGTTGCCCCGGCCACAGGCGCTGGGCGGGGTTACTGAACTCGGCCTTGGCGCGCAGGGTGCCGGTGGTGGAGTTGATCTGGTTGTCGATCAGGCTCAGGTGGCCACGGCCCAGTAAATCGCCAGTCTGGCCGTCGGTGTCGGCGCCCAGATAGGCGTCGACACTGGCTTTTTCCGGCGCGGCGATCAGGCCTTGCAGGGTCGGCAGCATCTGCTGCGGCAGGGAAAATTCCACAGCGATCGGGTCGATCTGCGTCACGGAAAACAGGCCCAGGGCATCGCTGCTGCGCAAGAAGTTGCCTTCATCCACCGTGCGAATACCGACTCGGCCACTGACCGGCGAACGAATCTGCGTGTAGGAAAGCTGCACTTGAGCCGAATCAATCGCCGCCTGGTTGCCCTGGGCGGTGGCTTTGAGCTGGTTGACCAGGGCTTGCTGCTGGTCATAGGTCTGCTTGGATACGCCGTCATCGACACTCAACGCCTTGTAGCGCTTGAGGTTGACCAGCGCCACCTGCAACTGCGCCTGGCTCTCGCCCAACTGCGCCCTGGCCTGGTCGAGGCTGGCGCGAATCGAGCGGTCATCCAGGGTAGCCAGCAGGTCGCCGGCCTTGACCCACTGGCCTTCCTTGACCAGCAATCGGGTGAGAATACCGTCCACCTGCGGGCGCACTACCACACTGTGCAGCGACAACACCGTGCCGATGCCGCTGACAAACCGAGGCACGTCCTGCTGCGTCACGTTCACCACCCGTACCGGGATCGCGCTGGGCGCCGCCAGCCGGGGCTTAGCCGGGCGGGTCACGGCCCAGAGGGCAATCGCGGATACCACGAGGACAACCGCGATCAGGGCGGTTTTTCGCTGAATGTGCATGGGCTGAGGCGCCGGGACAGAGGAGTGAAAGGGTTGGCCGTCTTTATAGCCCGCCAACCCGGTCAGCAAGGTGACTGCTAACTGACAGCGCTGTCAGCAAACGCCGACCATTCGTACAGGCGGTGGTTAAAGATCCGAGGCGGGCAGGTATACTGCGCGCCAGCGAAGCCCGCAAGCCGGCTTCGCTTCATTTTTTGCATGCTCCGGAGCTTCCATGAATTCCCCGACACAATCCCCTGTTGAAGCGGCCGACCTCGCCGATCCGGCCAGCGCCGAAGGCGTTGAAAAGGCCGAGATCCCGGCGTTCAAGTTTCCCTTCAAGCCGGGTGAGCTCGCCGGAGCCAAGAACGCCGCACAGCCTTGGTATAAGAACGGCGCCAAGAACGGCCACACCAAAACCCCGGGCATGGCCCCGCCGGGCACTCGGCGCTCCATGGGTAAACGCTGAGAATAAAGTCGGTCGGTTAGTTATGGCGTTTGCCTACAAATACTGCTGATATTTCTGCTTGTAGGATGACATCCGTTTCCAGAAAGCTTGCCAGCTTCTGCCATGCCCCAGGGTTACCGCGCAGGGATGGTGAGGTTGGTCTTTCCGGAAAAGGATGTTTCCCGTGGCTTTGATACACCTGTGTGTAGCGCTTGCCCTGTTGCTGTCGGTGGATGCCGTGGCAGCCGCTGATCAACCGCGTGACGAAATCCGTTTCGCCGTTGCCGCACAATTCCCCCCGTTCCAGAGTCGCAACCCGCAAGGGCAACTGGTCGGCTTGAACATCGAGTTGGGCAATGCCTTGTGCGTGCAATTGAATGTGCGCTGCACCTGGGTCGACCAAGTGCAGGTCGAAGACTTCAGCGCGTTGGATGCACGCCACTTTGACGCAATCATGGGCATCGCCCCCACTTCCAAACGGCGACGTTGGGCGAACTTCACCGATCTTCTCTATCCCTTTACCACCCGCCTGGTGGCGCGCAAAACCTCCGGCTTGCAGCCCTCTGCCCGCTCGCTCAAGGGCAAGCGTGTCGGCGTGCTGTTGGGCAGTAACCGTGAAGCCTTCGCCCGCTCGAAATGGGCGCCCAAAGGCGTGATCGTCAAAAGCTTCTGGCTCAATGACGAACTGGTCCGCAGCCTTGTGGCGGGGGATATCGATGCAACCTTGCAAGGCACCGTGGAAATTCGCGAGGCTTTACTCGATACCCCCGAGGGCCAGGCTTTTGACTTTCTAGGCCCACCCGTTTCCGCCGAGCTATTGGGCGACGGCGTGGCGATTGCGGTGCGCAAACCGGATACCGCGTTGCGCCAAGCACTCAACCGCGCCCTTGAGCAGCTTATGCACAACGGCGAGTACCAGCGCATCGTTCAACCCTACCGCCTCGATGCCCCGCCCATCGGGCATGACGGCTAGTATGTGAGCAGCCGAGGGGCGCAGCGACTTACGCCGCCCGCAACGGGATAAACGCGTAGTTGGCCGGCACCTCGGTCGCAATCTGCGCGCCGGCATCCAGCACCTGTTCGGCGATGTCCAGCCCAGACACATGAAACACCCAGTCACTTGCCACTTTTGGTTGCTGCGTCGCCTGTTCGATCGCCTGGGCAAACGCGCCCATGTCCGGCAAGTAAGCCGTGAACCCATCGCCCTTGAGCGCGGTGGTGCGAATGCCCAGCAGTGCACACACCGCTTCCTTGGTCTGCACGTCGTCGCGGTCGGCCTGACGGGAGCGTTCAATCAACTGCGCCAATTCCCGATCCACCAATTGACCACCGACGATCAATGCCGGCCCCTGTTCCCAGGACTCCGGCGGGCATTCTTTGGCGGCAGGGTTCAACGGGATATGCGGGTTGATCTCCATCGGGTAGATGCGACACACCAGCGGGCGCCGTTCATAAATGCGGCATAGGTTGTCTTCGTCAAGATTCCGGCAGCGTCCGGCGTTATAGGCGGCAAACGTGATGGCCACAAATGCTTCGGCAGTGCCGCTGGGAACCACCACCGACCGCCGTTCGGCATGCTCGCGTTGATGGGCGGGCAGGCCCAGGCCGTTGCCGAGAAAGCCTTCCACCAGAACGATGACATTTCCGCCGTCGGCCGCCCACATACGGGCTTCGTCGAGGGTCAGCGGGACATGGTGGTCGGAGCAGCATTTGCCACAACCGACGCAGGAAAAATGGGTATTCATGGCGGATCTGTTACCAGGCTAGGTCAGAGGGCACGCGGCAACGGTGACGGGTTTTTACCTCTGTTCGCCGTTGTGCGACTCTGGAAGCAAGTTATGCGCCAGTCACTCGCGATCAACCACGTCGCGCAGCACGAAGCCCATGCCCGCGCTTTCATACAGCCGTCGGGCGCGCAGGTTGCTTTCCAGCACTTTGAGGTCCACGTAGGGTTCGCCGCGCTGCTTGAACACCTGGAACGCATGCAGCAACAACGCCCGTCCCAGTCCTTGGCCTTGAGCGCAGGGATGCACGGAGAGGTTCTTGATAAACGCGCTGGTCCAGCATTGCGCCACGCCGAGAACGCCCGACGGGTTGCTGGCCACCAGACACAGGGTGGGGTCGAACTCGGCATCGGTGGTGAACTGAGCCTGCCAGGTGGGTAGGTCGGGCACGCGGCCGCCGCCTTGGTCCTGGGTCATGCGCAGAACCGCATGAATCGCCGGCGCCAGTTCTTCTCGGTAATGATCCAGCTGCGTACCGGCCGGCCACTGCGGGGCGGGCAGGCTGCCGCCGAGCGGGCGGCGTAGCAGTTGGAAATACTCAACCATCGATCAGCGGCCTTGTTGCGCTACGGTCTGAGCGGCGACCACCAGGCACTTGGTCAGTTCTGGGGAGGAAAACTTGGTCAGCACCGCGTTAGCCCCGGCCAGGCGTGCTTTTTCGCTGTTCATGGCGCTGTCCAGGGAGGTGTGCAGCAGCACATAGAGGTGCTGGAAGTCCGGGGTTTCGCGCAGAGTGCGGGTCAGGGCGTAACCGTCCATTTCGGACATCTCGATGTCCGATACCACCACGTTGATCTCTTCGCCGGTGCCTTGCAGTTCAAGCAGTACGTCGATGGCTTCCTTGGCACTGCGCGCGGTGTGGCAGGTCAGGCCGAGGTTGCGCAGGGTGTGCACCGACTGCTGCAACGCCACTTGGCTGTCATCCACCACCAGAATCCGCGCATGGCCAAGCACTTCGGCTTCTTCCATGGTCAGGTCGGTGGGTGCGGTTTCAATCGGCGCGGGGGCAATGCCGTGGATCACTTTTTCGATGTCGAGCACCTGCACCAGGCCGCCTTCCACCTGGGTCACCCCGGTGATAAACGCGCGGTTGCCGCCTGAGCCGTAGGGCGGCGGGCGGATATCGGTGGTCAGGCAGTGCACGATCTTGCTCACCGCCTGCACATGCAGGCCCTGCTTGGAACGGCTCACATCGGTGACGATCAGGCAGCCACCGTTCGGATCTTCCAGCGGCATCTCGCCGAGGGCGCGGCTCAGGTCGATCACCGACAGTGAGGAACCGCGCAGGGTGGCGATGCCTTTAACGTGAGGATGGGACTCCGGCAATTTGGTCAGCGGCGGGCAAGGGATGATTTCGCTGACTTTCAGCAGGTTGATGGCCATCAGCTTGCCGCTGCGCAAGGTAAAGAGCAGAAGCGAGAGTGAGTCTGCGCGGGCTTTGGAGGTAGGCATAAAAACCTTCTGTGAATCACGGAGGACGATCTATGGAAGGTTATCGACCTCCGCGGCCCAGGCTTTAGCCCTTCCACACCTGCGGGTTCACCAGGTCCTGGGGCCTTTGCCCGAGCAGGGCGCTGCGCAGGTTGTCCAGGGCGCGGTTGGCCATGGCTTCGCGAGTTTCGGTGGTGGCCGAGCCGATGTGCGGCAGGGTCACGGCATTGCTCAGTTGGAACAGCGGCGACTCGGCCAAAGGTTCCTGTTCGTAGACGTCCAGCCCCGCGCCGCGAATGATGTGGTTCTGCAAGGCATGGATCAGCGCCGGCTCGTCCACCACCGGGCCGCGGGAAATGTTCACGAGGATGGCGCTGGGCTTCATCAGCCCCAGCTCGCGGGTGCTGATCAGGTGCCGGGTCTTGTCGCTCAACGGCACCACCAGGCAGACGAAATCCGCTTCGGCCAGCAACTGGTCGAGACTGCGAAACTGCGCGCCCAGCTCCTGTTCCAGCGCCGGTTTGCGGCTGTTGCCGCTGTACAGGATCGGCATGTTGAAACCCAGACGCCCGCGCCGCGCGACCGCCGCGCCGATATTGCCCATGCCGACGATGCCCAGGGTCTTGCCATGCACATCGCAGCCGAACAACGGCGCGCCGACACTAGCCTTCCAGTGCCCGGCCTTGGTCCAGGCGTCCAGCTCGGCCACGCGTCGCGCACTGCTCATCAGCAGGGCGAAGGCCAGGTCGGCGGTGCTTTCGGTCAGTACGTCGGGGGTGTTGGTGAGCATGATTCCACGCTCGGTGAGGTACGGCACATCGTAATTGTCGTAGCCCACCGACACGCTCGATACCACCTCCAGCTTGGCCGCGCCTTCGAGCTGCGCGCGGCCCAGCTTGCGACCCACGCCGATCAGGCCGTGGGCGTGGGGCAGGGCTTCAGCGAACTGCGCATTAATATCCCCCAGCTTGGGGTTAGGCGCGATGACTTCGAAATCCTGTTGCAGGCGTTCGATCATCGGTGCGGTGATGCGGCTGAAGGCGAGGACAGTCTTTTTCATGGCAGGCGGGGCTCATCGACTACGAAAGAATGCCAAGCACGCTAACATTCCTGCCGGCGGTTGTCAGGACACCGCCGAACCAATCTGAGCACAAGCCCCAATGGGTTGTTTGTTGGCGATCAATTAGCCAACCGCACCCCACCCAAGCTGCCGCTTAATTCATACGCCACCAATTCGGCCTGATGAGCCGCCAGAATCTCCGGCAGCGAGCCGCGCAGGTATTCCACCCAGGTCTTGATCTTCGCATCCAGGTATTGGCGCGATGGGTAGATGGCGTACAGGTTCAGCTCTTGGGAGCGGTAGTTGGGCATGACCCGTACCAGCGTGCCGTTACGCAGGCCTTCGATGGCGGCGTACACCGGCAGCAGGCCGACGCCCATGCCGCTGGTGATGGCGGTTTTCATCGCGTCGGCCGAGTTCACCAGGAACGGCGAGGTGTTGATCGCCACGCTTTCCTGGCCTTCGGGGCCATTGAACGTCCATTTGTCCAGCTGGATCACCGGGCTGACCAGGCGCAGGCACGCGTGGTTGAGCAAGTCCTGGGGGCGCTGTGCGCAACCTTTGGTCTTGACGTAGTCCGGCGAAGCGCAGGCGATGCTGTAGGTAATGCCCAGGCGCTGGGATACGAAACCCGAATCCGGCAATTCGCTGGCCAGCACGATGGACACGTCGTAGCCCTCGTCGAGCAGGTCCGGCACGCGGTTGGCCAGAGTCAGGTCGAAGGTAACGTCCGGGTGCGTGCGGCGGTAGCGGGCAATGGCATCGATCACGAAATGCTGGCCGATGCCGGTCATGGTGTGCACTTTGAGTTGCCCTGCGGGACGGGCGTGGGCGTCGCTGGCCTCGGCTTCGGCTTCCTCGACATAAGCGAGGATCTGTTCACAGCGCAGCAGGTAGCGTTTACCCGCCTCGGTGAGGGCAATGCGACGGGTGGTGCGGTTGAGCAAGCGGGTTTGCAGATGGGCCTCAAGGTTGGAGACCGCGCGCGAGACGTTGGCTGTGGTGGTGTCCAGTTGGGCGGCGGCGGCGGTGAAGCTGCCCGCTTCGGCCACGCAACTGAAGGCGCGCATGTTTTGCAAAGTGTCCATAGGGGCTTCTCAAGGGAGATGGCAAATTGTGACAGAAAGTTACGCAGTACGGTGATCCCTACCAATGGATTATCGCCTGAACGGTAACAAAGATTCACAGGAATACCCGCTTATCGACATCCCCCGCGCGCCCTAGAATTGCGCCACCTCTCCCGCTTCACCCATCTCAGGAATTCGCTTGCCGTGCCGCGTCGCATCAGCAGAGAGCTGAAGACTCTCAGTGTTTGGGCTTTATCGTTAGCAATCAGCGGCTGCATCGGAACCGGAGGAATCGCCCCACAAGGCCACGCCCTCGATGCCAATCAACTGGCCACCGACGAGGCGATCCAGCGCGCCGCGCAAGACGCCCACTGGCCCACTGTGCAGTGGTGGCAAGCCTACGGCGACCCGCAACTGGACCACTGGGTCGACCTCGCCACGCAGCACAGCCCAAGCCTGGCCATGGCGGCGGCGCGAGTGCGTGAGGCGCGGGCCATGGCCGGGTTGGCCGAGTCGGCCGAAGCGCTGCAGGTCAACAGCGATACCACCCTCAAACGTCACAATTGGCCCAAGGATCAGTTCTACGGCCCTGGCGAGCTGAGCGGTGCCAACACCTGGGACAACAATACGTCCCTGGGCTTGAGCTATGCCCTGGACCTGTGGGGTCGCGAAAGCAACGCCACCGAGCGCGCGGTGGACCTGGCGCATATGAGCGCCGCCGAAGCGCGTCAAGCCCAACTCGAACTGCAAAACAACGTGGTACGCGCCTATATCCAATTGTCGTTGCACTACGCCAACCGCGATATCGTCGCCGCCACATTGGCCCAGCAACAGCAGATCCTCGACCTGGCCAACAAACGCCTCAACGCCGGGATCGGCACGCATTTGGACGTGAGCCAGGCCGAATCGCCGTTGCCGGAAACCCATCGGCAACTGGATGAGCTGGATGAAGCCATCGCCCTGAGCCGTAACCAATTGGCGGCGCTGGCGGGCATGGGGCCGGGGCAGGGCGCGCAGTTGCGGCGGCCAAGCCTGTCCCTGGCCGCGCCGCTCAAGTTGCCGTCGAGCGTCCCCGCGCAACTGCTTGGCCAACGCCCGGATGTGGTTGCCAGTCGCTGGCAAGTGGCAGCGCAGGCGCGGGGCATTGATGTGGCCCATGCCGGTTTCTACCCCAACGTCGATCTCGTCGGCAGCCTCGGTTATATGGCCACCGGTGGCGGCATGCTGGAATTTTTGGCCGGCAAAAAATTCAACTACAGCGTCGGCCCGGCCATCACGCTGCCGATCTTCGACGGCGGCCGCCTGCGCGCGCAACTGGGCGAAGCCAGCGCCGGCTATGACATCGCGGTGGCACGCTACAACCAGGCCCTGGTCAATGCGCTCAAGGGCATCAGCGACCAGTTGATCCGTCGCGAGTCCATGGACAAGCAGCAGACCTTCGCCGCGCAATCGGTGGCCTCGGCGCAGAAAACCTACGACATCGCGATGATCGCCTATCAGCGCGGCCTCACTGACTACCTCAACGTGCTCAACGCCCAGACCCTGCTGTTTCGCCAGCAACAGATCGAGCAGCAAGTGCAGGCCGCGCGCCTGAGCGCCCATGCCGAACTGGTGACCGCCCTGGGCGGTGGCCTCGGTGCCGGCGACGACGTGCCTGCACCCGCCAAGACCGTTCCGAGCAAGACCCCGGCGGCGCTGGCCGCGTTCGATCACTGAGTAGGTTGCGATGACTCCCTTGCCTGCACCGCTGCGCTGGCTGCGTTCCCTTGAGTGGCGCCGTGGTTTCTTCGATTGGGCACGCAGTGACGGCGTGACCTGGGTATACATCTTCAAAGTGCTGATCGCGGCGTTCCTTACGCTATGGCTGGCCATGCGTCTGGAGCTGCCGCAACCGCGCACCGCGATGATCACGGTATTTATCGTGATGCAGCCGCAGAGCGGCCAGGTGTTTGCCAAGAGTTTTTACCGCTTCCTCGGCACCCTGGCGGGGTCGGCGGTGATGGTCTTGTTGATCGCCCTGTTTGCGCAGAACACCGAGCTGTTTCTCGGTGCGCTGGCGATCTGGGTTGGCATTTGCACCGCTGGCGCCACGCGCAACCGCAACTTTCGCGCCTATGGGTTTGTGTTGGCCGGGTATACCGCCGCGATGGTCGGCCTGCCGGCCCTGGCGCATCCGGACGGCGCCTTTATGGCGGCAGTCTGGCGTGTGCTGGAGATCTCTTTGGGGATCATCTGCTCGACCCTGGTCAGTGCCGCGATCCTGCCGCAGACCTCCAGCGCCGCCATGCGCAACGCGCTCTACCAACGCTTTGGCGTGTTCGCGCTGTTCGTCACCGATGGCCTGCGCGGGCGCAGCCAGCGCGACGGCTTCGAGGCCAGCAACGTGCGCTTCATCGCCGAAGCCGTGGGCCTGGAGGGGCTGCGCAGTATCACGGTGTTCGAAGACCCGCACATGCGTCGGCGCAACGGTCGCCTCAGTCGCCTCAACAGCGAATTCATGAGTATCACCACCCGCTTCAACGCCTTGCACCAGTTGCTTGAGCGCCTGCGCACCGATGCCGCCGACCATGTGGTGGCCGCGATCAAACCGGGCCTGCAAGACCTCGCCGAAGTGCTCGACGGTTTCTCTGGCCGCGCCCTCACCAGCCCCGATGCTGCGCGGCTGGTCAACCAGCTCAGCGCCTACAAGGACAGCTTGCCGGCCACGGTGCGCAGCCTGCGGGCGCGCTTTCAGGAGGGCAACCCCAGCGACGCCGAACAGCTGGATTTTCACACCGCCTATGAGTTGCTGTACCGCTTTGTCGACGACCTGCACAACTACGCGCAAACCCACGCCTCCCTGGCCGAGCACAGCCATGCGCGGGAAGACTGGGACGAACCCTACACACCGAAAACCAACTGGCTGGCCTGCGCCGCTTCGGGGATTCGTGCGTCGTTCATCCTGATCGTGCTGGGCAGCTACTGGGTGGCCACCGCCTGGCCCAGCGGCGCAACGATGACGATGATCGCAGCGGCCACCGTCGGCCTGTCCGCCGCCACGCCCAATCCCAAGCGCATGGCGTTCCAGATGGCCTGCGGTACCTTGATCGGTGCCCTGGTGGGCTTTGTCGAAATGTTCTTCGTGTTCCCCTGGATCGATGGCTTCCCGTTGCTGTGCGTGATGCTCGCACCGGTGATCATCCTGGGCGCATTCCTCGCCTCACGCCCGCAATACGCGGGTGTCGGCGTGGGCCTGCTGATCTTCTTCAGCACCGGCTCGGTGCCGGACAACCTCACGGTCTACAACCCTTACACCTTTATCAACGACTACATCGCCATGATCATCGGCATGCTGGTGTGTGCAGCGGCGGGGGCGATCATCCTGCCGCCCAACAGCCGCTGGTTGTGGCGCCGCCTGGAGCAGGACCTGCGCGAACAGGTGGTGTATGCCATCAGCGGCAAGCTCAAGGGCTTGGCCTCCAGTTTCGAGAGCCGTACCCGCGACCTGTTGCACCAGGCTTATGGCCTCGCCGTCGGCCAGCCGCAAGTGCAGCGCAACTTGCTGCGCTGGATGTTTGTGGTGCTGGAGGTCGGCCACGCGATCATCGAGTTGCGCAAGGAACAGGCGATCCTGCCGGTGCACCCGGCGTACGCCGAATCCCAGCCGTGGCGCCAGGCGATCCGCGTGATGGGGCGCTCGCTGGTGCGGCTGTTTCTGCAACCCAGCGCGAGCAACCTGGAGCGCGGGCTGGTCGCGGTCGACCATGCGATCAGCCGCGTGCAGGCCACCGACGAACCCTTCGCCCCGCACTTCGATACCTCGGCCCTGCGTCGGGTGAAAAGCTACCTGCACTTTATCCGCACCTCATTGCTGGACCCGCAATCACCCTTGGCGGCCCTCAAAGGAGCCCCGCATGCCCCGTGAAATCGCGTTCCACGGCATTTATATGCCGACCATGACCCTGATGTTCCTGATTGCCGCAGTGCTGGCGTGGGGCCTGGATCGCTTCCTGGCCGGCTTCGACCTGTACCGGTTTTTCTGGCATCCGGCGTTGCTGCGCCTGAGCCTGTTCGTTTGCCTGTTCGGCGCCCTGGCGCTGAGCGTCTACCGTTGAGAATGCACTGATGAAAAAGTTTTTCAGCCTGCTTGCCACCTTGCTGGTACTGGCCCTGGCGATCTGGATTGGCCACACATTGTGGGTGCACTACATGCAAACCCCGTGGACCCGCGATGGCCGCGTGCGCGCCGACATCATCAATGTCGCCGCCGACGTCACCGGTGAAGTGGTCGACGTGCCGGTGCGCGACAACCAGTTGGTAAAAAAGGGCGACCTGCTGATGCAGATCGACCCGGAGCACTATCGCATCGCGGTCAAACAGGCCCAGGCGCTGGTCGCCTCGCGCAAAGCCACCTGGGAAATGCGCAAGGTCAACGCCCACCGCCGCGCCGATCTGGACGCTCTGGTCATCTCCAAGGAAAACCGCGACGACGCCAGCAACATTGCCGACTCGGCCCTGGCCGATTACCAACATGCGCAGGCCCAGCTGGAAGCAGCCGAACTCAACCTGAAACGCACTCAGGTCGTGGCGGCCGTGGACGGCTACGTCACTAACCTCAACGTCCATCGCGGCGACTACGCACGCATCGGCGAGCCCAAGATGGCCGTGGTGGATATGCACTCGTTCTGGGTCTACGGCTTCTTCGAAGAAACCAAGTTGCCCCATGTGAAAGTTGGTGACAAAGCCGATATGCAACTGATGAGCGGCGAGACGTTAAAGGGCCATGTGGAAAGCATCTCCCGCGGCATCTACGACCGCGACAACCCCGAAAGCCGTGAATTGATCGCTGATGTAAACCCGACCTTCAACTGGGTACGCCTGGCCCAGCGGGTGCCGGTGCGGATTCATATCGATGAAGTGCCGAAAGGCGTGCTGTTGGCGGCGGGGATCACATGCACCGTGATCGTCGACCAAACGCAGAATTGAAATGTGGGGGGCAATCCCCCTCCCACATTTGACTGTGTTATGCCTTGATGAAGGTCTCATGCAAATGCCGCCACAACAGCGCACCACTGGCCTGTTTCTCGAACACCACGGTGGCGCGGCGGTCGGTTTGCGTGCCGCTGTCGTCCACTTGATGTTCGCGATAGGTCACCGTGGCGCCGCGCGCGTGGCGGTCAACCCCGGTCATTTCGCTCAAGGTGATTTTCAAGCCAGGGCGCATGCCGCCCAGGCGGGTGAACAGCGCCTTGACGCCGGCCGCATTCACCCGTGCGCCGGTGGCGGGGGCGATCATGCTGAAATCCGGAGAGAAGCGCGCAAGCAGGTTTTCCAAGGTTGCGTCGGGCGCAACGCCGGCAAACCATTGTTCGATCTCGATGTGGGTCTGGGTCACTTCTTCAAAGAAATCGCTGTAGTCGATCATTTACAAACTCCCATTTAAACCAAAGCGTTTTTTCAACACGGTTTCCAATAATCCTTTGGGCAACCACGTCGCCAACAGCGGCAACGCCCGGCTGCCATTGCCCGAGCGCAACAGGCGCGGCGGTTGCGATTGTTGCACCGCCTTGAGCACATCGGCCGCGAACACGGTTGCGGGTGTCGGTTTGTCCTGGGACGCCTGGCTGCGCGCACGAATGCCGTCGCGCAACGGCCACCAGGGCGATTGTTCGTTGATCAGCAGTTCGGCTTGGGCGCCGGCGTTTTTGGCGAAGTGGGTGTCGATAGCCCCGGGTTGGACCTCCATGACGCGCACGTCAAAGGGCGCCAGTTCCATGCGCAGGGCATCGCTCAAAGCATGTACGGCGGCCTTGGATGCGCAGTAAGCACCGGCGAACGGCGTGACCAGCACGCCGGAGACGCTGCCGATATTCACCACCAAACCCTTGCGTTTGCGCAAGGCCGGGAACAGCGCCTGGGTTACGCCGACGAGGGAAAACACGTTGGTTTCGAACTGGCGCTGCATGGCCTCGGTGCCGCCGTCGAGCAGCGGGCCCATGGCGCCGTAGCCGGCATTATTGATTAGCACGTCCAGCTCGCCCAGGTGTGCGGCCAGGGCTTTCAGCGCGGTGGCATCGTTGACGTCCAACTGCACGGCATGAAAGCCGGCCTGGTTGAGGGCAATCACATCATCCTTGCGGCGAGCG
This sequence comes from Pseudomonas sp. MD330_10, assembly GCF_042610415.1. NCBI lineage: Bacteria > Pseudomonadati > Pseudomonadota > Gammaproteobacteria > Pseudomonadales > Pseudomonadaceae > Pseudomonas > Pseudomonas sp. MD330_10. The sequence goes on from NZ_JBHGZU010000004.1 coordinate 169,108, forward strand.
CTGGCCAGCACGTCATAGCCGGCAGCTTTGAACGCTGCGGCCAGGGCGCGGCCGATACCGCTGGAGCAACCGGTGATCAATACGTTGGGCATGGAGCAGTCCTTTATCAGTCCGCGAAGCTGCCTTGCAGGTGCTCGGCACGAAATTCCAGGGTTTGCGGACGGTAGCCGGGGCGTAGCGGTGGGGTGGGCAGGCAATCGTCCCAAGTGGCGCCGGCCTGCAATTCGCCGGGGCCGCGATAGCGCGGGGCGGCGTAGACGTTGTCGGCCAGGTTAACGGTGTCGCCCGGTGCGTAGGCCGCGACGCGCCAGCGCAGTTCGGTGAGTGGCACGTCGTTGCCGTTGTTCAGGGTCAGCTTCAGTGGCCGATCGGCTGGGCAGTCCTGCGGCGCGTAGGTAATGCGCAGTTCCAGGCGCGCCAATTGTGAGGCTTCGCGGTTGTCCAGCCACACCACCCAAACGGCCACGCAACCCAGGCCCGCCAAGGCCGCGAGGGACACCGGCAGCGCTTTGGCCGGGTAGCGCAGCAGCAGGATCAGCCAGGTGATGATCAGGAGAATGCCGAAGAACATGGAGACCACCTCGAATTTGGAACCAGCATCCTAACTTAAGCGTAGGTGGGATTGGGTAGCTTGAGTGCTGTGGTGGCCTTGCGGGCCCTATCGGGGGCAAGCCCCCTCCCACATTGGAATGTATTCACAGATCAAAGGCAGTAGGGGGCTTGCCCCCGATAGGCCCCACACAGCCAGCGAAAATCCAAAAAAAGCCCGCACCCACACTGGTATGTATTCACAGATCAAAGGTGGGAGGAGGCTTGCCCCCGATAGGGCCCTCACAGCCAGCGAAAATCCAAAAAAAGCCCGCACCCACACTGGTATGTATTCACAGATCAAAGGTGGAAGGGGGCTTGCCCCCGATAGGGCCCTCACAGCCAGCGAAAATCCAAAAAAAGCCCGCACCCACACTGGAATGTATTCACAGATCAAAGGTGGGAGGGGGCTTGCCCCCGATAGGGCCCTCACAGCCAGCGAAAATCCAAAAAAAAGCCCCCACCCAACCCACTGCGGATAGGGGACGCAATGGGTTGGGCGAGGGCTTCTTGTACGACTGTTTTACTGCGCGATAGTTTTCACCGACACGCCACGTTCGATCGGCGTCGAGCGGCCGTAGATGTCTTCGAAGCGTTCGATGTCGTCTTCGCCCAGGTAGCTGCCCGATTGCACTTCAATGATCTCCAACGGGATCTTGCCTGGGTTGCGCAGGCGATGCACCGAAGCGATCGGGATGTAGGTGGACTGGTTTTCGGTGAGCAGGAACACGTTCTCGTCACAGGTCACTTCGGCGGTGCCGCTGACCACGATCCAGTGTTCGGCGCGGTGGTGGTGCATTTGCAGCGACAGGCACGCGCCCGGCTTGACCGAGATGTGCTTGACCTGGAAGCGGCCGCCCATGTCCACCGAATCGTAGGAGCCCCACGGACGATACACTTCGCAGTGGTTCTGGGTTTCGCTGCGGCCCTGTTCGTTGAGGGTGTTGACCATCTGCTTGACGCCCTGGACCTTGTCCTTGTGGGCAATCATCATCGCGTCCTTGGTTTCCACCACCACGATATTGTCCAGGCCGATCACCGACACCAGTTTGCCGTTGCCGTGCACCATGCAGTTGCGGCTGTCCTGGATCACCACGTCGCCTTTGCTCACGTTGCCGTTGGCGTCTTTGTCGTTGACCGCCCACAACGATGCCCAGCAACCCACGTCGCTCCAACCGGCGCTCAGCGGCACTACGCAGGCGCGTTGGGTTTTTTCCATCACGGCGTAGTCGATGGAGTTGTCCGGGCAGCAGGCGAATGTCGCGTCGTCGAAGGACACGGTGTCGGCGGTCTGCTCGCTGCGTTCCAGAGTCAGTACGCAGGTGTCGTAGATGTCCGGATCGTGTTTTTTCAGCTCTTCCAGGAACCGGCTGGCACGGAACAGGAACATGCCGCTGTTCCAGAAGTAACCGCCGCTTTTGACGAACTCGACGGCGCGTTTTTCATCGGGTTTTTCCACGAACTGTTGCACGCGGCTCACGCCTTCGGGCAGCAGCGAATCGTTGGTGGACTTGATGTAGCCATAGCCGGTTTCCGGGCGGGTGGCCGGCACTCCGAACAGCACCATCTCGCCACGCTCGGCGGCTACGGTGGCCAGGGCCAGGGCACGCTGCAGGGCTTTCTGATCGTCGATCACGTGGTCGGCGGGCAGCACCAGCATCAGCTCGTCGCGGCCTTCGTTGACCAGCATCATCGCGGTCAGGGCCACGGCCGGTGCGGTGTTGCGGCCAAACGGTTCCATCAGGATGCGCTGGCATTCGAGCTTACGCGCGGCCAGTTGCTCGTTGACGATAAAGCGGTGGTCCTTGTTGCAGACCACGATCGGGGAGTCCATGCCTTCGAACACCAGGCGTTCCAGGGTTTGCTGGAACAGCGTGTGCTCGCCGGTCAGGGCCAGGAATTGCTTGGGGAACTGTTTACGGGAAAGCGGCCAAAGACGTGAGCCGCTACCACCGGAAAGGATTACTGGGATCATGGGTGTTTCTCCTTGAATTGATTTGGGTCAAAGCCTGTGGGGGGGTTAAGCCCGCGCCCACAGGGTTAGCGTCAATTTCAGAATCTAATCAGCGGGTCGACACAGGGCGTTTCACCCACACTGGCGACAGGCTCGAACCCGAGCCCGTTACATACAGCACCGCCGCTTCACCACGTTCCAACGCAACCGGCTTCACATCGCCGACTTTCTTGTCACCGTCATACAACGCCAGGCTCACCTTCACCGGGTTGATTTCGCGCTCGCCACGGCCTTTGGCGGCCACCGACTTGACCACATCGGTCTTGCCATCGGCGGTTTTCAGGGTCAGGGCCTTGTCGCTGAGGTTCTGCACGCGCACCAGGGATTTCTGCTTGTTCTTGAACGGCGGTTCTTCGATCAGCTGTGGCTGACCGCTACCGCTGTTGACCAGGGTGTAGTAGTGATCGGCGGCGAGCTTGACCGGCACGGTCTGGCTGCCGACTTTGGCGCTGTAGTCACCGCCAGGCATAAAGCTGAAGTCGCTGCTGGCCAGTGGGGCCACTTCGCTCAGGTTGGTGTTGCCAACGGTGGCGCTGACTTCCTGGTTGCTGGCGTTGTAGACACGCACGAAGCTCGAACCTTTTGGCGCGGTCGGGCCGTACAGGGCTGCGTCACCACCGGCGAAGGCGGACATCGATACGACGCTCAGGCCGGCAGCGATGGCCAGAGTCTTGGCGAGACGACGAGGAGTTGTAGTGAAAGTCATGTGAGTTACCTCTCTTTCAGTTTTGCGCCCGTTCGGGCGTCTCGGATTTTTCAAGGGTGTTGAGTGCCATGTTTTGTTGGCGCGAACCGGCTTGTTTAAGTTGCGCAACCCACGATGGGTCGGCATCACCGATTTCGTTGTTGACCGGCAGATAACGTTCAGGGAACTCCCAGATCAGTACCTGGGGCGGGCTGTTCTTGAAGTCGTCGCTTTTGAGGTAGCTGAGCATCGGCAGGATCGGGCCGTGGCCGTCTTCGGCATAGCTGATCACATCGCTGCCCAAGGCTTGCTTGAGGGCGCCGACGAAGTTCCAGTTGGGGTTGGCGCTGTAGCTGGTGCCCACCAGCGCCACTGGGGTTTCGCTGTCGCTGAACAGCGCGTCGTCGCCTTTGGTTTCGGCCAGGTGCGTGACGCGTTTTTGCAGCGGCTCTTTAGGTGGCATCAGGTTTTCGAACAGCGGGTCCAAGGGCAGGAACAGACGCAGGTCGCCTTTATGCGGCTCGGTTTTTTCGGCCTCGGTGACAAAGCGCTGTGGCTCGCCACTGAGCGGGGTCTGCTCGGCAATCGCCTTGGCCAGTTGCTTGGCGGCGACTTCCGCGCCGTCCGGCGTCCAGTGGGTGTCGGTGCGCAGGAACACTTGCTTGCCGCTCAATTTGGCCTGTTGCAGCGGGCCAAGCAGGTCGGGGGCCGGGATCTTGTCGGCGGCGACACGGGCGTGGAAGTCCTGATACAGGTTGGCGTGGATGCTGGCCGGCTTCACTTCACCCAGGTGTTCTGGATACAGGCGTACCTTGGCCGGCACGATCGCCATCACCAGTTGAATGCCCTGGGCCTTGAGCTTCTGGCGCACACCTTCGACCAGCGCGTAGTTGCCTTCCAGGTTCTGGTCTTCGTTGACGGCGGGGTTGAACTCCTCGTCGCTGTACAACCAGTGATCGCGGCCCAGTACCACGCCAGGACGGCCTTCGTTGAACAGCTTGTAGTCCAGCGCGGCCCACAGGTTGGTGCCCAGGCGTTTGATTGGGAACTCGTCGTCGTAGTGGGTTTCGACGGCTTTGGTCCAGCGACCGTTGAGCACAGTGGCGTCGGCGTTGGTGCTAAAGCCGAAGAAGCTGCGCAGCGACCAGGCGCCCAGTGCCAACAGCAGCACCAGAAACAGGCCGATATAGAGGACGCGTAATGAACGGGTCATGGTCGGCTCCCTCAGAATTGGAAGTAAAGGAACGGCGAGAAACTCTGCGCCGACAGTTTGAGAATCGACGCCACGAACAGCAGCAGCACCGCAGCGCGCATGGCGTAGCGTGGCCAGTCAGCGGTCCAGTAGGCCGGTTGCACGGCAGCGTCCTGGCCCACGGTAAAACCGGGCTGGTGGATGCTGCCGGGGTTGTCGCCCGGTACGGCCTTGATCAGGCTTGGGTCGGCCGGCTTGGTTTTGTCGGCGGGGCGGTTGGTGTAGAAGTCGCGCAGGCCGAAGAACGCCAACGTCGCATACGCCACCACCAGGGTTGCCACTTGCAGGCCGGTGAGGCTGGCACGGTTGAGTTCCGACAGCGACCACTCGCCAAAGCTGAACATCGCACCGTACATACGGCCGGCGACGTGCAGGTTTTCGGCGCGGAAGATCACCCAGCCCATCACCACCAGCAGGAAGGTGAAGGCCCAGCGCAGCACATTGAAACTGCGCGGCGCGGTGTTCAGGCCGATGGCTTTTTCGATCGCCAGCCACATGCCGTGCCAGGCGCCCCACACGATGTAGGTGATGTTCGCGCCGTGCCACAGGCCACCGAGCAGCATGGTCAGGAACAGGTTGCGATAAGTAATCAGCGTGCCTTTACGGTTGCCGCCCAGGGTGATGTAGAGGTAGTCACGCAGCCAGGTCGACAGGCTGATGTGCCAGCGGCGCCAGAACTCGGTGATCGACTGGCTGATATACGGCTGTTTGAAGTTTTCCATAAAGCGGAAACCCATCATCAAGCCCAGGCCGATGGCCATGTCGCTGTAGCCGGAGAAGTCGAAGTACAGCTGCGCGGTATACGCCAGCGCGCCGAGCCAGGCATCCCCGGTGGTGGGGTTTTGCAGGGCGAAGCAATGGTCGGCCACCACCGCCAGGGTGTCGGCGATAAAGACTTTCTTGATAAAACCCTGCATGAACCGCGTGCAGCCCTCGGAGAACTTATCCAGGGTGTGGGTGCGGTTGTTGAACTGGTCGGCCAGGTCGCGGAAACGCAACACCGGGCCGGCGATCAGGTGCGGGAAAATCGCCACGAACGCCGCAAAGTCGATGAGGTTGCGCGTGGCCGGGGTGTCGCCACGGTATACGTCGATGATGTAGCTGATGGACTCGAAAATGTAGAACGAGATACCGATCGGCAACAGCACGTGGGTCAGGATGAACGGCTCCAGGCCCATCGATTTCATCATCACGTTGATGCTGTCGACACCGAAGTTGGCGTACTTGAAGTAGCCGAGGATGCACAGGTCGACGGCCACGCCGAGCAGCAGCCAGCGTTGGGCCGGTTTGGTGCGCACACCGGCGGCACCGACCTTGAGGCCGATCCAGTAATTCCACAGCGTCACGGCGGCGAACAGCGCCAGGAAGTCCACTCGCCACCAGGCGTAGAACACGTAGCTGGCAATCAGCAGCAGCAGATTGCGATAGCGTTGCCCGCTCAAGTAATACAAGCCGAGAAAGATCGGCAAGAACAGAAACAGGAACACATTGGACGAGAAAACCATCCCGATCTCTCCATGTTTAACCAACAGTCAAGGGCCAGAGCCCCCCCAAACCCCCCACGAAAAAACGGGGGGGCGGTACTACATTCCTACTGACGAAACCGGCTCAAAAATGTGGGAAGGGGCTTGCCCCCGATGGTGGTGAGTCAGTCACCGGATGTATCAACTGATACACCGCTATCGGGGGCAAGCCCCCTCCCACATGTCTAACCGCGTTGCGTCAGGAGCCTTTATTGCCTTTCTCATGCGCCGGGTCGTAGACCTTGGTCAGGTCGCCGCCCAGGCGGAAGGTCTTGAACGGCTGCATGCCATGCTTGCGTTCGATCACATCCGGTGCACAGGTGTAGAGGTTGCAGAACGGTTCGAGCCAGGCGAATTTCATGGCCTGCTTCAGGTCCTTCATGTCCTGTTCCTTGCCGTTCTTCTGCTCGAAGATTTCCGGGTCTTTCACTCCGGCCAGCACCTTGTCGCCCAGGCGCTTGAGCGCGCTGTTGTTTTCCTGGCGCAGGTCCACGCCGTTGACCAGGGCGAAACTGGCGATCATCGACAGCGGCGGCAAGGCGTAGTTGTGGTACGACAGCGCGCGTTGCTGGCGCTTCAATTCGTTAGGCAGGAAACCTTGGTCGTCGACCTGGTTCACGCCGACCTTGTATTCCTTCACCGCCCAATCGAACAGGTCGCGGCGGTTGGTGGCGACGGAGGTTGCCATCACCGACCAGGCGGCCCAGTAGGAGTGGTTGTTGGTTTTCTCCAGCGGCAGGTTGTCCCAGTCGCTCACTACCTGATCGGCCAGTTTGTTGAACCAGGCTTCGATCAGCTGCGACTCCTGCTGGTGGTTGGCCAGCGGGTGAGAGTCGGAGAACTTCAGGCGCACATAGGCCGAGGCCATGCTGCCCAGCGCCCATTTGCGCATGGACTTGCCGGTGTGGTTGAAGTCCTTGGACATCAGCGCATCGGCCTTGGCCCAGGACACCAGCCAGTTCAACGTGCATTCGAGCTGCTCCGGGCGACCGTCGCGCATGAACTGCATCACGCGCTTGCTGGTGTCTTTTTCCAGCTTGGTAATGTCAGCGGTGCTGTCGCGGAACGCCTGCTCGGACTGCACATTCAGCGTGGCGCGTGCCTTGTCCGAACCTTCGTACTTGCTGCGAAATTGCAGCGGCCCGGTGTAGGGCGTGGGCATGGTGTCGCAGTTTTCCTTGAAGTCGCCGGTCTTGAACGCTTCGATCGGTGCGAAATAGCCCTGGGGCGGACGCAGCGGCGCGGCGGCGTTGACGGAGCCGGCGAACATCGCCAGGCCCAGCAGGGTAGGGAGCATCAGCTTTTGCATAAGTAACCTCACTTCCCGAGTTGGGCGGTCTGTTGACCACCGCTTGGGAATACGTTGCGTGTGCAAATTTTCGCTTCGACCTTCTGCGCGGCAGTGCCCTTTTCCGGGCCTTGCACTTCCACGGCCAGCAAGTTCTGCGAGGCCCAGTCTTCGTCGGTGCGCAGTTCAAAGGCGAAACGCCCGTCTGTATCGGATGTTTCGGGTTTCTCGATCTTGATGTCCTCGTGGCGCCCGTTCATGTACCAGAGGGTGGCTTGCAGGGTTTTCACCGAGGTGTCGGCGAAGCGGATGTCGACCTGATGGTTGGCGTTGCGCAGGTCTTTGTTCGAACTGTTGACCAGCAATTCGTTCTTGCCCGGTTTCAAGGTGGCGCTGGCGCTCATCTGCGCGGGCTTGCCTTCGCAGCCGTTGTCCAGCAGCGACATCATTTGGCGGTAGATGGTCTCCTGGTCGAGGCGATACAGCGGCGAGAATTCCCAGATCAGGATCTTCGGCGGGCTTTTCTGGAACTCGTCGCTGCCCAGGTACTGCAGCATCGAGCCTTCCAGGCCGCCGCCGGGGAAGGCGACGTTGAGGATGTCGGCGCCGATTTCTTCTTCCAGGAACCCGGCGAAGTTGTAGTTCTTGCCGCTATGGCTGGTACCCACCAAGGTGATCTGCGGGTTGCCGGAATCGCCGAACAGGTCGCCGTCGCCCGCTTCGCCCTTAGGCTCGGTGGTGAACTGGTCCATGTACTGGATCGCGTAGCTGGTGCCGCACAGTTGCCCGGCCATGTTGTGCAGGGTGCCGGTCTTGCCCATGCGCCCGGAGCGCTTGGTTTCGAATTCACGCTTGGGAATATCGGCGAATTCCGGCATTTGCTTGACCTTGGCCGCGACGATTTTCGCGGTGCGCTGGGCGCCGTATGGGGTCCAGTGTTGGTCGCCACGGAAGTAGAAATCGTGGGCCGGTAGTTCGTCGGGCAACTGCTCGTTGGTCAGCGGCGACAGGTCCGGCACCACGTAACCCATCTTGGCGAAACGGCCGAGCATGGTCTTGTAGTTGGTCAGGGCCTTGTCGAAGTCGTACGAGGCTTTCTCTGCGGGATTGAGCTTGTTGCGGTTCACCAGGCCACGGGTCGGCTGGTAGACCACCACCAGTTCCACGCCTTTGCTTTTGAACGCGTCATGCAACTGCTGCATGCGCTTGTAGCCGGCCGGGGTGGTGTCGAACTCGGTGCGCAGGTCTTCCTGGGTACGGAACAGCCAGTCGCCCTGGGCTTGCACCAGGGTGGTGAAGTTCTGCTGGTAGCGCGTGGTGTAGTTCTTCGCGTCGTGGGCGGCCGGGCACAGGCTGCAGCACGGTTCGGCGGTAAAGGTCGGTGCCTTGACTTCGTCGGCGCGCACGCCTTGGCTGGCCGCGAGCAGGCCGAGGGTCAGACCCGAGAGGCTCAGCAGTTTGATCATGTGTGGGTGCATAAGGGTCATCCTCAGTCCTGCATTTCGGTCTGGCGTTCGACAGGGTCGATCAGCACGGCTTTCTGCTGGCGCACCAGCAGGTCGAGAATTTCTTCCTGGCGATCGCCGAGGACGCCGGAGAAGCTGATACCGCTGGATTTGGTCGGCGCCAGCATCGACACGCGATACAGCTCGATACTCAACGGCGAGTCGATGGACAGCGGCCCGCTGCCGTTCCCCGCCAGTTCACCGCCGACCACGATCAGGGAAACCTTGGCGTCGAACGGGTCGAGGGCGATGTCGCGGTCGGTGTCGGTCAAGTCCTTGATGTGGCCGTAGACGCCGGTCAAACCGTTGGCCATCGCGACGTTTTCGTACAGCTTGATGTTTACGCTGTTACGCACGCGGATGCCGTGGCGGCGGTTGCTGATCACCTTGTTGCCCCACAGCAGGTTGTCGCCGCTCTCATAGAGGGTGATGCCGTCGGTGTGGTTGCGGTAGATCTCGTTGTCGGCGATCAGGTTGTTGACGCTGTTACGGTCGATCACCAGGCCCGAGAGTTTGTTGTCGTAGCTGCGGTTGTTGAAGATGAAGCTGTCGTTCACTTCCCGGGAAATGATGATGCCGTGCTTCTTCTTGGTGCCGTAGACGGTGTTGTCCGCAATGATCAGGCCGTGGGAACGGTCGTGGGGGTCAATGCCGTAGACGATGTTGTCTTTGTAGGTATTGCCCTTGATCACGAAGCCGGTGGTCTCGTAGCAGTAGAAGCCGTACCACATGTCCGAGAACTCTGAATCAATGATCCAGCCGGTCGGCTCAGGGCGCTTGAGTACCTTGGCCATATTCGGCGTGTACTGGGAAATACTCACCCCGTACGACTTACTGTTGGCGTAGCCGAAACTGGCCATTTTGCTGTTGGCGACGTAGGTCTCGGTGCCGCCCCAGGCCAGCAGGAACGGGCGGAATTCCTTGGGCGACTTGAACAGCGCCGGCCCATTGGCCTTTTCGCTCCAACCGGTGATTTTGGTGTCGCGCACAAACAGCTGGCCGTCGTTGATCAGGAACGAACCGGCTTCCTGGGACAGGCGCAGCTCTTGGGTGCGCTTGTCGATTTCGAGGATGCCCTTGCGCCCGACCACGATCGGCAACTTGGCCAGGAACACGCCCGGCGATGTCTCGCTCAGGTACTGCTTGGGCACTTTGCCCAGCAGGTCCTTGAGGTTCATGTAGCCGTCGTCGATAAAGATCGCCTGGGGAATGCCATGCTGGCGCACCACCCATTCGGCCATCTTGTTATCGCCGCCGATAAAGTCCTTGAGCGCGTCTTCCTGCATCATGCGACGGATGCTGATTTTGCCCGGCTTGGTGCGTACGATCTTTTTTTCCATGGCCGCGGCGGTGTAGCCCGACAGGTCGGGCAGGGCCGGCTTGGCCATTTCCAGCGGCGCGGTCGGCGGGCTGGAAATGGTGTAGGTCTTGGCCTGTTGCAGTTCCTTGGCGATGGTCGGCGCCTTGGCCGTCGTATCGGCAAACGCGGTGGTACTGGCCACCAGCATTGCCGCGACGAGTAGGCTTTGAGCATTCATTGCGCAGGCTCCCATCAGAATTTCCAGATCACGTCGACAAACGCGCGATGCATGTACGAGTCGACCTGGCTGCCGTAGGCGTCACCCGGTTTGAACACACCCGCACGCAAACGCACCAACGCCGACGGCTCGTCGATCGACTGGCTGAGCGCGGCCGGCAGCAAGCCGGTCTTGAAGTACTTGGTGACCACCAGGTCCATCTCCTGACCCAGGTCTTTCTTACCGTCTTCCAGCGGCAGGGACGTGCTGGAGAGGATCGCGCCGGTCACGTCGTCGGTGTTGTTCTGCACCGCGTCGATACCGTTGCTGCCCACCGGCTTGTTGCCGTCCACGCGCCAGAACTTGTGGTACACCAGGCTGGCGTCATAGTCCTCACGCAGTTGCCAGGAGCCGAACAGGCTCATGGACTGCATGTTGTTCATTTCGCCGCGAAACGCTTCGCCGAAGCGATGCACACGGGATTGGGTGCCGGTCCAGTTCGAACGGTTGCTCTGCAGGCCGTTCTGTTCGTATTCGGCGCTGGCGCGGGCATAGGCCGCACCCACTTGCCACTGCGGGTCGAGACGCAGGCGGATACCCAGGTCGGTGGCCCAGCCGTTCACTTTATCGCTGCGCTTGGCCTGGTCCGGGCGGCTGCCGTCTGCTTTGAGGGCGTTGACCGTGTCGCGGTCGCCCTGCATACCGGTGACGCTGGCCCAGTAGTTGACGGTGTTGGTGTTGCGCCAGTTGTAGGCGTCGCTGTTGGCTTCGATGCCGAGCCAGGTCAGGTCGCCGTTCTCGCGCTTATCCAACGAGTCGGTGGGCACGCCCGGTTCGGGGTAATCCAGCTTGCCGTCGTCATGGGTGTGATGGCCGCGCAGGCCGATCCACTGGCCCGGCATCCACTGGTAGGAAGCGTCGGCGTAGAAGTGCTGGCGGTCCTTGTCCTTGGGCGACAGTTCCTTGAGGTCGGTGCGGTATTCGCTGAAGCGTTCGGCGGCGCCCACATTGGCTTTGAGCAAAGTGGTGTCGAAGGTCCAGTTCAGCGCTTCGATGTTGGTGTCGCGCCATTGGCCGTCGTCGTTGCGCAGGCGCTGGCGGCCGAACTTGAGGATCTCGCCGGGGTAGGGCGTGAAGCCGCTGTAGCCCACCCAGAACTCACGCATCGCCAAGTAGTTTTTCTTGGCTTTGCGGTCGTCATTGGTGGTGGGCTGGTCTGCGTCATCGGCCGACTGTTGCAGGGTGTCGGTCTCGATAATGTCGCTGGACACCACCGCCTGGCCCATGGCGTAGGCGCTCCAGTTGCCGCTTTCGCCGTAGATCCACGGGCGCAGGTCCAGGCCGACGCCGTTGACGTCGCCGCCTTTCTGGGTGCCCAGGTCGCGGTCGTCTTCGGATTGCGCGGTTGCTTTGACTTCCAGGCCGAAATTTTTGGCTTCGGTCAGCGCGGCCAGGGTCGGGCACGACCACAGCAGGGCGAAGGTCAGGCCAATACCGGCCTTGACGAATGGGTTGAGCTTCATAGGGATTCCTCGCCGTCTTCTTCTTGCAGGGCGTGCAGTTGCAGCGTGCTTTGGGCCAGGGTGCCGCGCGCGGCCAGCTCCTGTTGCACCAGGCGTTGGCCTTGGGCGCGTTGTTCCGGAGTCAGCGGGGCTTCGAGCTGGGCGGCCAGGTCATTGGCCTCCGGCGTGTCCTGGGCCTTGGCCAACTGGCTGAAGACATAGGCATTGACGGGGTCGGGCTTGGTGCCCTTGCCTTGGGAAAACAATTGGGCGATGGCGAAATCGGCGCTGTTCTGGCCGTTGCGCGCAGCGGTCAGCAAGTGGTCCAGGGCCTTTTGCGGGTAGACCTTGCCCAGGTAGCCACGGCGATAGATCTGGCCGAGGTAGTAATCGGCGGCCACTTCTTTGCCAACGGCTTTTTCGAAATGCGCTTCGGCGGCCTTGGCATCGGCCGGCACCCACTTGCCCTCGTAGTAGAGTTTGCCGAGCAACAGTTCAGCGCGCGGCTGGTCGGCGGCGCGGCCGTTGTCCAGGTACTTCATCATTTGGTCGACGTCGCCCAGTTCGGGGAAGTCGTAGAGCAGTTGCGCCAGGCTGACCCAGGACGCCGGGTAGCCGGGGGCGATTTTTTCCAGCAGCGCCTGGGCCGTCTTTTCGTCGGTCTTGCCCAGGGAGGCATCACCCAATACGCGGGCAACGCTATCGACCCGTTGAGCGGTGACGGTGCCACGGCTGTAGCCGGCTTCCATCTGCTTGAGCAGTTCGGCTTGTTTTTCTGGCTCGGCTTTCTTCTGATAGACCGTAGCCAGTTCGACGTAGCAAATATCGGTGGTGTTCAGCGCGGCTTTGCAGATGCGCTCCACATCATCCAGATGCTGATCGTAGGTGTTCTGGGTGCGATACAGCAGCACCTGGGCCAGGCCCGCTTCCGGATAACCCGCCGCCTGCCACTGACTGATCTGCTGCTGGGCATTCACATTGGGAAAGCTGTGAGGGTATTGCAGGTACAGCATCGCCAGTGGAATCAGGGTGTTGCCTTCGCCATTGGCAAAGGCTTTTTTCAGCAGGGTTTCGGCTTCGTGGTGCTCGGCCTCGGTGGCGCCGGGCTTGGCCACCAGCAGGCGACCCAGGCGCGCCTGGGCGCGGGGCGAAGTATCCGCTGCGGCGCGGTACGTGGCCTCGGCCTGTTTGATCTGCGCCGGGTCACGAGTGCCAACCTGGATATCGGCCAGGCCCACTTGGGCCTCGCTGTAACCCAGGTCGGCCAGTTGCTGGTAGTTCTGCTGCGCGGTGACGGTGTCGCCGCGCTTGAGCGCTTCATTGGCCAGGCGTTGGTCGGGCAGGCCGACGCAACCGGCCAGCGAGATGGCCAGGGCCAGCGCACAGTAGGCCGAGGCGAAGTGGGATTTGCGCTGTGCGGGAGATGGCTTGCCTGCGAGCGTATCGGCGCGGTCAGCCTGGTAAACCGAGTCGCCAGCATCGCGGGCAAGCCCGGCTCCCACAGGGGCCAGTGTTGTTGTCGAGATAAGGTTCACAGGCATGTCCTCGCTTACAGACCGTGAGCCATGGCTTTGTCGATCAGCCAGTTCAGCGATGGGCCGCGGTCGCTGATCACTTCCACCGGGCGGCCGGCGTAGGTGCTGTCCAGCGGGGCATCAGGCTTGATCTGCACGCGGATGTCGGAGGACAGGTCGGCGCTGTTCAGGCTGGTGCTGCTGACGATGGTGCCGGTGCGGGTCTGTTCTTCGTCGGCGACCTGGAAGCTCACCGGTGTACCTGGGCGCACGTCGGCGAACTGGCGATAGGTGAAGCGCGCTTCGACGTTGGCTTCGCTGCCGCGTGGAACCAGTTGGAAGATCACGTCGCCCTTGCTGGCGTATTGGCCGTCGGCGACCAGTTGCTGCGCCACCACGCAATCGCAGGGCGAAGTCAGGGTGCCGGTCATTTGCTTGCCGAACAGCTCTTCGACTTTGGCCGGTTGCAGTTGGTCTTCGTCGAGGTGGCCTTTGAGCACATCGAGCATGCTGGTGCTGAAGGTGGCCAGCGGCGCGCCCTTGGCGGCGACCGCATCACCTTTGAGCAGGCTCTGCACGGTGCCGTCGCGCGGCATGGTCACGTTCATGCCCGGTACGCTGACCAGGCCGGCCTGGGCGTGGCTGACAAAGTACATGCTGTAGATCGACTTGAAGACGAACCCGAACGCTGCCAAGCCCACCAGGAAGATCGCCAGGCTGAAGGTCACGGCACGCAAGCGACCGAAGGCGCTCATGTTGCTGCCGCCGTCCTTGACCTTGCGCGCCTTGGTGAAGTTGTCGCGCTGCAGAGTCGCCAGCACGTCGCCCATGGTCACGATGTCACCGGACAGGTGCGAGGTGATCAGGTGGCGCAGGGTGGAAATATCCTGGGCGTCGAGGTTCTGGAACTGGCAACCGGTGCGGCCGGTCTGGCGGTCGTAGGAGCGAATCTGCAGCTCGACGTCCATGGCCAAGCCAAGGTTATCGATGACGAATTGCAGACGACCCTTGTGCACTTCACCCACGTTCAGCGGCTGGGTGGCGGTGAACGCCAGGCCGCCGGCGGACAGGTCGATCACCCGTGCTTCGGTCTGGCTGCGGTCAGTGTTGAAAAAGCGCAGCTTGGCCGGGATTTTGACCCGGGCGTGCTGACGCTGGGCTTCGGATTCGTGGACAACGTTGGCGTTTACTTGGCTGTTCATGACGGTGTAATTCCTAGGTTAATTCAGGCTTGGCTGGGTCAGACCATCATCAGCAACACGGCGACGAAAATGCTGCCGGCGGAGAAGGTCATGGTCCGAGACGACCAGGTGTTGAACCAACGTTGAAAGCTGGCCAAATCGCGGGTCAGTTTGGTGTCCTGGCGGGTCCAGGACTGTTGATCAAGGCGGAAGAACACGTAGATCTTCACCAACGCGCCCATGATCTGGTTGTAATAGAGAATCAGCGGGTAGGCCGGGCCGATCTTGTGGCCGGAGCACGACAGCAGCAGGGTCAGGATCAGGCGGGTGATGCCGATCCACAGCAGGTACGCGAGGATGAATGCGCCGCCGTACTTGAAGGTGGCGATGATTGCCACGGTCAGGCCGAGCAGCGAAGTCCACATCGACACGCGCTGATCGAACAACACGATGCTGGTGAACAGACCCAGGCGACGCACACCCAGGCCCAGGGCACGGGAGTTCTGACGCAGGTTGTTGCCGTACCAGCGGAACATCAGCTTGCGGCTGGCCTTGATAAAGCTCTTTTCCGGCGGGTGTTCCACGGTGTTGATCGCGGCATCCGGCACGTAGAACGTGTCGTAGCCCAAGCGCATCAGGCTGAACCAGCTGGACTTGTCATCACCGGTGAGGAACTTGAAGCGGCCCAGGCGCCAGTGTTGCAGCGAGTCGCTTTCCACGTCAGCAATAAAGCCCGGGTCGGTGACCACGCTGGCGCGGAATACCGACATACGACCGGTCATGGTCAGTACGCGCTTGGACAGGGCCATGGAACACATGTTGATGTGGCGTTGGGCGAAGCGCAGCTTGTGCCACTCGCTCATGATGTAACCGCCGCGCACTTCGCAGAACTCGTTGGTGGTCAGGCCGCCGACGTTGCCGAACAGCTGGAACCACGGCACGGTCTTGCGTACAACGCCTTCGGCGAGCACGGTGTCGCCGTCGATCACCGCCACGACCGCGCGGTCATCCGGCAAGTGACGCGAAATAGCACGGAAACCGAAGGCCAGGCCGTCGCGCTTGCCGGTGCCGGCGATACGCACGAAGTCGAGCTTGACGTGTTCTGGTGGGTTCATCTTTTCCCACAAGCTCTTGACCAGCAGCTCATCGGACATTTCCACCAGGGAGCAGACCACGGTGGTCGGGAAGCCACAGTCGATCGCTTCACGGATCACCGAGCTGTACACCTGGGCAGTGGTCAGGGCATCGATGCGGAAACTGGTGACCATCAGAAACACATGGGACGGGTCGGCAGCCTTGCCCAGCTTGCGGACTTTGCGGCGCAGGTGCGGGTAGACCACATACAGGAACAGCATGCCGCGAAAGAAATGCGTAGCGCCCATCGAGTAGCGCCAGATACCGACGGCGCCAATCAGGAAAATAAAATTCTTCGACTCGGAGTCGAACGTACTCGCCGGCAACAGCAGGGCGAGTCCCATCAGCAGGCTCAGAAACAACAGCCAGCCGGCGGATTGGAGGAGTACGTGTTTTAGCGTGGACATAAGCGTCATCCGAAGGTGAAGAAGGCTTCAAGCTGCAAGCGCTGGGGATAAGGACGCTTGCAGCTTGAAACTTGCCGTTGCTGTTACCAGCAAATGCCTTCAGTACGGCCGCTCGCGCTGGTGGCCTTGGACATGAAGCCCACCAGATCGACCACTTGCTTACCTTCCGGCGCGTTATGGGCCAGGGAGCGGAACTTCTCGTCGCGGTTGCCCAGGATGATCACGTCGGAGTTGTTGATCACATCGTCGAAGTCCGAGTTGAGCAGGGACGACACGTGTGGGATCTTGCCTTCGATGTAATCCTTGTTGGCGCCGTGAACACGCGCGTATTCGACGTTGCTGTCGTAGATGCTCAGGTCGTAGCCCTTGCCGATCAGCATCTCGGCCAGCTCGACCAGCGGGCTTTCACGCAGGTCATCGGTACCGGCCTTGAAGCTCAGGCCCAGCAGGGCGACTTTGCGTTTGTCGTGGCTGGAGACGATGTCGAAGGCGTTCTGCACCTGGGACTCGTTGCTGCGCATCAGGGAGTTGAGCAGCGGTGCTTCCACGTCCAGGGAGCCGGCGCGGTAAGTCAGGGCGCGAACATCTTTTGGCAGGCACGAGCCGCCGAAGGCGAAACCTGGGCGCATGTAGTACTGGGACAGGTTGAGGGTCTTGTCCTGGCAGACCACTTCCATCACTTCGCGACCGTCGACACCGACCGCTTTGGCGATGTTGCCGATTTCGTTGGCGAAGGTGACTTTGGTAGCGTGCCACACGTTGCAGGTGTACTTGATCATCTCGGCGACGGCGATGTCCTTGCGGATGATCGGTGCGTCGAGTTCTTCGTACAGCGACTGCAGGACATCGCCGGAGGCTGTGTCGAATTCGCCGATGACGGTCATCGGTGGCAGGTCGTAGTCGGCGATGGCGGTGGATTCGCGCAGGAATTCCGGGTTGACCGCGACGCCGAAATCGACGCCTGCTTTCTTGCCGGAGCAGTCTTCGAGGATTGGAATCACCACGTTAGCGACGGTGCCCGGCAACACGGTGCTGCGCACCACGATGGTGTGGCGGGTGGTCTTGTCACGCAGGACAAAACCGATCTCGCGGCATACCGATTCGATGTAGTTGAGTTCCAGGTCGCCGTTTTTCTTGCTCGGCGTGCCGACGCAAATCATCGACAGGTCGGTATCGCGGATGGCTTCGGCGAAGTTGGTGGTGCCGCGCAGTCGACCCGTTTGGATACCCTGGCTCAACAGTTCGCCCAGACCCGGTTCAACGATTGGCGATTTGCCAGCGTTGATCAGGTCGATCTTTTCCTTGGAGATGTCCACGCCGACCACTTCGTGGCCACGGGCAGACAGGCAACCGGCACAGACTGCGCCAACGTAACCCAAACCAAATATGCTGATGCGCATCGCATTTACCTCATTGTCATTGAAGACGGTGTTAATCATGCCAATAGATGGCCGGAGTTCATGTTTGCAAGCGTCACTGTTTCCACGAAAGTTAGGCGAATAGACGCCGACTTACCGTGTACAGGCATGTTAAATAGTGAGTGTCTAACAATTGCACTCAAGTTGTGCGCAACGTGGCCTTGTTATTGGGGCCTGCCCTCAAATGCAGCCAGCCTTCCTGGGAGAAGGGCATGGCGCCAGTGCCGCAGAGCTTTGATAGGGGCAATAAGCCTTTAAATATCAAAGCCTTGGGATGTATCACTGACCCATTGGGGTAAGCACGACCTTGGCCTTATAGTTTGTGGCAATAATTCCTTATCGCCGCCTTTAACTAATCAGTTGGTAATATGACCCATGAGTCGAAGTTGAATATGACAACTTCGCTACTTCCGTTGGTCGCCATGTAAGTCATCTCTTACAGAAACCGAGAATTTCGTTACCGGTGGTATGAGCGGCGCTTTAGGATGAAGTTCCTAGCCGCTCATCCTGTTTCCAGAAATTTCTTGAAATACGAGAGGAGATGGCACTAGTACTATATTGATAGCACTTGCTATTTGGGCCAGTAGTTGTGGGGAGTTGGCGCGTGGGGATAGTTTTGTGCCACTAGTGTGAAAAAAAACCGGTGCCACTACGAAAAAAAACGATGAATGTCGAGTGAAACTATTGATAGGGTTGTGTCGTGATATTTTTTGACGTCAAATAAATGACGATTTTTGATCTGCAGTGCAAACAGATAGGTGGGAGGCACCTGCCCCCGATTGCGTTGTGTCAGTCAATTTATGTATCGACTGATGCGCTGCCATCGGGGGCAAGCCCCCTCCCACATCTGCATTTTTTTGTCTGAGAGAGGCGGGTACGGCCTTATTCCGGTGCGTGGTCGCGCAGAAACACCAGGTTGTCCGGCTTAGACTGCTCCGCATTGAAGCGGTAGCCTTGCACATCAAACCCCTTGAGCTTTTCGGGGTCATTGATGCGTTCTTCGATCACAAAACGGCTCATCATGCCGCGCGCCTTTTTTGCGTAGAAACTGATGATTTTGTACTGGCCGTTTTTCAGGTCCTTGAACTCGGTGTTGATGATCCGCGCGTTCAGGGCCGTGCGTTTGACTGCCGAAAAGTACTCGTTGGACGCTAGGTTGAGTAGCACATCGTCACCTTGGGCGGCCAGGGCTTCGTTGAGCCATTCGCTGATGCGTGCGCCCCAGAAGGCGTACAGGTCCTTGCCACGGGCGTTGGCCAGTTTGGTGCCCATTTCCAGACGATACGGCATCATCAGGTCCAGCGGGCGCAGCAGGCCATACAGGCCTGAGAGCATGCGCAGGTGGTCCTGGGCGTAGCTGAAATCGGCGTCGCTGAACGTTTCCGCGTTCAAGCCGGTATACACGTCGCCCTTGAAGGCCAGCAGGGCCTGCTTGGCGTTTTCGGGGGTGAAGGCGGGCGTCCAACTGCCAAAGCGCGCGGCATTCAGGCCGCCGATCTTGTCGGAGACGTGCATCAATTCGCTGATCTGCGCCGGGCTGAATTCGCGCAGTTGCTCGATCAGTTCCTGTGAGTGATCCAGGTACTGCGGCTGGGTGAAGCGCGCAGTGACCGGCTTTGACTCGAAATCGAGGGTTTTGGCGGGGGAAATCACCATCAGCATGAAGTTGGCTCCTGTAATCGTGGGCGCGATTCTAGGGGCTGGGGCGATTTGACTCCACCTATGATGGCGATAGGCGCGATCCGCTATGATGGCCGGTAGTTCTGGAGAGGGAGACCCTGTGTGCGAATAGCGCTTTTATTGTCCGCTTGTCTGTTGTGCCTAAGCGCCCAGGCCGCGCCGGTGGACGTGGCCAGCCTGGACCGTGGCATCTGGCCCGAAAAGCTCAGCACGCCGGCGCTGTTCGATGTGGGCTCGCGCGCCGAAATCCTGATGTTCGCCCACAGCCTGCTGGCCAGCGAGTCCCAGGATGAAGCGGCTCTTAAACAACGCCTGGGATTGAAGATCATCAACCTGGCGGCCATCAACGACCTGCGCCGTGAGCTGTGGCAACGCTTGCTGGAGAACTACAGCGTCGCCCAGCAGAGTTGCGAGGTGGATGCGTCGTTCTGCTACCTGGTGGAAAACATGGACGACCTTCGCGAGGAGGCCGGCAAGTTCCAGATCAGCGAAAGCTCCTTCTATATAGATTGGGCCGCCCCCAGCCATGCCTTCCATGAGCGCTACCTGGACGAACTGCTGCGCAAGGCCGCGCTGTTTCCGCAGATCAGCAGCGAGGTTGCGCGGTTCGGCGACCATGAACGCAATGGCGATGAATTCAATGACCGCCTGTTCCTGCTGACCTTCGACGGCGGCCCCGCGCCCGTCAGCGGCAACACCGATTGGCTGGCCGACTATCTGCGCAAACAGAAGATGAACGGGGTGTTCTTTGTCCTCGGTAGCAGCCTGCAAACCCGCGTGGAGCGCAGCTCCGCCGCCGACGTGCAGGCGCTGTACCAAGGCCAGTGTGTGGGCACCCAGGGCTGGCAGTACCGTTCCCATAGCCATTGGGTGGACTGGCAAAGCTCGATCACCCGCAGCGCTGCGCTGGTGCAGAACCTGATGCCGGAAAACTACCTGCCGCTGTTTCGCCCACCCTATGGCCAGCGCCGCGCGGACAGCCAGGGGTTTTTCCAATCACAGGGCTTGCAGGTGGCGTTGTGGGACATCGATTCCCAGGACGAGCCGGGCAAGCTCAAGGCTGAAGAATCGGCGCAGCGCGTGCTCACGCTGATGCTGTTATGGCGCAAAGGCGTGATTGTGTTTCACGACACTCAGGACAAGGCGCGGGTGGCATTGCCGTGGTTGCTGCAGGCGACCGCGCAGAGCGGCCTGGGTTGGCAGGACTGTCGCGAAGCGTTTCGATGAAGTGCCCGGCCCTGTTGGGTTTGCGCAAGTTTCGGGGTGATTTTGTGCGACATTTCGATGCAGGCGGACTTCCGACTTTAACGGCGCAGCTGGCACTCGGCTAGTGCTATTCGTCATCCTGAAAAATAAACTTCAAAAAAGCGTCAAAGTGCTTTTTCCTGTCACACGTTTTGCGGTATTACGAAGTCAGATCGCCGAAACCTGCAGCACAGGTGGCGTCTTCCAAGACTCCTCATGTGGGCATGCACTTGACGTCACTCAGGTGCATTCGGTGGTCGAATCGAGGCGCAG
This sequence comes from Pseudomonas sp. MD330_10, assembly GCF_042610415.1. Classification (NCBI taxonomy): domain Bacteria; kingdom Pseudomonadati; phylum Pseudomonadota; class Gammaproteobacteria; order Pseudomonadales; family Pseudomonadaceae; genus Pseudomonas; species Pseudomonas sp. MD330_10. The sequence goes on from NZ_JBHGZU010000004.1 coordinate 189,834, forward strand.
CACCGCCCAGGTATTGCGTCGACTGGCTCCCACAAAAGGTGACCGAGTATGGATGATCATGGACGTAACCCTTCTTCCGACCAGCCAATCCTTTATGTGCTTGATACGAATGTATTGATCCACGATCCAAACGCACTGCTCAATTTCGAAGAACACCACGTCGCCATCCCGATGATCGTGCTTGAGGAGCTCGACAAACTCAAAAGCGGCCACCACAGCGTTGCCGCCGAATGTCGCCAGGCCATCCGCCTGATCGACAAGACCCTGGGCGAGGCCTCGCCTGAAGATGTTGAAGTCGGTGTGCCGATCCAGCGCGGCAAGAGCGGACCCAAGGGCTTGCTGTCGATTCTGATGAGCAAGCGCAGCGAGCCCAACAGCCTGCTGCCGGAAAACCTGAACGACAACAAAATCATCAACCAATTGATCGACCTGCACGCGCGTGACAAGGACCTGCGTCTGGTGCTGGTGACCAAAGACATCAATATGCGCCTCAAGGCTCGCGCATGTGGGATCGCGGCCGAGGACTACAGCACCGACCAACTGGTCGACGACGTTTCGATGCTATCCCGTGGGTATCACACCATGACCGGTTCGTTCTGGGACCGTGTCAGCAAGGTGGAAACCCGTCAGGACCATGGCCGCACCTGGCATCAGGTACAACTGATCGACAACCTGCCGGCGGTGCATTTCAATGAATTCATCATCGACGAACAGGGCTTCGTGGGCTGGATCAAAGAGATCCAGGTCGACAAGCTGCTGATCCTCGACCTGCATCAGGAACCCCTGTTGCACCAGGAAGCCTGGGGCCTGAAACCGCGTGATATCTACCAAAGCCTGGCGCTGTATGCGCTGTTGGATCCGGATATCCATCTGGTGAACCTGACCGGTGCCGCCGGTTCCGGTAAAACCATCCTGGCCCTGGCGGCCGCCATCGAACAGACCATGGTCACCAAGCGCTATCGCCGCATCATCGCCACCCGCAGCGTGCAGGGCCTGGACCAGGAAATCGGCTTCCTGCCCGGCACCGAAGCGGAAAAAATGGAACCGTGGCTGGGGGCGATCACCGACAACCTCGAAGCCTTGCACATGGATGACGAAAACACCCATGGCAGCGTCGACTACATCCTCAGCAAAGTGCCGTTGCAGTTCAAATCCCTCAACTACATCCGAGGTCGCAGCTTCCAGCAGAGCCTGATCCTGATCGACGAATGCCAGAACCTCACGCCGCACCAGATGAAAACCATCATCACCCGTGCCGGCGCCGGTTCCAAAGTGGTGTGCCTGGGCAACCTGGCACAGATCGACACCCCTTACCTGTCCGCGACCAGTTCCGGGCTGACCTACCTGACCGAACGCTTCAAGGATTTCCCGAACGGCGTGCATATCGCGCTGCAAGGGGTGCCTCGCTCGATTCTGGCGGAATACGCAGAGTCGCATCTCTGAGTCGCAAGCTTTAAGCTACAAGCTGCAAGTGGGTCCGGTGAGCTTTTGACCTGCCGCTTGCAGCTTTTAGCTTTTTTGCTGCCTCAAGGAGGCCTCGTGCTGACTCATCTCGATTCCCAAGGTCGCGCCCATATGGTCGACGTCACCGACAAGTCCGTGACGTTCCGTGAGGCGGTGGCCGAAGCGCGGGTGCGCATGCTGCCCGAGACCCTCAAAATGATTGTCGACGGTGCCCACCCCAAGGGCGACGTGTTCGCCGTGGCCCGTATCGCCGGGATCCAGGCGGCCAAAAAGACCAGTGATCTGATTCCCCTGTGCCATCCGCTGATGCTGACGGGCGTCAAGGTCGAGCTGGCCGCTGAAGGGGAAAATACCGTACATATCGTCGCGCGCTGCAAGCTCTCGGGGCAGACCGGCGTGGAGATGGAAGCGTTGACCGCCGCCAGCGTCGCCGCACTGACCATTTACGATATGTGTAAGGCGGTGGATCGCGGCATGACCATCGAAAACATTCGCCTGCTGGAAAAACTCGGCGGCAAGAGCGGGCATTTCAAGGCAGACCAGGCATGAGCATCAACGTATTGTTTTTTGCGCGTTACGCCGAGGCGGTGGGCTTCGATTCGCTGGAGATGGAAGGCGAGTTTGCCACCGTGGATGCCGTGCGCCTGGCCTTGGCCAGCGACCCCGAGTTCGCCGTACTTAACGAGGCGAGCCTGATGTGCGCGCGCAACGAGGAGTTGTGTGATCTGGACGAACCGGTCTTGGCCGGTGATGACGTGGCGTTTTTTCCGCCCGTGACCGGAGGCTGAACGTGGCCATTCGTGTGCAGGTGGAGGCCTTTGATCCGGGTGCGCAAGTCAATGCCATGCACGCCGCGAATGTAGGCGTGGGCGCGGTGGTGAGCTTTGTTGGCTACGTGCGCGACTTCAACGATGGGCGCGATGTGTCTGGCATGTTCCTCGAACATTATCCGGGCATGACCGAAAAGGCCCTGGCCAAGATCACCGCCGAAGCCGAGCAGCGCTGGCCATTGCTCAAGCTGGAGGTGCTGCACCGCGTCGGCGCCCTGGGGCCGGGCGAGCCGATTGTGTTCGTCGCGGCCGCCAGTGCACATCGCCAGGCGGCGTTCGACGCCTGTGCGTTTGTGATGGACTATCTGAAGACCCGTGCGCCGTTCTGGAAGAAGGAAAACACCCCGGAAGGTGCGCGCTGGGTGGAAGGGCGAGACAGCGACCACACTGCGGCGGATCGCTGGAAGTAGTACGGTCAAAAATCAGCTGAAATTAAATGTGGGAGGGGGCTCGCCCCCGATAGCAGTGTGTCAGTCAACAGAGGTGTTGAATGTGCCATAGCTATCGGGGGCAAGCCCCCTCCCACTTTTTATCGCATTTCAGCTTACGGGCGTTTGCGCTCTACGGCCCGCAATAGATGCGTCGGCGGTGTCTCGCAGCTGATCTTGCGCCCCAGCAGCGCTTCGATCGACGGCAACTGATACGAGTCATCTTCCCCGGCAAAGCTGATCGACACACCCGCCGCTCCGGCGCGGCCAGTACGGCCGATGCGGTGTACATAGTCGTCCGGCACTTCCGGCAGAGTGAAGTTGATCACATGGCTGATGCCGTCGATGTGAATCCCGCGGCCTGCCACGTCGGTGGCCACCAGCACGCGAATCTTGCCTTCGCGGAAACCTTCCAGGGTCTTGATGCGTTTGTGCTGAGGCACGTCGCCGGACAGTTGCGCGGCGTTTACGCCGTCACGCACCAGGCGTTCTTCGATGCGGCGCACTTCGTCCTTGCGGTTGGCGAACACCATCACCCGCTCCCAACCGTTGTCGTTGACCAGGTTGTAGAGCAGCTTGTATTTGTCGGCACCGGCCACGGCGTAGATATGCTGCTCGACGTTTTCGCTGGCGACGTTTTCCGCTTCGATCTCCACGATCGATGGGTCGGTGGTCCATTGCTTGGCAAGGTTCATCACGTCTTCGGTGAAGGTCGCGGAGAACAGCAGGGTCTGACGCTCGCTTTTCGGCGGGGTCTGGCGAATGATCTGGCGTACCTGTGGGATAAAGCCCATGTCGAGCATACGGTCGGCCTCGTCCAGCACCATCACTTCGACCATGTCCAAGTGCACATCGCCGCGCTGGTTGAAGTCCAGCAGGCGACCCGGAGTGGCAACCAGGATGTCGCAGTGGCGGGCTTCGAGGTGCTTGAGCTGCTTGTCGAAGTCCATGCCGCCTACGAACGTCATGACGTTGAGGCCGGTGTACTTGGTCAGGTCGGCGGCGTCCTTGGCGATCTGTACCACCAACTCGCGGGTTGGCGCGATGATCAGCGCGCGCGGTTCGCCCATGTAACGTTCTTTGGGCGGCGGCGTTTGCAGCAGTTGGGTAATGATCGAGATCAGGAACGCGGCGGTCTTGCCGGTGCCGGTCTGCGCGCGGCCGATGGCGTCTTTGCCGGCCAGGGTAAAGCCCAGCACCTGCGCCTGGATCGGCGTGCAGTACGGGAAGCCCAGGTCCTGGATGGCGTGCATCAGTTCCGGAGCCAGCTTGAAGTCATGGAAGCGGGTCTTGCCTTCCTGGGGCTCGACGACGAAGTCTTCGAGTTTCCATGGGGTGACCGGCGGTTTGGGCGCACGTTGACGGCGCGGTGCTTTGGCTTGCGGGGCTGGCGTGGCCTCAGCCGGTGCAGTCTGTTCGGGCGCGGTCACCGATGGCTTCCTGGGCGGGGCCACAGGTGCGGTCCGGCCGGGCTGTTGACCGTCATTGCGGCTGCCGGGCGTCGGGACAGGGGCGCTGGGAACAGGCGCGAGCGGCTCAGCCTCGCTTTTGCCGAACATCTTCTTGAGTGCTTTGAGCACGGTGATCTCATTAATTGGTTAAGGAATATACGCCGGCCAGTGTAATGCAAGATTCGGGCGCGGCGTAGTGCGTCTGTCATACGGCTACATAAAGCGAGGGTTTCAGCGCAGGCGGTCGCTCAGCCATTGCCCAATGTCTTGTATCTCTTCAGGTAACACTTCGTGTCCCATTGGGTATTCCTGCCATGTCACGGTGACACCATGGTGCTTCAAGTACTCCATTGCTGTACGACCCATGGCGTTCTGCACCACGTCGTCGTACTGGCCGTGCAGGCAAAGGGTCGGAATGCGCTGTTGACTGGCGGATAACTCCAGCTCATCGCTGAACGTGGGGGCATAGGTGGAGAGGGCGATCACGCCACCCAGCGGTCCCTGCCACTTCAGAAAAGCGGTGTGGTAAACCACGGCGCCGCCTTGGGAGAACCCCGCGAGGAAAATTCGCGACGCGTCTATCCCGGTTCTTTTTTGCGCTTCGATCAAATCCATTACGGTTTGCGCCGAAATTTCCAGCTCTTCCAGGCTGATGGAGCGGGCGGGGCTCATGGCCGTTATGTCGTACCAGCTGGGCATCTCGTAACCGCCGTTGATCGTTACCGGACGGATCGGTGCCTGGGGCAAGACGAATCGGGTGGACAGCAGATCTTCCTGTAGGGCTTCGGCTACGGGCATGAAGTCATAGCGATCGGCACCCAGGCCATGCAGCCAGATAACACAGGCATCGGCAGGCTTGGCGGGCTGCAGAATAAGGGGGTCGGTCATGTTCGCTCCATAAACGTGCGCTCGCTCCGATTGGGTGCGTCGGAACGGTGCGCAGTGGGTTGATTTATTAACAAGATGTCGCAACGTTGAATCTTTTACCCTTGAACCTGGGCTGAAACGACTCAGCCGTCACTCTGGTACGGCGCTTGCTATGTGTAGGTCGATGTCAGAACTATCCTCGGTCGGTAACACTATCAGTGAGTGCCGCTTGGGAGATAGCCGCTGGAATTAATGCGACAGTCCCATGCCGCTTGACCCTAAAAAAAGCCAACACGGGTCAATATCGCCTCATAAGGGTGCGCTGGGATTCGAGCTCCGACACAACAAGAGCAAAACTGGAGGTTTGAATGAAGGTATTGAAATCCACCCTGGCCATCGTATGCGCGGCCGCTGTACTGGGTGTCAGCGGTTTCGCCCAAGCCGGCGCAACCCTGGACGCTGTGCAGAAGAAAGGCTTTGTACAGTGTGGCGTGAGTGACGGCTTGCCGGGTTTCTCGGTACCGGATGCCAGCGGCAAGATCCTGGGGATCGACGCTGACGTATGCCGCGCTGTGGCGGCTGCCGTCTTCGGTGACGCCACCAAGGTCAAATTCAGCCAGTTGAATGCCAAAGAGCGTTTCACCGCGCTGCAATCGGGCGAAGTCGACATTCTGTCCCGTAACACCACCATGACCAGCTCCCGCGATGCGGGCATGGGCCTGAAATTCCCGGGTTTCATTACCTATTACGATGGCATCGGCTTCCTGGTTAACAACAAGCTGGGCGTCAAAAGCGCCAAGGAACTGGACGGTGCAACCATCTGCATCCAGGCCGGTACCACCACCGAGCTGAACGTTTCCGACTACTTCCGTGGCAACGGTCTGAAATACACCCCGATCACCTTCGACACCTCCGACGAAAGCGCCAAGTCGCTCGAATCCGGGCGTTGCGACGTGCTGACCTCCGACAAGTCCCAACTGTTCGCCCAGCGCAGCAAGTTGGCCTCGCCGAAGGATTACGTGGTACTGCCGGAAACCATTTCCAAGGAACCACTGGGCCCGGTCGTGCGTAACGGCGACGACGAGTGGCTGGCCATCGTGCGCTGGGTAGGCTATGCCATGCTCAACGCGGAAGAGGCCGGTATCACTTCCAAGAACGTCGAGGCTGAAGCCAAGTCCACCAAGAACCCGGACGTAGCTCGTCTGCTGGGTGCCGACGGTGAATACGGCAAAGACCTGAAAGTGAAGAAGGACTGGGTCGTACAGATCGTCAAGCAAGTCGGTAACTACGGTGAAGTGTTCGAGCGCAACCTGGGCAAGAGCACCCCGCTGGAAATCGACCGTGGCCTGAACGCACTGTGGAACAACGGCGGCATTCAATACGCACCGCCTGTGCGCTGATCGCTGATGGTTCTGTCACCCGGTGGGCCAACCGCCGGGTGATGTTCTGTTCCATTCTTTCCGGGGCACTTCATGCAAAATCAAATCGGCGCACCCAAGCAGAAGCTCAGCTTCAGCGACCCCAAAGTGCGTGCGTGGCTCTTCCAGATCATCACGATTGTGGCGGTGGTCTCGCTGGGCTGGTACCTCTTCAACAATACCCAGACCAACCTTCAGCACCGGGGCATCACCTCGGGTTTCGACTTTCTTGAACGCAGTGCCGGCTTCGGCATCGCGCAGCATTTGATCGATTACACCGAATCGGACAGCTACGCCCGGGTCTTCGTGATCGGCCTGCTCAACACCTTGCTGGTGACGTTCATCGGCGTGATTCTGGCCACCTTGCTGGGCTTTATCATCGGCGTGGCGCGCCTGTCGTCGAACTGGATGATCAACAAACTGGCGACGGTATACGTGGAAGTTTTCCGCAACATCCCGCCGTTGTTGCAGATCCTGTTCTGGTACTTCGCCGTGTTCCTGACCATGCCAGGGCCGCGCAACAGCCATAATTTCGGCGATACCTTCTTTGTCAGTAGCCGTGGCCTGAACATGCCGGCGGCGCTGGCCGCTGACGGTTTCTGGCCGTTCTTGGCGAGCATTGTGCTGGCCATCGTGGCAATCGTGATGATGGCGCGCTGGGCCAATAAACGCTTTGAAGCCACGGGCGTGCCGTTCCATAAGTTCTGGGCGGGCCTGGCGCTGTTCATCGTGATCCCGACACTGTGCGCGTTGATCTTCGGCGTGCCGCTGCACTGGGAAATGCCCAAGCTGCAAGGCTTCAACTTTGTCGGCGGCTGGGTATTGATCCCCGAACTGCTGGCGCTGACCCTGGCACTGACGGTGTACACGGCAGCGTTTATCGCCGAGATCGTGCGCTCGGGCATCAAGTCCGTCAGCCATGGCCAGACCGAAGCCGCTCGCTCCCTGGGCCTGCGTAACGGTCCGACGCTGCGCAAGGTCATCATCCCGCAGGCCCTGCGGGTGATCATTCCGCCGCTGACCAGCCAATACCTGAACCTGGCGAAGAACTCGTCGTTGGCCGCCGGTATCGGTTACCCGGAAATGGTTTCGCTGTTTGCCGGCACGGTGCTCAACCAGACCGGCCAGGCGATCGAAGTCATTGCCATCACCATGAGCGTGTACCTGGCGATCAGCATCAGCATTTCCCTGCTGATGAACTGGTACAACAAGCGCATTGCGCTGATCGAGCGGTGAGGAAACGCACATGAGTTCGCATACTTTCAAACCTGATATGCCGCCGCCGAGCAAAGTCTTCGGGCCGATGGCATGGATGCGCGCCAACCTGTTTTCCAGTTGGCTCAATACACTGCTGACCCTGCTGTCGATCTACCTGGTGTACCTGGTGGTGCCGCCGATCCTGCATTGGGCCATCCTGGACGCTAACTGGGTTGGCACCACCCGCGCCGACTGCACGAAGGAGGGCGCCTGCTGGGTGTTCATCCAACAGCGTTTCGGGCAGTTCATGTATGGCTACTACCCCGGCGATCTGCGCTGGCGCGTGGACCTGACCGTGTGGCTGGCCATCGTCGGCGTGGCACCGTTGTTCATCTCGCGCTTCCCGCGCAAGGCAATCTACGGGCTGAGCTTCCTGGTGCTGTACCCGATCATCGCCTTCTTCCTGCTGCATGGCGGTGTATTTGGCCTGGCCACCGTGGCCACCAGCCAATGGGGCGGCCTGATGCTGACCCTGGTCATCGCCACCGTCGGCATCGCCGGCGCCTTGCCCTTGGGTATTGTGCTGGCCTTGGGGCGGCGTTCGAACATGCCGGCGATTCGTGTGGTCTGCGTGACCTTCATCGAATTCTGGCGCGGCGTGCCGCTGATTACCGTGCTGTTCATGTCCTCGGTAATGCTGCCGTTGTTCCTGCCCGAAGGCATGAACTTCGACAAGTTGCTGCGGGCGCTGATCGGCGTGATCCTGTTCCAGTCGGCCTATGTGGCCGAAGTGGTGCGTGGCGGTTTGCAGGCCATCCCTAAAGGCCAGTACGAAGCGGCCGCAGCGATGGGCCTGGGCTACTGGCGCAGCATGGGCCTGGTGATTCTGCCGCAAGCCCTGAAGATGGTGATTCCGGGGATCGTCAACACCTTCATCGCGCTGTTCAAGGACACCAGCCTGGTGATCATCATCGGCCTGTTCGACCTGCTCAACAGCGTCAAGCAAGCCGCCGCCGACCCTAAATGGCTGGGCATGGCCACTGAAGGCTACGTGTTCGCCGCCCTGGTGTTCTGGATTTTCTGTTTTGGTATGTCGCGCTATTCCATGCACCTGGAACGCAAGCTCGACACAGGCCACAAGCGTTAGGAGTTCTTTTGATGAGCGAAGCAATCAAACAGCCTGTGGGCCCTGAAGGCATTATCCAGATGCAGGGCGTCAACAAGTGGTACGGCCAGTTCCATGTGTTGAAAGACATCAACCTCAACGTCAAGCAGGGCGAGCGTATCGTGCTGTGCGGCCCGTCGGGTTCCGGCAAGTCCACCACCATCCGCTGCCTCAACCGCCTGGAAGAGCACCAGCAGGGCCGCATCGTGGTCGATGGCGTGGAGCTGACCAACGACCTCAAGCAGATCGAAGCAATCCGCCGCGAAGTCGGCATGGTGTTCCAGCACTTCAACCTGTTCCCGCACCTGACCATCCTGCAGAACTGCACGCTGGCGCCGATGTGGGTGCGCAAGATGCCCAAGCGCAAGGCCGAAGAAATCGCCATGCACTACCTGGAGCGCGTGCGCATCCCGGAGCAGGCCCACAAGTTTCCGGGGCAGTTGTCCGGCGGCCAGCAACAGCGTGTGGCGATTGCCCGGGCACTGTGCATGAAACCGAAAATCATGCTGTTCGATGAGCCGACTTCGGCACTGGACCCAGAGATGGTGAAAGAAGTACTCGACACCATGATCGGCCTGGCCGAAGACGGCATGACCATGCTCTGCGTAACCCACGAAATGGGCTTTGCCCGCACCGTGGCCAACCGCGTGATCTTCATGGACAAAGGCGAAATCGTGGAACAAGCGGCACCGAATGACTTCTTCGACAACCCGCAGAATGATCGAACCAAGTTGTTCTTGAGCCAGATTCTGCATTGATCCTGCGGTAATGCTTGAAGATAAACCCGGCCTTGGCGCCGGGTTTATTTTTGCCTGTCGACCGTGTCAGGACGCCTGAGCTGAAAGCTGTTGCGCGTCTTTGGCGATGAGCAGCCGGTTAAGATCTTCGCCAACGTTGAGCGTCTCTATCTCCGCCAACAGGTGGGGATGTTTATCCAACAAGCGCATCAGGATGAGTAATGGCTCAGGTGGAAACACCTCGGCCCTTTCGTACCGGGAAAATGCGTTGTGGCCGCGGCCAATCAACAGCCTCACAGCCTCCTTTTGGGTCAGATGTAATTTGCGCCGAATTCGCTTTATTTCGGCGGCAATGACTTTTCGCGCATCGACCAACAGTTGATCACTGGCAGTGGAATAACGCTCTGCACTGTCGGTGTCCATATCGAACTCCCTTTCATGGCAGACCTGGCATTCCCAGCCGGCGATATCAGGAATCTTGCGCAGCATGCCGCGGGTATTGATCGTGAAAGTGCGACCTTCGAAATGCTGCATGCCTTCAGCAGCGCCGCAGCTCACGCATTGTCGGGTTCTCATGAAGTTTTCTCCTTGAAGGAGATTACCGGCGGCCCACCGCTTGGACGGTAGGTCACTTTGATGTAAATCTCCGTGCCGTAAATCTTGATCAGATAGACGTCCTGCATATCCGATGGTCTGCGTATGTCGTCATTGACTTGTACAACATTCGAGCTTCCAGAGCGCAAACGGCAAGTCGCATCTGACCGAGGCTCAACTCCAGCTGCCGCCCTCCCTCTCGCGCGCTGGCGGTGAAAGCGCGCGCACCTAGCCGGATGACCTCTTGCTTGACTTGAGCCAAATCGTAATGAGGTGTGTGCTTTTCCATAAGACACCTAAGTTGATAATTACCCTTTAAGGGTAATTTTACCAATCGAAAATCTTGCTTCGTTTTCCGCCTGATAACCCTAGTGCGTTGCCTTTGTAGCTGAGTCCTAATAGGCTGTAGGAAAATTCATCCTATGATTGGACGAAAGCGCGAAATCCATGACAGACAGCGTCCCATTGATCAAACGCTCGCTGGTCGACCAGGCCCTTGAACAGTTGCGCCTGCGCATCGCTCAGGGCGTATGGGCTGTCGGCGAGCGCTTGCCTACCGAGCCGGAGTTGTCCGCCGAGCTGGGGATCAGCCGCAATACCGTGCGTGAAGCCATGCGGGTGCTGGCGTTTTCCGGGTTGATTGAGATCCGCCAGGGAGACGGCAGTTATCTGCGCTCGATGACTGACCCTTTGGGGGCGATGCGTGCGTTGTCCCACTGCACCTTGGCGCAGGCGCAGGAGACCCGGCAGATCCTCGAAGTGGAGGCCATTGGTCTTGCGGCGCAACGCCGTACCGAGCAAGACCTGCAGGGGTTGCATCAAGCCCTGCGCACCAGCGCCGCGCTGTATCACGGTGACCTGGAGGCCTATATCCACGCCGATCTGGTGTTCCACACCCGCCTGGTGGATGCCGCGCACAACCCGGCGTTGAGCGAGTTGTACCAGTATTTTTCCGCCATCGTCGGCGCCCAGTTGCGTCAGACCCTCAGTGTTTCACCACGCCGCCAGGCGGTGTTCGACCTGCACAGCGCCTTGCTTGAAGCGGTGGAGCAGCAAGACCCGGAACGCGCCAAATCCCTCTGCCGACAGTTGATCCATGAACCCTGAAGCCCAACGCACACCCGAACTCGAAGAACTGCTGATCGATGCCGAGGCCGATGACGACGAGGTCCAGCACACCCCGCCGCAGGTCAGCCGCCCGTGGCTGTTGCTGCTGGGCCTGGTGCTGGTGGCGTTGAACCTGCGCCCGGCGTTGTCGAGCATGGCGCCGTTGCTCAGCGATGTGTCGGCCAGCCTGGGCTTGTCGGCGGCCAAGGCCGGTTTGCTGACCACTTTGCCCGTGCTGTGCCTGGGGCTGTTTGCGCCATTGGCGCCGATTCTAGCGCGGCGATTCGGCGCCGAGCGCGTGGTGCTGGGGATCGTGCTGACACTGGCCGGTGGCATCATTCTGCGCAGTGCATTCGGTGAGGTCGGGCTGTTTGCCGGCAGCCTGATTGCCGGGGCGAGCATCGGCATTATCGGCGTGTTGCTGCCGGGCATCGTCAAGCGTGATTTCGCTCGCCAGGCCGGGGCCATGACCGGCGTGTACACCATGGCGTTGTGCCTGGGCGCCGCGCTGGCGGCGGGGGCGACAGTGCCGCTGAGCCATGTGTTCGGCGACCGCTGGAGCATGGGCCTGGGCTTCTGGATGGTGCCGGCGGTGGTGGCGGCGTTGGTGTGGTGGCCCCAGGTCGGGCAACGACACGGCGCCCATCGCGTCGCGTATCAGGTCAAAGGCTTGTTACGCGATCCGTTGGCCTGGCAGGTGACGTTGTACATGGGCCTGCAATCGTCCTTGGCGTACATCGTGTTTGGCTGGCTGCCGTCGATTCTGATCAGCCGCGGCCTCAGCGCAACCGAGGCCGGGCTGGCGCTGTCCGGCTCGATCATCCTGCAATTGATCAGTTCGCTGGCCGCGCCCTGGTTGGCCACTCGTGGCCGCGACCAGCGCCTGGCGATCGTGGTGGTGATGCTGCTGACCCTCGGCGGGTTGTTCGGTTGCCTCTATGCGCCGCTGGACGGTCTGTGGGGCTGGGCGATCCTGCTCGGCCTGGGCCAGGGCGGCACCTTCAGCCTGGCATTGACCTTGATCGTGCTGCGCTCGCGGGATGCCCACGTCGCCGCGAACCTGTCGAGCATGGCTCAGGGTTTCGGCTATACCCTGGCGTCCCTCGGCCCGTTTGCGGTCGGCCTGGTACACGACTGGACCGGCGGCTGGAGCGCCATCGGCTGGATTTTCGCGGTGATCGGCCTGGGCGCGATCATTGCCGGCCTGGGCGCAGGGCGTGCGCGTTATGTGCAGGTCACCAGCGAGAAACGCTAGAGATAGATCACTTCCAGAGTCGCCGAGCCGTCGAGCAGGGTGTCGGTGCTCAGGTCCAGGTTCTGCCGTGCGTTGATCACCGCTTGGACCTTGACCGTGCTGATCAGCTCCTGGATCGCCGAAGGCCCGGCGGTGCTGCCCTGCCTGGCGGTAAAGCCCAGGTAGCTATTGGCGCCGATATCAATGGGGTTGAGGTTGGCGGTGCGCCAGGCCAGGCCGCCGGTGGTGGACTCGGTGCCGTACACCGTCACGGTGCTGTCCACCAGCGTGTTGCGGGGGTCGAAGGTCATCGAGTAAAGCCCAAGCCGGTTGCCGCTGTTGTCCAGTCCGAGCCCGTAGTAAATCTCGCTGTTGACCGTTGCGGTGCCCTCGCGATTGTCGCGCATGCGCAGCGCAAAACGACTTGGCGCCGTGCAGGCGATGCTCACTTGCAGGTGTTTGATCGGCAGCCGCGTGCTGGTCTCCAGGTTCAGATCCTGCTGGGACATCTTGCCGTAGTCGATCAGCCCGCCGCCGGACAACTGAGGGTCGCAGGCGGTGGGCGTGACCACGCCTTTGACCGTCAGATCGACGCTGGAGGCGGCCTGGGTGTGGGCCGTGGCGGTCAATAACAGCAGGCTGTAAAAAACGATGGGATAAGCGTTCATGGCGTCAATTCCAGAAGTTAGAGGTAGATGATTTCGAGGGTGCCGGAGCCGTTGATCTGCACCACCTGACGCAGATCCAGGGATTGGGTCGGCGCCAGGTAAGCCTTGATGCGTAACGTGCCGCTCAGGTGCTGGATCGCCACCGGGCCTTGGGTGCTGCCCGCCAGGTGGGTGAAGCCCATATAGCTGTTGGCGGCGATGGGGATCTGCCGCGCACTGGCGCTGCTCCAGGCGGCGCCGTTGCTGGTGGAGTCGGTGCGATACAGCGCGCCGTAGGCATCGGCGGAAAAGTCTTCCGGGTCGATGTTCACGTAGAAGCGGCCGATCTTGTTCTGGCTGCCGTCGCGGTCCAGGCCGTATGCGGTCTCGTCGGTGCCGCCGGTGGCCGAGCCTTCACGGTTGTCGTGCATGCGCAAGGCGAAGGGCACGGGCGCGTCGCAACTGACGGTCATTTGCAGGGTGCGGGTGGGCAACGGGGTTTCGTTTGTGACGCTCAGGTCCTTGGCCAGCAAGGTGCCGTAATCCACCAGGCCGCCGTTGGACAACTGCGGCGTGCACGCCACCGGCGCGAAGTGCGCGCGCAGGGTCAGTTCACGGTAACGACCGCTGCGCTGGGCCTCGAACGTCCCGTTGACCTCCCAGGTGGTGGCGTCCCGCACGTAGGTTGCGGCCCTGTCCGTCCAGGCGCTGAGGCTCAGTTGCAGGGAAAAGGTTTTACCCTGTACCACCGCGCCGCCTTGCACGGGGGCCACCAGGTGACCAGTGCGCCATGTCAAGCGCGGGCCAACCACGGCTGGCGGTTGCCCGGCCACGGGCATCAAGCCCAACTCCACCGACCGACCATCCACTACGCCGTCACTGAGTTCGAGCGCGTAGCTGCCGTGTTCGGTGAATTGCAGGCGTTCGGCACTGGCGGCGAGGGCGCGATAAAACACGCTCAGGTCCTGCGCTTGCGGGCACGCAAGGGTCAGGCGCAAGCGGCGCTCGCCGAGCAGGCGCTGGGGTGCGCTGTCGGTTTGCGCCAGGCGGTTCATCAGGCCCAGGTCCAGCAGCGATTCGCTGAGGGTCAACTGGCACTCGTCGTTGGCCAACGCGTTGGCTGTGGCGCCGACGATGAGCAGCGATGCGGCCGTCAACTGCCGCAGCAGGCGAATAGGGGGCATGGTTACGGTCCTCATGATGGGGTACAGCGCGCGAGTGCGGTTTCGAAATACACCTCGGGATCGCCCTCATCCGGCAGCTCGAACTGCAAGCGACAACGGGGCAAACCGGGGGCACTGACCCACAGGCCGGACGAGGCCAGCACATTGGGCAGAAACACCTGGCCGCCGTCCTGAACCAAGGTCACGAACTCGCCGTTGGCGGTGCTGACACTGGCGCCGCGAGGCAGCAACACGCCCTGTTCGGTGCGGGCGGTGAGCAGCACGCGACGGGTCAGGCTCACGCCGAACTCCACGCGGTCCACGGCGCCGCGTCCGGCCGCGAGCATCGCCAGGCCGTTATTGATATCGGCATTGCGCGGCAGCGAACGGGTTTGCACTTCCACCGGGCTGCGGCCATAGGGGCTGATCTGGGGGACCACGGCCTGGCCTTGCCAGTCGGTCCAGACCGGGCCGCTGGGGGTGCTGAGCTTGATGCCGCTGATGTCGCCCACCGAAACCAAGGCAAAGGTGTCACGCACCGGATAGGGTGACAACGTGACCCCGCCGCCATGCACCACCACGCCACCGCGAGCGCTGCCCTGATAGCTCGAACGCTCGGCGTCGGAGCGGCTGTAACTGACATCCAGCTGGCTGTAGCGGGGCAGGGCCGAAAGGCCGAGGGTGGTTTCCACTTGTTGGTCGCGGGTGTCGTGTTCGGCGCTGACGCGGTAGCTCAGTTGGTCGTCGATCTGCTCATTCACCCCCACACCGGTACGGTGCTCGCCCCCTGAATTGCGCACCCAGGCCCGCACGCGCCGGTTATCCCCCAAGGGCAGGCTGACGTTGAAGTAGAACGCGTTGTCCTGCTGTTGGCGCCCGCCCATCTGCCACTCGGCACTGGCCGATAACGACACGCCGCTGACGCTGGTGCCCCAGGACACCAAGCCCCGGCTGCTGCTGTCGCCGTCGAAGTTGCTGGAGCGCGACACCCCGGCACTGAATGCACCCAGCCACGGATGCGCCCAACCCAGGCTGGCGCTTTGTTGGTCGCGATAGCGCGAGCGGCGCTGCTGGGTGGTCTCGGCCTCGTAGGTGGCCTCCTCCAGTTCGCGATAACCCGGCGTGCGCCAGGCGTTGGCCACGCTGAACGACCATTGATCGTTCAGGCGCTGGGACCACGACAGGTCGGTCTGCACACCGCGCACCTGGTCCCGTGCATGCGTGTCGGCCACTTGGCTGGCCAGTTGTACCTGGCTGTCCAACCCCGGCAACCAGCCCAGGCTCACACCGGCGGCGCGGTATTCGCTGGCGGCCAGCACGCCGCTGCCCAGCGACAGTTGCGGGTGTACGGCACCGGTCCAACCGGCGCTGACCACCCAGGGATCGTCTCCCTGGGCATCGCCGATGTTGCGCACACGCCCCGCCGACACCGAGTAACCCCGCGCCGGCAACCCCAGGCCGAGCATGGCGGCCGGAACGGTAAAGCGCCGTTCGCCACCGTTGCTTTCCTTGACCGTCACCTCGACGTCGGAGCGCGAGTTCAGGCGCCGCACGCCCGTCAAGGAAAACGGCCCGGCGGGAACTACCGTGGAGTGAATCAACGTGCCGTTCTGGCGCACTTCGACTTGGGCCGGGCTGTTGGCGATACCGTCGATGGTCGCGCCCTGACTCTGCTCTTGCAGCGCCTGCTCGGTCAGGACCTGCACACCGGTGATCTGCGCGCCGGGCAATACCGGGTTGTACAGGTTGACCTGCCCCGCCTGCAGCACCGCCTGGTGGCTGGCAAAGGTGCGCTGGGCATAGGCCTCCAGGTGCGTACTGCGCGAGAGGCCGTCCTGCCAGGTCTGCACCTGACGGCTGCGTACGATCCAGTCGCCGGCATTGAAGCCGACCTCGGTGTTGGCCGAGCCGAAGCGGCTGTCGCTGTCGCCGAAGCGGTTATAGAACCCGGTCAGGTCGTAATTGAGCAGGCCGGCCACGCCACCGGTTTCATAGCCCGAGACATCCTGTTGTAGCGGGCGCAGCGCCTCGGTCGGCACCACCAACGCCACCGTGAGCGTGGCTGGGTCCGGTTCCACCAGGCTTTGGGGATACTGTGCGAGAAAGTCGTGGCAGGGGCCGCTGTCGTCAGGTAAGCGCAGGTTGGCGGCGTCCAACAAGGCACGGTCGAAGCACAAGGCACCTTGTTGATAGAAGTTGACGTCAAGCCGACCGCGGTGCTGGCCGTTGACCCGCAGGCTGACGGCATGCCGCCCTGCGGCAAAGCGCGGAGGTTCCAGCAGCAGGCTGGCCAGGTGCGGGTCAATCCCGCGTTGCCGCAGGGTGGTGGCATCGAAGCCTTGGCGTGCATCGGCGCTGGCGGCCAAGGGTGCCAGCGTACAGGCCAGCAGCAGCGTGATAGTGACGGGCACAGTGGCGCCGTCACGGTAACTCAATACTGTTTTCACAAAGGGCACTCGAATGATGGACGCTGGAGCGTCCTGGTGACGGTCATCGAGCCGTCACTTCGATGCAGGCGGTAACCGCCTGGGGTTGTTCGTCAGGTAATCGGTGCTTCGTAGGCCGCCACGGCAAAGCCGTACACCGTGGCCGGTTGCAGCCGGACCTTGGTGGCCGGACCACCGCTGGCCGGCACACTCAGGGTTTCCCCCGGCAACACATAGGTGCGCGGCAACATCGCCTTGCCGTCGCCGGGCAGCAGGCGCAGCTCCTGGGCCAGGCGCACCACATAAGGGCTGGTATTGCGCACCTGCAACGTATTGCCATGCTGTGACCACGTCAGCTCAGTCCAAGGTGTGCGATTGGGCGCCAAGCCCTTGGGATGAATGATCACCGGCAGGTTCTGGCGTACCGTCACACCCACCCGGGCATGCCCGGCTTGCGTGGCGGGGCGGCCCTGTGGCATGCCTTCGAAAATCGCGCGTTTGAGGCGCTGGGTGAGCAGCGGTTGCTGGCTTTGCAGGATGAAGCGCACCAGTTGCGATTTGGACGGCTCCACCCGCGACAGCGGCGGCGTGACCACCAGCAAGGGTTCGGTGTCTTCGGGGATGTCTTGCAACGTGACATGCAGCAGCGCCAGTTGGCTGTCGGTGTTGGTGACCGACACGGCGGCTTCGCCCTCGGCTTCGTGAACGATCACCACGGAGGTGTCAGGGACCATGCCGTCAGCCCGTGCGCCCGTGCCGCCGAGCAGCAGCGCCAGGGCCATAAGGCAGGTTGCGGGGTTGAGCACTGTGGTCATGAAAGGGGTTCCATAGAGGTCAGAGGTAGCGCAGGTCCAGCACCACGGAGCCATCGAGCGGCACCGCCTGATCCAGGGTCAGGTACTGGGTCGCGTTGATGGACGTGTCGATCTGGAGTTGGGCGCTTAACTGGCCGATGAAATCGGGCTGGCGATCCCCGACCGGAGCAAAGCCGATATAGGTTTTGGGCCAGGCTTCGGACGCCGGGCGCCAGGTTTCGCCGCTGTCATCGGAGGCCAGCACTTGCAAGACTTGGGCGTCTCCCACCGGGTTGCGATATGACAGGGCCACCGAGCCCAGGCGCTCGGCCGGGGCATGGATATTTCGGCCCAGGCCATAGAGCACATCAGGGTCCAGGGAGGATTGCGCTCGGTTGTCGAGCCCCACCAGGGCGAACAGCATCGGCCGGCCGCACTGCACATGCAGTTGCAGTACGCGACTGGGCAGCTCGGTGACCACGTCGTCGCTGAGGGTATGGGAAAGAATTTTGCCGTGGTCGATCACGCCTTCGTCGGACAGCGTCACCAGGCAGGCGTCCGGGGTCAGCCGACCGGTCACGGTGACATCCACCTTCGATGCGGCGTGGGCCGCAGCGGCGCTGGTCAGCCAAAACACGATCACCGCAGTGCAGGGGTAGGTGTTCATCGATTGCGCCATTGGCCGAGGCAAGCTCGGCAGATCCGAAAAAAAGCCCATGCCGCACGCGTCAGCCAGGCATGGGCACCCAGGGTTACAGGTACTTCACTTCAAGCGTGGCGGAGCCGTCGATGGTGACCTCGTTGCTCAGGTCCAGGCCATCGGTACGGGCGATCACGGTTTGCACTTCCAGGTCCGTGACCAGTTCCTTGACCGAGGCCGGCTGGCTAGGGTCGGCCATGGTGGCGATCGATACGTACAGGCCGGCATCCCAGGCGTTATCGCCGTACCAGGTATTGCCGCCATCGCCGGAGACAATCGACTGCATCTGCGCGCCGTCGGCGACCGGGTTGCGCACGGTCAGCAGAAACCAACCCAGTTTCTGGGTGCCGTTTATCAGGCCCAGGCCGTAATTGGCGGGAGAGGCCGATGAGCCGGCACGGTTGTCGACGGAATGCAGGGCAAATTGAATCGGTGCATCGCAGATGACCGCCATGGTCATGGTGTGGGTGCCGATCAGCGTTGGGTTGTCCGGGCGCAGGTCCTTGGCGGAAATCTTGCCGTGATCGATGACGCCGCCCCGGGTCAGGCTCGGCGTGCAGGCGCTGGGTACGATCAGGCCCTTGACGGTCAAGTCGACCGTGGACGCCGCATAAGTGGCGGCAGAGCCGAGCAACAACAGGCCGGTGGCGAGGGGAGTGAGCAGGCTTTTCATCGGGAGCGAGTTCCTTTCGAGTCAATGGGCAGTTAGAGGTAGTTGAGTTGTACGGTGACGTGACCGTCGATGGGCACCTCATCGATCAGCGTCAACTCGTCTGCGGGGGCAACCCGCGTGAATAATCTGAGATCGGCGTTAAAGTCCTTCACCGCAATGGGCGCCAGTTGGCCGGAATCGCTGGCGACCGCACTTTTGAATGCGTAGCTCAGGATGTCGCTGGGGTTCCAGGTCACACCGTCGCTGGATATCACCATCCTCACCACGGCGCCATCGGCCACGGGGTTGCGCACGCGGAAGGCCACGCCGCCGAGTTTTTCGTCATGGGGCGTCATGCCCAGGCCA
This sequence comes from Pseudomonas sp. MD330_10, assembly GCF_042610415.1. Classification (NCBI taxonomy): domain Bacteria; kingdom Pseudomonadati; phylum Pseudomonadota; class Gammaproteobacteria; order Pseudomonadales; family Pseudomonadaceae; genus Pseudomonas; species Pseudomonas sp. MD330_10. The sequence continues at coordinate 209,074 of NZ_JBHGZU010000004.1, forward strand.
TGCCAATGTCTGGGGCTGGCGGAAGTGCCAGCGCGGTTGTCGATGGTATTTAAGGTAAAAAACGTCGGCCCCTCACACACCACGCTCAGGTGCAGGGACTGGCCCGGCAAAGAGGTGTAGTGATCCGAGTTAAGGTCCTTGGCGGTCATTTTTCCGAAGTCGATTTCGCTGCCGCCGGACATCAATGGCGCACACGCGCTGGGGGTGATGCTGCCCTTGACGGCGAGGTCGGTGGAGCTGGCGGCGAACGCCGGCGGTACACACAGCAGTGTCAGCAGGAGCCGGTAAGCAAAGGCTTTCATGGGCACAGAGTCCTTTCGGGAGAGGTCAACGCAGTGTTGAGTGGGTTACAGGTACTTCAGCTCCAGCGTGGCGGAGCCGTCCAATGCCACGTCGTTGGTCAGAGTCAGGTCGTTTGCCGGGGCAATCGCGGTGTTGAAGACGAACTCTGCGGCGGCATTTTGCAGGGGATGGGGGAGCCAGCCGATTTGGGCGTCGAGGCTGCCGAAAGCCACCAGCATGCCGGGGATGATCGCCTCGTCCTCATCCACGGGCGACCATCGATCCGTCGTGTACTGCCCCAACAACGTCGACGGAATATCCGCCATGGGATTGCGCAGCGACAGGAAATACCGGCCCAGTTTCTCCGTGGTGCCGTCCACCAGCCCCAAGCCATAAGCCCCGGAGCGGGTCGAGGTGCCTACCCGGTTGTCGACGGGGTGGATGGCAAAGAGCGTCGGCGCTTCGCAACTCACCGTCAGTTGCAGGGTTTTGACTTCCAGCACGGTGTGGTTGTCGGGGGTCAGGTCCTTGGCCGAGATTTTTCCAAAGTCCACGGCCCCAGGCAGGCTGGGCGTGCAGGCGCTGGGGGTGATGGTGCCCTTGACGGTCAGCTCCACGGAGCTGGTCGCAAACGCGGATGAGGCACTGGCGAGCAAGAGGGCGGCACCCACCAGGTTTAACGACGTGTTCATTTCAGGTTGTTCCAATACAAAGTCGGTGGTTGGCAAGCATGTCGGTTTCGAGGCGCCGCGGTGCGGTCGTCCGTTCCCTGTGATCGGGGTGGGGTGCAATCTAGCGACGGGGCACAGGAGGGGGAATACAACTATTACGAGAATGATCAAGCGGCAGACGTGTGTCGGATGCTTGTCGGAATAGGTTTGCCGAATATGTAGGAAAGTTGGTTTTTTCGTAGTTTTTGCATCGTCATGACGCCACCCATGGAGATAGCGTGACGTCGCGATAAGTAGTCATGTGAGTGTTTCGACTCTGTTTGCCTGGCTGCTACGTCAGCGCTGTCGGTTTGTTGCGAATGCCGCGTGCTGCAAAAACGACCGCAACCATGAGGTGACCATGGAGACTGACGTATCTTCGGACGCAGTGCTTTCCCGTGAATTGACACCTTCGACCGAGCCGCCCCTCCATTGGCGGCACCTGAAGGTCCTGGTGGTGGAAGACCATGCGACATACCGCGTCTTGATGGGGTGGCTATTGAAAAAACTCGGCTTGGGCCACCAACTGGCAACTGACGGGCAGCACGGTTTGGCGGCTCTGGCCGAGACCCCCTTCGACCTAGTGATCAGCGATTGCCAGATGCCGCAGATGGACGGCTACACCATGAGCCGCGCGATTCGCCTGCGCGAACATGCCAACGCACAGCGGCGGGTGCCGATCATTGCCCTGACCGGCAACCTGGTGCATGACGACCCACAGCGTTGTCGCGACGCCGGCATGGACGCCTGGCTGGTCAAACCGTTGACCCTTGAACAACTGCATGGGGTGTTGGCGTGCTGGTTACCGGGGCCGTCAGATGTGGTGCCGGTGCTGCCCAAGACCACGGGCTGGCCGACCCGTGCGGGTCTGATCGAAGCCTTCGGGGATGCGCGGGTTGTCGACCAGATGCTCGTCAGCCTGCTGCGCGAAGCGCGGGAAGACACCCTGATGCTCGACCATGCACGCAAAATCCGCGACGCGTCGTTGACTGCCGAAAGCCTGCACCGCTTGGTGGGTAGCCTGGCTTTTCTGGGCATGGCCGAGCTGGAGCTACGCGGCATGAGCCTGATCGAGCGGGTGCATGCCGAGGGCGTGGTGTTGAATGAGGCGCACCTGGACGCCTTCCAGGCCGACCTACGTGCTTACCTCACTTACTTGGGCTCATTGTGATGCCCGCAGACATTTGTAGGGAAAGGGAAGGCTGTGTTGAGGGTAATAGCTGTAGGTATTTTCTTTTTATTTTGTAGGTCCAAAAGCGGCGGCTATCAAACATTGATCGTGAGGAAAAACGCCGAGACTTCTGCGGTTGTTGAGGGATGGCGGCGGGGGTATTTTGCGCGGAATCTAGTGGCCATCATCTGTGGGTATTTATGCTTCGCGTAATCATTGCTGACGATCATCCCATCGTACGCATCGGGCAGAGAGTGGTGATCGAGGCGAATGGACGGTGCAAAGTGGTGGGCGAGGCCGACGGTCCCGATCAACTGCTGCGTGTGCTGGCGACCACACCCTGCGATGTGCTGGTGACCGATTTCGCCATGCCTGGTGGCCAGCAGGCGGACGGCTACGGTTTGTTGAGCCTGCTGCACCGCCAGTACCCGACGTTGCCGGTGATCCTGGTGACCATGTTTGCCAATATCGCCACGTTGCGAGCCTCCTTTGCCCACGGCGCGCGAGCTATCGTGGCCAAAAGTGCGTCGGCCAAGGAGCTGCCGCTGGCGATCAAGACCGTAAGCGCGGGCCAGACCTTTGTCAGTGAATGCCTGCGGGCCCAACTGGTAGAAGCCGGGCCGGGTGACCAATCGCGACAGCCGCAATTGTCCGAAAAAGAGCGTGAGGTGGTACGCATGCTGGCCAGCGGCATGACCGTCAGCCAGATCGCGGCGCGGGTCAATCGCAGTGTGTCCACCATCAGCAAGCAGAAGAGCACTGCCATGAACCGGCTGTGCATTTCCACCGACGTAGACCTCTTCGCCTATGCCCGCAGTTGCGGCATGGTGCCCTGAGGCGGGCTACTATTGGCGCGGTGAATGTCAGTAGCCTTGGCGGCGCGGGCGGCTTATCGTGCGCCTATCTTTTTCGCCGTCGACGGAGCCTGCCCATGAGTGATGCCCACAACGCCCTGATCACCGAGTTCTACCGCGCGTTTCAACGCCTGGACGCCGACGCCATGAGCGCCTGCTATAGCGACGACGTGATCTTCAGCGACCCGGCGTTCGGTGAGCTGCGCGGTCGGGACGTCGGCGATATGTGGCGCATGCTCACCACCCGCGCCAAGGACTTCTCGCTGACCTTCGACCAAGTGCGCAGCGACGACACCCGCGGCAGCGCCCATTGGGTGGCGACCTACCTGTTCAGCGCCACCGGCAACACAGTGGTCAATGATATCCAGGCGCGTTTTGTGTTCCGTGACGGCAAGATCTGCGAGCACCACGACCACTTCGATCTGTGGCGTTGGTCGCGTCAGGCCCTGGGCACCAAAGGTCTGTTGCTGGGCTGGACGCCGCTGGTGAAAAACGCCGTACGCGCCCAGGCACGCAAAGGTCTCAAGGCATTCCAGGCCAGTCGTTGATAAGCTGGGCGCTCTTCTGGTTGACCGACTCGATCCGTGACGACTCCCACCGACCCCAAACCCTGGTTCGTTTACCTGGTGCGCGCCGCCAACGGCGCGCTGTATTGCGGCATCAGCAATGACCCGATGCGCCGCTTCGCTCAGCATCAAAGCGGCAAGGGCGCGCGGTTTTTCCAGTCCAGCCCGGCGGTGGCGCTGGTGTACACCGAGCAATGTGCAAGCAAAGGCGACGCCTTGCGTCAGGAACGGCTGATCAAAAAACTCAAGAAGAGCGCCAAGGAGTGCCTGGCCGCCAGTGGTGCATAGATTCGACTGATGGGTTCCCATCACGGCATCGCCACCCATTGCGCGCTAAGCTGGCAGCTCAACCTGACAACTGGACCCTGGCATGTCTGAGCTCATTCTTCACCACTACCCCACCTCTCCCTTTGCAGAAAAAGCTCGGCTGCTGCTGGGCTTCAAAGGCCTGTCCTGGCAGTCCGTGCTGATCTCGCCGGTGATGCCCAAACCGGACCTGACCGCGCTCACCGGCGGCTACCGCAAAACTCCGGTGTTGCAGGTCGGCGCCGATATCTACTGTGACACCGCGCTGATCGCCCGACGCCTGGAGCAGGAAAAAGCCGCGCCGGCGCTGTTCCCCCTCGGCCAGGAAATGATCACCCAGACTTTCGCCACCTGGGCCGACAGCGTGGTGTTCGCTCACGCGGTGAGCCTGGTGTTCCAGCCGGAATCGGTGGCGGTGCGCTTCGGCAAATTGCCGCCGGAAGCGATCAAAGCTTTTATGGCCGACCGCGCCGCGTTGTTCAGCGGCGGTTCGGCGAGCAAGCTGAGCGCCGACGTGGCCAAGCATCAATGGCCAGCGATCATGACGCGCCTGGAGCAACAGTTGCAGCGCGAGGCGGGGGATTTTCTGTTTGGCGAGCCGTCGATTGCCGACTTCTCCCTGGCCCATTCGCTGTGGTTCCTCAAAGCCACGCCAGTTACAGCACCCCTGGTGGACGCCTACCCGGCAGTGTCCGCATGGCTGGGGCGCGTGCTTGGTTTCGGCCACGGCACGCCCAACCAGATGACCGCCGAACAAGCGCTGGAGATTGCGCGCAACGCCACCCCGGCGGCGTTGCCGGACGAAGCGTTTGAAGACTTGAACGGCTTCCATCCCGGCCAGGCGGTGACCATCAGCGCGATCGACTACGGCGTCGACCCAGTGGCCGGCGAGCTGCTGTTTGCCGGGCGCGAGGAGCTGATCCTGCGCCGTAGCGACGAGCGCGCAGGCACTGTGCATGTGCACTTCCCGCGCTTCGGTTTCCGTATCCAGGCGCAGTGAATGAAATTATTTATCCACAACAGGTGAGGTAAACCATCCGCCCATCCGTGTAGTGCTTGAAACTGCGATCAATTCGCATTAACAGCGTTTTCTACACGGGTTCTCACAGCATGAAGTCGATGGCGGGCGGTTGGGTAAAACAGTGGCTGGGAGCCTCGGTACTGGCGGTGTCAGCGGTGGCTTTGCTGCCGTTGAGCGTGGCGCGGGCGCAGGAGCAGCAAAGCGCGCAGTTCGACTTTGCCCTGGCGGCCAAACCATTGCCACAGGCTCTCAGCGATTTCAGCCGGGTCACCGGAATCAGTGTGATCTACACCGATGAAGCGCCCTATGGGTTCAGCTCCCCGGCAGTGCGCGGGCAGATGAGCGCGACCCAGGCCCTGCAACGCCTGTTGGGCAACACCGGCATGACCTTCCGCCAGATCGACGCCCGCACCCTGGCCCTGGAACCCGTACCCACCGAAAGCGCACTCAACTTGGGCGCCACCACCATCAGCGGCATAGGCCAACTTGACGACAGCACCAGCTACCAGCCGCCGCCCACCAGCTCGGTGATGCGCTCGCGCGGCCTACTGCTGGAAACCCCGCAAACCGTCAACGTGGTGCCGGCCCAGGCGCTGCGCGATCAGACCCCGCGCAACCTGGATGACGCCCTGGCCAATATCAGCGGTATCACCCAGGCCAACACCCTGGCCAGCACCCAGGACGCGGTGATGTTGCGCGGCTTTGGCGACAACCGTAACGGCTCGATCATGCGCGACGGCATGCCGGTGGTGCAGGGCCGCGCGTTGAACGCCACGGCCGAACGGGTTGAAGTGCTCAAGGGCCCGTCGTCGCTGCTATACGGCATACAAGACCCGGGCGGCGTGGTGAACATCGTCAGCAAAAAGCCTGAATTGACCCCATCCACCGCCCTGACCGTGCGCGGCTCCACCTTCGGCGACGGCAAGAACGGCAGCGGCGGCAACCTCGACACCACCGGGCCGTTGGGCGATTCAGGGCTAGCCTACCGGCTGATCGTCGACCACGAAGATGAAGATTACTGGCGCAACTTCGGCACTCACCGCGAATCGCTGTTGGCGCCGTCCCTGGCCTGGTACGGCGATTCCACTCAACTGCTGTTCGCTTATGAGCATCGTGAGTTTCTCTCACCGTTCGACCGCGGCACGGCCATCGATCCCAAGACCAACCATCCGTTGGATATCCCGGCGACGCGGCGCCTGGACGAGCCGTTCAACAATATGGAAGGCCGCTCCGACCTGTACCGCTTCGAAGCCGATCACGATCTGAACGACGATTGGAAAGCTCACTTCGGCTACAGCTGGAACCGTGAAACCTACGACGCCAGCCAAGTACGCGTCAGCGCGGTGAACGCCAATGGCACCCTGACCCGCCGAATGGACGGCACCCAGGGCGCAATTACCACCGACCGGTTCGCCACCGCCAGCCTCGAAGGCAAGGTCAACGTGCTGGGCATGCAACATGACCTGGTGTTCGGCCTGGATGACGAGTACCGCAAAATCTACCGCGCCGACCTGATCCGCCAGGCCTCGCGGGGCACGTTCAACTACAACAATCCGGTATACGGCAACGAAGTGGCGGGCAGCACCGTCAGCGCCGCCGACAGCGCCCAGACCGACCTGCTGCGCAGCGACTCGCTGTTCTTCCAGGATTCGATTCACCTGACCGACCAATGGATTTTCGTAGCCGGTGCGCGCTACCAGATGTACGACCAATACGCCGGCAAAGGCGTGCCGTTCAAAGCCAACACCGATGGCAACGGCCAGGCCTGGGTGCCGCGTGCCGGGCTGGTTTATCGCTATACCGATCAACTGTCGTTCTATGGCAGTTACACCGAGTCGTTCAAACCCAACTCCACCATCGCCGCCTTGGCCGATGGCAGTACGCTCACCGGCGATCTTACGCCCGAGCAGGCCAAGTCCTGGGAACTGGGGGCCAAGCTCGACATTCCCGGGCGCATCACCGCCAGCGCGGCGTTGTTCACCATCGACAAGCGCAATGTGCTGGTCTCGATGGTTTCCGGCCCGAACACGATCTACAGCATCGCCGGCCAGGTGCGTTCCCGTGGCCTGGAACTGGACGCCACTGGCCAGTTGAGCGACCAATGGAGCGTGATCGGCAGCTATGCCTACACCGACGCTGAGGACATCAAGGACAACGACCCGACCCTGGAAGGCAACCGCTTGCAGAACGTCGCCAAACACACCGGCTCGCTGGCGCTGGCCTACGACTTCGGCAGCCTGTTCGGTGGCGATCAACTGCGCATGGGCGCAGGCGCGCGCTACGTGGGCGAGCGGGCAGGGGACGCCGCCAACGACTTCACATTGCCGGGCTACACCGTGGCCGATGCTTTCGCCACCTACGACACCAAACTCGACGGGCAGAAGGTCAAGTTCCAGCTCAACGTGAAAAACCTGTTCGACCGCACCTACTACACCTCGGCGGCCAGCCGCTTCTTTGTATCGCTGGGGGACGCACGGCAGGTGTCGGTGTCGAGCACGCTGGAATTCTAAGGCTGGTGGTGGGCGCGTTGGCTGCGACAATTCCATGCCCCCCAGCAGCTTGCTCCACCGGCCCGCTCGCCACGGGCAGGTGGAGCTGTTAGCGTTGCCGCCACTGAAGATTTTGCGGAATTTGACACTGATGCATGTTGGACGATGGCTACCCCTGCTGTGCTTGAGCGTTTTCATGGGCGGTTGCGCGAGCGTTTCGCCAACCTCCACTCCGGCCATCCTTGACCATCTGATGGCCGACCCGGCCTTCAATGGCGCCACGGTCTCCTTGATGGTGCGCGACGCCCGCAGCGGCACCACCCTCTACCAGCACAACCCGCGCACGCGCCTGGTGCCGGCCTCCAACCTCAAGTTGTTGACCACTGCGGCGGCGATGGATGTGCTGGGGCCGCAATACCGGTTTTCCACTCAGGTAATGAGCACCGGCAGCCGCCAGGGCGAGCGGCTGGCGGGCAATCTGTACGTGCGCGGCTTGGGCGATCCCACCGTGCAGTTCGCCGATTACCAGGCGCTGGCGGCACAGTTGGCCAGCAATGGCGTGCGAGAAGTGCAGGGCGATCTGGTGTTCGACGACACCTGGTTCGATGCCGAGCGCCTGGGCGTCGATTGGGCCCAGGATGACGAAAGCACCTACTATGGCGCGCAGATCTCCGCGTTGACGGTGTCGCCCAACACGGATTTCGACGCGGGTACCTTGATCGTCACCGCGAAAGCGCCCGTGGCCGTCGGCCAACCGGTGAGCGTTACCGTGAGCCCGGCCACCGACTACGTGCAACTGAGCAATCGCGCCATCAGCGGCCCCGGCAACACGTACGGCATTACCCGCCAGCACGGCACCAACCTGCTGCAACTGAGCGGTGCGCTGGCCCCCGGCAAGCAGAGCCGGCAGTGGGTGAGTGTGTGGGAGCCGACCCAACTAGTGGCGAACCTGTTTGAACAGGCGCTGGCTCAGCAGGGCATCAAGGTGCAGGGCCGGCGCGTGATCGGTGGCGCCACGCCTGCGACGGCCGCATTGTTGGCCGAACATCAGTCGGCGCCGTTGCAGGAGTTGATCACGCCGCTGCTCAAACTCTCGAACAACAATATGTCCGAGGCCCTGCTCAAGGCCATGGGCCGCAAGACTGCGAATGCAGGCACGGCGGCGGCCGGCGTGGCGGCAGTGGCGGGTTTTATGACACGCCAGGGGCTGGACCCGGCCAGCCTGAGCCAGGTGGACGGTTCGGGCTTGTCGCGGCGCAATCTGGTGTCGTCCCTGACCTTCACCGAGCTGCTGCTGGCCAGCGCCAGACAACCCTGGTTCGACGCTTGGTACAACGCGCTGCCGATTGCCGGCAATGCGGACCGCATGGTGGGTGGCAGCCTGCGCTATCGCCTGCGCGGGACGGCGGCGCAAAACAACCTGCATGCCAAGACCGGCTCCATGGCCGGCGTGTCGTCATTGAGTGGCTATATCACCGACGCCGACGGCCGGCGCCTGGTGTTCTCGATGGTCAGCAACAACTACCTGGGCAACGCCGCGCCGGTGCGCGCCCTGGAAAATAGCGTGGCCCAGGCCCTGGCCCATTGGCAGGACTAGTTCAGGGCTGGTAGCCCATGCGCCAGCTTACGGCCCGGGTCGCCGCCAGTAATTGCTGGGCCGCCGGGCCGTCTTCATCGGCGTGGAACAGTGAGGTAGGGCCGACTACGGTCATTACCGCCGCCACCTGGCCGATGGCGTTGAACACCGGTGCCGACAAGGCGTCCACCCCCGGCATCAGTAAGCCGTGCACAAAGTGCAGGCCACGCTGGCGGATCTGTTCGCAGGCCGTGGCGTAGGCTTGGTCGTCCGCCAGGGCGTGGGCGATGCCCGCGTCGATCTCCTGCTGGCGCAGCTCCACGGTTTCCCGCGAGGGTAGGTACGCACTGAACACCAGCCCGGTGGACGAACTGAGCAGCGGCAACACCGACCCCAGTTGTGTCACCACCGTCACCGCGCGCACCGCCGGCTCGATCTGCACCACGGTCGCGCCCTGATTGCCCCACACCGCCAGAAAGCACGTCTCGTTCAGTTGGTCGCGCAGTTCCGCCAGGGGCAGCGCGCCGACTTTCAGCACGTCCATGCTGCCCAACGCAGCCAGACCCACGCGCAACGCTTCGCGGCCCAGTCCGTAATGGTTGGTGGCGTTGTTCTGTTCGGCGAACCCCGACGCGATCAATGCTTGCAGGTAGCGATGCACTTTGCTCGCCGGCATCTGCACATGCTCGGCCAGGCGCGACAGCGACGTGGCCGGGGATAGTTCGGCCAGGGCCTTGAGAATATCGGTGCCCACTTCGGCCGAACGGACTTTTTGTTTACCGGTGTCGCGGGGCTTTTCCATGGAGGGGCGGGGTTCCGAAAGATGAATGGGCGTCTTTATAGCTTGACGCTCGATAGTGATCAAATTACGTTATGCGTAACTGGATTACGATAAAAACAACTTCCGCTCAGAGGACGATCCATGACCCTCGAATACCTGTCGGGCTTCGGCAATGAATTCGCCAGCGAAGCCCTGCCCGGCGCCTTGCCGGTCGGCCAGAACTCCCCGCAAAAAGCACCCTACGGCCTGTACACCGAACTGTTCTCCGGCACCGCGTTCACCATGACCCGCAGCGAAGCCCGGCGTACCTGGTTGTACCGCATCCAGCCGTCGGCCAATCACCCGGCGTTCGCCAAATTGGAACGGCAATTGGCCGGCGGTCCGTTGGGTGCGGTGACGCCCAACCGGCTGCGCTGGAACCCACTGGATATGCCTAGCGAGCCGACCGATTTTATTGACGGTCTGGTCGCAATGGTCGCCAATTCGGCGTCGGAAAAACCCTCGGGTATCAGCATCCACCACTATCGCGCCAATCGCTCCATGGAGCGGGTGTTCTTCAACGCCGACGGCGAATGGTTGATCGTCCCCGAGCAGGGGCGCCTGCGTCTTGTCACTGAACTGGGCGTGCTGGAAGTGGAGCCGCTGGAAATCGTCGTGCTGCCCCGTGGCCTTAAATTCCGCGTCGAACTGCTGGACGCTCAGGCCCGCGGCTACATCGCCGAGAACCACGGCGCGCCGCTGCGCCTGCCGGACCTGGGGCCCATCGGCAGCAACGGCCTGGCCAATCCACGGGACTTCCTCAGCCCCGTCGCCCATTACGAAGACTTAAGGCAACCGACGACGTTGGTGCAGAAGTTTCTCGGCGAACTGTGGGCCTGCGAGCTCGACCATTCACCGCTGAACGTGGTGGCCTGGCACGGCAACAACGTGCCGTACAAATACGACCTGCGCCGCTTCAACACCATCGGCACCGTCAGTTTCGATCACCCGGACCCGTCGATTTTCACCGTGTTGACCTCGCCCACCAGCGTGCACGGCCTGGCCAACCTCGACTTCGTGATTTTCCCGCCGCGCTGGATGGTGGCCGAGAACACCTTCCGTCCGCCGTGGTTCCACCGCAACCTGATGAACGAATACATGGGCTTGATCCAAGGCGCCTACGACGCCAAGGCCGAGGGTTTCCTGCCCGGCGGTGCGTCGCTGCACAGCTGCATGAGCGCCCACGGCCCGGATGGCGAAACCTGCACCAAGGCTATCAATGTGGAACTGGCGCCGCACAAGATCGATAACACCATGGCGTTCATGTTCGAGACCAGCCAAGTGCTGCGTCCCACCCAGTTCGCCCTGGACTGTCCGCACCTGCAACCTGCTTACGACGCGTGCTGGGCCTCGCTGCCCGTCACCTTCAACCCGAATCGGAGATAACCCATGACTCAGCCCACCCCTGCCCGTAGTTGGGTAGCGTCCGCCAACGGTCACGCGGATTTCCCGCTGCAGAACCTGCCGCTGGGCATCTTCAGTCGCAATGGCGAGCCCCCGCGCAGCGGCGTGGCGATTGGGGATTTCATCCTGGATCTTCACGCGACATTGGACGCATTCGACGGCGAAGCCCGTCGTGCCGTGGAAGCGACTGCCGGCGGTCAACTGAACGGGTTGTTCGCCCTGGGCCGCGGCCCACGCGTGGCCCTGCGCGAGCGCCTGCTGGAGCTGCTTGCCGAGGGCAGCCCGCTGCAAGCCCGCGAGGCGCAGGTGCTGCACCGCGCGGCTGATTGCCAACTGCACCTGCCAGCCAAAATCGGCGACTACACCGACTTCTACGTTGGTATCGAACACGCGCAGAACGTCGGCAAGCTATTCCGCCCCGACAACCCGTTGCTGCCCAACTACAAGTATGTGCCGATCGGCTATCACGGCCGCGCCTCCACCGTGCGCCCCTCGGGCATGGATGTGCGTCGCCCCAAAGGCCAGACCCTGCCTGCCGGCCAATCCGAACCCACCTTCGGTCCCTGTGCGCGGTTGGACTACGAGTTGGAACTGGGCATCTGGATCGGCCAGGGCAACGCCATGGGCGAAGCGATCGCCATCGGTGACGCGGCCGAGCATATCGCCGGTTTTTGCCTGCTCAACGACTGGTCGGCGCGGGATATCCAGGCGTGGGAATACCAGCCGCTGGGGCCGTTCCTGTCCAAGAGCTTTATTACCACAGTCTCGCCCTGGGTGGTCACGGCTGAAGCGTTGGCGCCGTTCCGCAAGGCTCAACCGGCACGCCCCGAAGGCGATCCGCAGCCGCTGCCGTACTTGCTGGATCAACGCGATCAGGCCGGCGGTGCTCTGGATATCGAACTGGAAGTGCTGCTGACCACGGCCGCCATGCGCGAACAAAACCTGCCGGCCCATCGCCTGGCCCTGAGCAACAGCCTGCATATGTACTGGACCGCCGCGCAGTTGGTGGCCCATCACAGCGTTAACGGTTGCCAACTGCAGCCCGGCGATCTGTTCGGTTCAGGCACCTTGTCCGGGCCGCAAGCCAGCCAACTCGGCAGCCTGTTGGAGATCACCGAGGGCGGTAAAAAAGTGATCGAGCTGCCGTCCGGCGAAGTGCGTAAATTCCTCGAAGACGGCGACGAAATCATTCTGCGTGCGCGCTGCAACCGTGAAGGCTATGCCTCCATCGGTTTTGGCGAATGCTGTGGCACTGTGGTCGCAGCGCGCTGAGGAGGGCGGGGGATGGAACTCTATACCTATTACCGCTCTACTTCGTCGTATCGCGTGCGCATCGCTTTGGCGCTCAAGGGGCTGGCGTTCACGGCGGTGCCGGTCAACCTGCTGGTGCCGGCAGGGGGCGCCAACCGCCAGCCGGCGTACCTGGCCATCAACCCGCAGGGCCGCGTGCCGGCCCTGCGCACTGACGACGGCGACCTGTTGATCCAGTCGCCGGCGATCATCGAATACCTCGACGAACGTTATCCACAGGTGCCGCTGCTGAGCCAAGACCTGGCGACCCGCGCCCACGAGCGTGCGGTGGCATCGATCATCGGTTGTGACATCCACCCGTTGCACAACTCCAGCACTCAGAACCTGTTGCGCCAATGGGGGCATGACGACACGCAGGTGCTGGCGTGGGTCGGGCACTGGATCAGCCAGGGCCTCGGCGCGGTGGAGCAGTTGATCGGTGATCAAGGGTTCTGTTTTGGCGACCAGCCGGGCATGGCCGATGTGTTTTTGATCCCACAGTTATACGCAGCCGAGCGGTTCAAAGTGTCGCTGGCCGATTACCCGCGTATCGGCCGTGTTGCGGCCTTGGCCAAGCAGCATCCGGCGTTTATTCAAGCCCATCCCGCTAATCAACCGGATACCCCTGAGGCCCCGTAAATCCGCTGTGCGACACCCATAAAAATAAAACAGGTACCTTGCGATGCACACTCAGATTGCCAGCTTTCGCGCGGCACTCGACGCCCGTCCGGTGTCGCGCTTCCAGTGGTTGATCCTCTTGTTGCTGGCGTTGCTGCTGGTGACCGATGGCTACGATGCCCAAGTGCTGGGCTACGTAGTGCCGGCGCTGGCCGCGGACTGGGGGCTGGAAAAAGCCGCGTTCGGCCCGGTGTTCAGTGCCAACTTGCTGGGGTTGACCCTTGGATCACTGCTGGTGACGCCACTGGCGGACCGCTTTGGCGTACGCCGGATTCTGTTGGCCTGCGTGCTGATCTACGCCAGCCTCACGGTGCTGATGGTGTTCGCCGACTCGCTAACCACGCTGATGGCCGCACGGTTTATCTGCGGGATCGGCATGGGTGGGGCGATGCCAAGCGCCATGGCCTTGATGTCGGACTATTCGCCACCGCGCCTGCGCACCCTGATGGTGACCTTGGCCGCGTGCGGCTTTTCGTTTGGTGGCGCGGCGGGTGGGTTCGTGGCCGCAGGATTTATTGAGCATTACGGGTGGGAGGCGGTGTTCCTGGCAGGCGGTGTTACGCCGCTGCTGTTGTTTCCGTTTCTGGTGTGGCTGCTGCCCGAATCCTTGCCGCGACTATTGCGGGACGCGCCGCCTTACTGGCGTCTGCAGCGGGTCACGGCGCGCCTGTTGCCCGACTGGCAACCGCCGTTGGCAAGCACCGCCGATGATCAGCAGGCGCGGGGCAGCCAATTGACTGTGGTTGAGTTGTTTCGCAACGGTTACGCCCGCCCGACCTTGCTGATCTGGGCAACCTTTTTCGTCAGCCTGATCCTGCTGTATTTCATGATCAGCTGGCTGCCGTCGTTGCTGTTGGAAAGTGGCCTGGCACTCAAGCAGGCCAACCTGGTGACGTCGATGTTCCTGTTTGCCGGCACCTTGGGCGCCATCGGCATGGCCTGGTTTGCCGACCGCCTGAAAAATAAAGTCCGCCTGCTGTGCGGCGTGTTGTTCGCGGCCGGGCTGTGCACCGTGCTGTTGGGCTTGAACCACGATAATCCGCGCTACTTGGTGGCGTGCGTGTTTGCCGCCGGCTTCTGCATCATCGGTGGGCAACTGACGTTGAATGCCTTCGCCAGCAACTTCTACCCGGCCCACGTGCGCGCCACCGGCACGGGCTGGGCACTGGGAGTAGGGCGCTTCGGCTCGATCCTCGGGCCGTTGCTGGGCAGTCTGCTGCTGGCAATGCAGGTACCGGTGCAGCAGATTTTTTTCTACTGCGCGATTCCGGCGGTGATGGCTGCGTTGTTGATCATTCAGGTGCGCTCGCCACAAAAAACTTCGCGCCTTAACTAGAACCCAAGGTGTTGGTCAATGCACCACCGTGTTGGGCGGCAGATGCCCCAACCGCTCGGTCAGGCGCAGGCGTTGGATCGGGTCTTCGCTGAGCAGCAGCGCATGTTCCAGATCGAAGCGTTCGGCGTTGGGGCAGTCCAGGCGTTGATACAGGCTGGCCCGTGCCAAGTAGTCAGCGGCGCTGGCATTGCCCAGTTCCAGCACGCGCTCGGCGTCGATCAGCGCCTCCAGTGGATCGTCATTGGCCAAGTGCAATTGGCGCAGGTTGCGCGACAAGCGTTGGAGCATCGAGCGCGGTTCGGCGGTATGCAGGTGTTCGGCCTGCAACTTGAGGTTGGGGCCATATTGGCGTTGCAGCAGTTCGCGGCAATCGTTGGTGTAGAGGCGCCGACCGCCGCAGGGGTCCAACAAGTGATCAGCGCCGGGGACGCGTAGCAGGAAGTGCCCTGGGAAGTTCACGCCGACCATGGGAATGTGCAGGCGCCGCGCCAGTTCCATGGCAATCAAGCCCATGGCCAGGGGCTGCCCGCGTTTGCGCTGCAGGACTTTATCCAACAGCGCGGCGGAGGGGCGCAGGGGCGTGAAGTCATCCTGGGCAAACCCCAGATCGTTCAGGCGCCGCAGCAGCGGTTGGCCCAGTTCATCCGCCGGCAGCACGGGCATGCCTGCGCTCACCTGTTGTTGCAGCAACCCCAGTTCTTGCAGGATCTGCAACGGTTGCACCGTCGCGTCATGTTCGGCGGCAATCCACAGCGCGGCCTCGAACAGTGCAGGGGGCGAGCGTTCCAGGCAGGCGAAAAAGGCTTGGCGGGGCTTCATTGCATTCTCCGGCGGATGCCCCGTTTTAGCCTTGCTGGGAATTTTCGTCCAGTGACTTAAGAAAGATCCTGCGCGCTTATGTCGCAGAGCCTACAAAATCGGACGACTTATTCCAGCGTACTTCGGCAGTTTTCTGCCGCAAGCCTATACTTGGCGACACAAGAAGTGATTCGGGAGCTCGACGATGTTTGCTCTCATGCACCGCACCCGCCTTGAATCGCTGCACCTGAGCATCGACCCGGTGACAGGCTTGAAGGCGGTCATAGCCATTCACAACAGCCGCCTGGGGCCTGCCCTGGGCGGCTGTCGTTACCTTGCCTACCCCGACGACGAAACGGCCGTGGCCGATGCCGCGCGCCTGGCCCAAGGCATGAGCTACAAAGCCGCCCTGGCCGGGTTGCCGGTTGGTGGTGGCACCGCGGTGATCCTGCGGCCCGCCCATGTTGAAAGCCGCGCGGCGCTGTTCGAAGCCTTTGGGCGCTGCGTGGAACAACTGGATGGCCGCTACATCACGGCCATCGACAGCGGCACCTCGGTGGCCGACATGGATTGCATCGCTCAACAAACCCGTTTCGTCACCAGCACCACCGCCGCCGGCGACCCTGCGCCCCACGCCGCCATGGGCGTGTTTACCGGCATCCGCGCCACCGCCATGGCACGCTTGGGCAGCGACAACCTCGAAAGCCTGCGGGTGGCCATACAAGGCCTGGGCAACGTCGGCTACGCACTCGCCGAACAGCTGCACGCCGCCGGCGCCGAATTGCTGGTGAGCGATATCGACCATGGCAAGGTGCAACTGGCCATGGAACAGTTCGGCGCACACCCCATCGCCAACGACGCCTTGCTCAGCACCCCCTGCGACATTCTTGCGCCCTGCGGCCTGGGTGCGGTGTTCAACCGTACCAGCGTGGGCCAACTGCGTTGCGCCGCCGTGGCCGGTTCCGCCAGCGCCCAACTGACCAACCTGCAAGTGGCCGATCAGTTGGAGGGGCGCGGCATTCTTTATGCGCCCGACTATGTGATCAATTCCGGCGGCCTGATCTACGTCGCGCTCAAACACAGCGGCGCCGAGCTGCCCACCATCACCGCGCACCTGTCGAACATTGGCTCACGCCTGACTGAAATCTATGCCCATGCCCAAGCCGAAAAACGCTCGCCCGCACGGGTAGCGGACGAATTGGCCGAGCGCCTGCTGTACCAATGAGCGGCGATTAAAAAGGCCCTGAATCAATGATTCAGGGCCTGTTCAATTCGGGCGTTATTCCGCCGGCGGGTTGAGCAACTCGGACAACGCGTCCGGCTGACTCTTGAATGCCTTGGCAAATACATCGCGGTTCTTCGCCATGTAGATCCCGGCTTCCTCGACCTGCTGCTCGCTCAAGGACGGCACGGCTTTTTGCAACACTTCTGCCAGCAACTCAGCGAGTTCAAGCATTTTGTCATGACGGTCAGCTTCGGCTTTATCCATGAACAAACGCTCCAGATCTCGGCTGCTGCGGTATACCACTTCGACGGCCATTCACCACCTCACATGCCTTCACGATAGTTGTCTTTTGCGACTACTGTATTTATATACAGCGAAAAGGGTAAGCCAAACCGTGGGGTTTGGGTAGCAATTTTTTAATGTAGTTGGGAAATGGACCGTGTGGGGCGACGCATCAAGCTATCAGGCTGCCGGTGTGCCTCATGTCATGTTGACATCATCTCACTTTCCACGCTCTGGCCTTTTTTCTGCATGCAGAACAACCGTCACGTCCAACCCGCATTATCCGGTCGAACCGACCTAAGGAAGATCATCGTGAAAATCAACTGGGCCGAAAAGTTGCGCCACCAAGTCCATGGCCTGGCCGAGTCGCTGGGGAACCTGTTTGTGGAGTCGTTCCACTACCTGGCGCTGTTCGCCATTGGCGCGGTCACGGCCTGGGCGGCGGTGATGGAGTTTCTGGGGATGCTGGAGAACGGGCACATCAAGATCGATGACATCTTGCTGCTGTTCATTTATTTGGAATTGGGCGCGATGGTCGGGATTTACTTCAAGACCAACCACATGCCCGTGCGTTTCCTGATCTACGTTGCGATCACTGCGCTGACACGTCTGTTGATCTCCAACGTATCCCATCACAACCCGCCGGACCTGGGCATCATCTACCTGTGCGGCGGGATTCTGCTGTTGGCGTTCGCGATCCTGGTGGTGCGTTACGCATCGTCGTCGTTCCCTTCGGTGAAGGTCGAAAGCCCGCGGCGCAAGGGCGAGGCGAGCCTGGAGACCGAGAAGGGTGAGCTTTAAAGACCGACGCTGAACGGCAGGTCACGGGCCGGCGGTGGCTGCATAAGTTTGTGGTTGTCGCCGTCGGTCATGATCGCCAGGATTTCCATGGCGCTGTGGCCCTGCTCGATGGCGATGCCGAACTGGATGCTCTGCACCAGGCGTTTGAGCCGTTCGGGGTCGTTGCGTTGCTCGGCACTGATCATGCGCTTGGCTACCACGCCCGTCTCATTCGAGAGGGTGAGCATGATGCTGCCGTCGAGCCGTTGAATGCTCAGGTTGACGCGATATTTTGGGCTGAATGTGTCGGTGATGATCTGAAAAGGATTGTCCATGGTGCGTTACCGCCTGATAAGAACATGCAGTCATTGACGACCGGTGTCTGGATTAGTTCGCATTGCCTGACCACCGGCCACTTCGTCGCTGAGGGGCACAAATTCCGTTTGCCTCAAGAGCTTTACAGCAAGGGCCGTGCCGTATAACGACCATCCCAATGTGGGAGGGGGCTTGCCCCCGATAGCGCTGGGTCATTCAGCCCATCTATCACTGACCCACCGCCATCGGGGGCAAGCCCTCTCCCACAATTGTTTCAGACCCGTGATCTATTTCAGGGCACTACCGGGAAAACGATCTCACACAGCGCAATCAGCATTCCACCCAGCTCACCGCCAGGCCTCCCCGAGAGGTTTCTTTGTACTTGTCATGCATGTCGGCGCCGGTGTCGCGCATGGTGCGTATCACTCGGTCGAGGGAAATGAAGTGCTTGCCGTCGCCGCGCAAGGCCATTTGGGTTGCGTTGATCGCCTTGACCGCCGCGATGGCGTTGCGCTCGATGCACGGTACTTGCACCAGGCCGCCGACGGGGTCGCAGGTCAGGCCCAGGTTATGTTCCAGGCCGATTTCGGCGGCGTTTTCCAATTGCTCGGGCGTGGCGCCGAGGATCTCGGCCAAGCCGGCGGCGGCCATGGCGCAGGCTGAGCCGACTTCACCCTGGCAACCGACCTCCGCCCCGGAGATCGAGGCGTTTTTCTTGCACAGGATGCCGACGGCGGCTGCGGCCAAAAAGAAATTGACCACGTCGTCGTCAGACGCGTCGGCGTTGAACTTCATGTAGTAATGCAGCACCGCCGGGATGATGCCGGCCGCGCCGTTGGTCGGTGCGGTGACCATGCGCCCGCCCGCGGCGTTTTCTTCGTTGACGGCCAGGGCGAACAGGTTGACCCATTCCATTGCCGACAAGGTGGACGTGATGACATTCGGTTTGCCGATTTCCAACAGGCTGCGGTGCAACCTTGCCGCGCGGCGCGGAACGTCGAGGCCGCCAGGCAAGATGCCTTCATCGCGCAGGCCTTGTTCGACGCATTCGCGCATCACCGACCAGATATGCAGCAGACCGCTGCGAATGTCTGCGTCACTGCGCCACCCACGTTCGTTGGTCATCATTAGCTCCGACACCCTTAAACCGTGCTGCTTGCACAGCGCCAGCAGTTCGGCGGCGCTGGAAAATTCATAAGGCAATGCCACATCGCTGACCGGCGCGATACCCGACGCCGCCTCGGCCGCCTCGATGATGAAACCGCCGCCCACCGAGTAGTACGTCTCTTCACTCACCAGACCATGGTCGCCATAGGCGTGCAGAGACATGGCGTTGGGATGGTAGGGCAAGCTCTCTTCGAGCAGCAGGAGGTCGGTGTGCCAGTTGAAGGCGATGTCCTCGGTGCCTGCCAGCAGTAAGCGGCCGCTGTCGCGCAGTTGCTGAATACGCGGATTGATCGAGGTGGGGTCGACCTGATCCGGCCACTCGCCCATCAACCCAATTACGCAGGCGCGATCCGTGGCATGGCCGACACCGGTGGCGGACAGCGAGCCATACAGGCGCACTTCGACGCGGCGGATGCGACTGAGCAATTGTTGCTCGGTCAGCGCCTTGGCAAAGGTTGCGGCTGCGCGCATGGGGCCGACGGTGTGAGAGCTGGACGGGCCGATGCCGATTTTAAATAGATCGAAAACACTGATAGCCATGCTAAAGCCTTACAAGCAATGGAGTAGGAATCGCTGCCATTTTTTTGTAGGACGAGCGCAATCGGCGCGATACTGAGCGCATGTAGCACCACTGACCAACGAATTCTCCTAAGAAACCCTTTAGCAGGACTAAACCCTATGGCTCGGCCACTCCATGGTCAGACGTACGTCTGGCTGCATGTTTTCTCCTGTGCGGCGCGGCATTTGTCTTTCACCCGCTGCGCCGAAGAACTGCACATCACGCCGGGGGCGGTGAGTCAGCAGATTCGCCAATTGGAGGAGCGCCTAGGCTTTCGCCTGTTCCATCGGCGCGCCCGCGGCGTGGAACTCAGTGCCGAAGGGCAGCGCTTAGCGGCGACGGTGGGGGAGGCCTACGGCAGCATTGACGCCGAGTTGCAGCGGCTGGACGCGGGCATGATCAGCGGCACCTTGCGGCTGCGGTCGATCCCGTCGTTCCTCGGTAAGTGGTTGACCCCGCGCTTGCCGCGTCTGCAGCAACGCTTTCCGGATATCCAACTGCGCCTGGTCGCCGAAGACAGCAGCGTCGCCCTGCACGAAGGCGACTTTGACCTGGCCATCGACCTCAACGACGGCAGCTACCCCGGCCTGTTATCCACAGCCTTGCTCGATGAACAGATCTTCCCGGTGTGCGCGCCGAGCCTGCTGCGCGGACGCCCGCCGTTGCATGGCCCCGCCGACCTGGCGCATTTCCCGCTGTTGCACGACATCACCGCCTGGCGTGGGAGTTATGAGTACGCCGAGTGGGAGTTCTACTTGAATGCCATCGGCTGTCACGACGCCGATGTGCGCCGCGGCCATACCTTCAACCGCAACCACCTGACCATCGAAGCGGCCATCGCCGGCATGGGCGTGGCCATTGCGCGGCGTACCTTGCTCAACGATGAGCTGGAACGCGGCACTTTGATCGTGCCGTTCGGCCTTGCCGTGCCGAACCACAAACGTTACGTGTTGCTGTACGCGCCAGGCGCGTTGAGCCACCCGGGCGTGCGCGCGGTACATGACTGGCTGGTAGAGGAAGCGGGGTTTTTTCGCAGTTTGCACCCGTTGGGATAGGGGCAATGATGAGGATCGAGAGGACGTAAGAAGATGTAACTAACTCCCCACCCTACCAGCGTTTTTGCTTGTCGTCAGGGTTAATTTGTAATGTAGGATTTATCTTTGCAAAGGGGTTGAATTGTTTCCGCAGGTGCTCAATTGTGTAATCAAGAGGTCATGGTTTCACCACAACGGTGTTGCAGTTTGTGATCTCTCGCGAGCTAGCTGAAATAAGGGAAGAACTATGCAAATCCAAGTCAATAGCGATAACCATATTGAAAGCAGCATCCGACTGGAGGAGTGGGTACGTACTACCATTGAGAGCACGCTCGAACGTTATGAAGAAGACCTGACCCGTGTCGAGGTCTACCTGCGGGATGAGAACGGCGACAAGCCTGGCCCCCATGATCTGAGTTGCCGCCTGGAAGCGCGGCCAAAAGGCCATCAACCGCTGTCGGTTCTGCACAAGGCCGATACCTTGGAACAAGCGATCGACGGTGCAGCGACCAAGCTGGACCACGCGCTGGAACACCTGTTCGGCAAACTGCAAGGCAAGCCTCGCGCTGCCGGCAAAGGCCAGCCGACCACCAAAGTCAACGAAGATGAGCTTGAACAGGAGTTCCTGGAAAAAGAACGCGCCGTTTTCAACGGCTGATCACTGACCGTTCTGTCATCCCCTCTGGAAACGGGCCTGCACACGCAGGCCCGTTTTTCGTTACTGGACTCGTCGGAAAAAGTACCCGCTCAACAGCCCCAACCCAGCCGCTCCCAGCCCCGCGAATACCATCGCCCAGCCAGCCCCGTGGCGCAGCGCCGCCTGTGCATTCGCCGTTGTCAGCCCCGCCGCGTTGAGTTTGCCGGCTGCAAGTTGCTGGCTGATGGCCGGCCATGTCTGGGCCGAGCTGGCAGGCAGCACACTGCCCAGGTAGTGGCTGATGCCCAGCAATACCACCAGGCCCATCAGCGCAATGGCGAGCGCCAACGTAATCAGGCGCGCGCTCAGATCGATGCCCGACGCCATTCCCGCCCTATCAGCCGACACCGAACCGGTAGTGGTGTTGGTGGTTGGGGAATTGATCAGCGCCAGGCCCACGCCGGCGATCACACAACTGGCCAGCATCCATCCGACAGCGGCGTGCTCGGCTTGGTTGGCGGCGGCCATCGCCAGAAAACCCGCCCCCATCAAACCCAGGCCCAGCGGAATGATGTGCTCGGCACCATGGCGCAATGCCAGGCGCTCGGCTAGAGGCGGCACCAGCAAGGTGGGCAGGGTGTAGGCGAGCAGCGCAGCGCCGGTAGTGAGGGTGTCGTAGCCCAGGCCGGTCTGGAAATACAGCGGCAGGTAGATCATGAATGGCCAAAAACTGACGTTCATGCCGATCGACCCCATCAGCGCGCCATTGAAGCGGCGAATGCGGAACACCGAAAAATCGAACATCGGGTGCGCACTGTGCCGTTCGATCTGCACGAACCACAATAAGGCGGCCGCCGACAGACTGGCCCAGCCCAGCATCGCCGGCGTGGCGAAGCCGTTTTCGCTGCCCTGGGTGATGACATACACCAGGGCAAACACCGCCAATGTCAGGGTCAGCATGCCGCCGATATCCAGGCGGTGGGCGGCCGGATCGCGGGATTCCTGCACACTGATGCGCAACAGCAACAGGGTGAACAGTGTCAGCGGCACATGCACCAGAAACACCCAGCGCCAATCCGCGACCGCGAGGATAAACGCGCCGACCATCGGCCCGAAGCCCAAGCCAATACCGGCGATCACGCCCCAGATAGCGAATGCCCGCGCCCGTGCCGCCGGTTCACGGAACAGATGCGAGAGAATCGCGAACTGGCAAATCATCATCGCCCCGGCGCCGATGCCCTGAACAAAGCGTGCCGTGATCAGGGTGGCGGCGCTGTCGGCCAGCCCGCAGGCCAGTGAGGCCAGCCCAAATAGCCACAAGCACAGCACGAGCACGCGTCGCCGCCCAAAGCGATCAGCCAGGGTGCCGGCCGCCATCAGCACGCTGGTGCAGGCCAGGGTGTAGGCATTCATGATCCATTGGGCGTCTTGGAAACCCGTGCCGAGTGCATGTTCAAGTGTGGGCAGAAGCACGGGCACGCTGGAGATTTCCAGGCCGAACATCAGCGCCACCAGGCACACGGCGGTGAGGGCGACGGCCTGGCGGGGAGCGCGCGCGGGGCTGGCGGTCAAGGTAGCGGCGGCGGGCATGGGATTCTCCTGTAAACAAATGGATTAGCCATTTTCAGGGGAATTGAATTCTTTATCCGTGATAAGTTTTCCGCCAGTTAGGGAATTAAAGGCGACAATCAAATCATGGTCACCCCCCGTTTCGATGGCGTTGAATTGTTTTTGCAGATCGTTGAGAGCGGCAGCCTCACTGAGGCCGCCGAACGTTTGCACCTCACGCGATCCGCCGTGGGCAAGGGCCTGGCGCGGCTGGAAGCGCGGCTGGGCACCTGTTTGTTACAGCGCTCCACCCGCCGTCAACGTCTGACCGAGGATGGCCAGGCGTACTACGAACATTGCTTGCGCGCCCAGGCGGAGCTGGAGGCTGCCGAATCGGTGCTGCAAAGCGGTCGGCAACAACCGCGCGGGCGCCTGCGGGCGAGCGTACCGTTGGCGTTCGGTCATCACTACGCGGCGCCGGCGCTGTGGGGCTTGATGGACCGGTATCCAGAGCTGGAAGTGGAGATTTGCTTCGCCGATCGGCTGACGGACCTGGCGCAGGAAGGGTTCGATATTGCCGTACGCATCGGCGCATTGCCCGATACCGACCGGCTCAGCGCACGACGCCTGGGCGAACAAGTGATGGGCTTGGCCGCGTCACCGGAGTACCTGCAGCGCACGGGACCGATCCATGATGTCGACGACCTTGCCAGTCGCCGTAGCATCGCCTATCGCAGCCAACCTACGCAGCGTGCCGGCATCGCCTCGCCGTTGATCATGGACGACCTACAGGCCGTGGCCGATGCCGCGATGGCGGGTGTCGGCCTGGCGTGGTTGCCGAGTTGGTTGATTGCCCATTACGTGCTGCGTGGGCAATTGCTGGCGGTGCTGCCGGACTGCCGTGAGCAGCCCGCACCGATCCATGTGATCTGGCCAACGGCCACTCACCTGCCGGCCAAGACGCGCTGCGCCATCGACGCGCTGGTGGCCGGCACGCCCTCGTGCCTGGCGGGCAGTTGATCAGAACGCGACGGAGGTCTGCACATACACCGTGCGCGGTTCGCCGACGTATTTGCCCTTGTTGTTGTCATCGAACGAGCGGGTGAAGTACTGCTTGTTGAAGATGTTTTTCACCCCGACCGCTACGTTCAGGTCCGATAGCTGCGGGCCGAAGTCGTATGCCGCGCGGCTGCTGAACAGCATGTAGCCGGGTATGCGTCCATTGGCACCGTCGGCGGTTTCGGCACGGGTGTTGGCGTTGTCGGCAAACTGGCTGCTCTGGTAGCTGCTGTCCAGGTTGAGCTTCCAGCGGCCTTCGGTGTAACCCACGCCCAGCGTGCCCTTGTGTTTGGACGAGAAGGGCACGCGGTTGCCTTTGTTTGGGCCGTCTTCGCGGATGGTGGCGTCGACATAGGCGTAGGACGCGTACACGTCGAAACCGGCCAGTGCCGGGCTCAAACCGTCGAGGGCGTAGTTCACGCTGGTCTCGATGCCCTGGTGCCGGGTTTCGCCACGGGCGATCACCGAATCGTTGGTCTGGTTGCTTTCGTACTGATTGTCGAAGTTGATCAGGAACGCGCCGATTTCCGCGCGCAGGGTGCCGTTGTCATAGCGGGTGCCCAGTTCCCAGGTGCGGGCTTTTTCCGGTTTGACTTCGCCGCTGGTCACGCGATTGGGCATCTGGCTGTATTGCACACTGCCGAACGAACCTTCGGTATTGGCGTAGAGGTTCCAATCGTCGGTGACGTGATACAGCACATTGAGCGCCGGCAACGCGGTGTTGTAGTCGCCCTTGTACTTGACGTTGGTGAGGTTGTTGGTCTGCTGGGATTCGATCATCTCGTAGCGAATGCCCGGGGTGAGGGTCCATTTGCCGATATCGATCCGGTCGTCGATGAAAAACGCGTTGGCTTCGGTGCCGCCCCGGGTGTCGCGGTCGTTGCGGCTATCGGTGTTGGGGAGCTGCTGGTTATTTACGTTGATCGGCGTGCGGTAGCGCAGTTCGTGGCCGGCTTCGTTGATATAGCGGTAGCCGACGCCGACTTCATGGCTGGTCGGGCCGAGGTCGAAGCCTTGGGCGAAGCGGGTTTCCAGACCGCGTACCCAGTATTCACGCGGCGACAGCGACAGGAACGTGCCCTGGTCCAGGTAACCGCTGCGAAGGGTCTTGGTGAAGAAGCTGTTGACGGTGAACTCGCGACGGTCCTGCTCGTAGCGGTAGCCGACGTTGAACATCGTGCGGCGGCCCCAGAATTTGTCGTAGGGGCGGGTGGACTGATACGGGTCGGCCTTGTAGTCCGCGACGTTCAAGCCGCCGGGCATATCGGCCTGGCCTTCGTAGTACTGCGCCATGGCGTTGAAGCTGTTGGCGTCGTCGAGTTGGTACTTGCCTTTGAGAGTCAGGTCGTCGATGCGTGTGTCGCTGTGTTCGCGCCAGTCGCCGCCCCGGGTGCCGGAGTACAGCAGCGCGCCGCCCAGGCCATTCTCGGCAGTGCCGCCGGCCAGCAGGTTGCCGGTGGTCTTGAAACCATCGTGGCTGGAGGATGGGCTGGTTTCAGTCTGCAGGCCGCCTTTGACGGTGGGGGCGTCCGGGATCGCACGGGTCACGAAGTTGACCACGCCGCCGACGTTCTGTGGGCCGTAGCGTACGGCGCCGCCACCGCGTACCACGTCCACCGCGTCCATGTTACCCATGCTGATCGGCGCGAAGGACAGCTGCGGCTGGCCATAGGGCGCGAACGGCACCGGAATTCCGTCCATCAGCACAGTAGAGCGCGAGGCCAAGCGCGGGTTGAGGCCACGGATGCCGAAGTTGAGCGCCATGTCGTGGCTGCCGGTACCGTTGTTGTCCGGGGCGTTGACGCCGGGGATGCGGTTGAGCACGTCGCGGGCCTGGGTGGCACCTTGGCGTTCGAACTCTTCGCGGCGGATCACGTCGCGGGCGCCGGGGTGTTCGAATACGTTGGTCTGTGCCGCATCGCCGAGCCAGTCGCCGACCACGCTGGAAGTACCCAACTCAATAGTGGCCGGTGCGCTGGCCGGTTGCACGCTGTAGGCGTTGTCGCCCTCGGCGCGTGCTTGCAGGCCGGTGCCTTCCAGCAGTTTTTGCAGGCCGTCGGCGGCGCTGTAGTTGCCGGACAGGCCGCGACTCTGCAGGCCGGCGGTGACCTCGGAGCCGAACGAAATCAACACGCCAGCTTCGCGGCCAAATTGATTGAGCGCCGCTTCAAGGGAGGCGGGGACGATGTGATAAGGCTTGGTCTCGGCCGCCATCACCGACGGCAGCACCGTCAGGCTGAGGCTGGCGCCAAGCAGCAGTTGGCGCAGGGTGCGGGCGAGAAGGGTGGGTTGCTGGGGCATGAAGGGCGGTCCTGAGAAGGAAGGATCAAGGGGGCTTTCCTTCTCTGTCACGCGAGGTACGGAAAACGGCTCACGGTGTTTGGAAATAATTTAAGCGCGGGCCTGCACCGTGACCCAGTAGCGGGTGAAACGCCGGACTTTCACCGGCAGGCTTATTTCCAGCAGGTCGAGGATGCGCTCGCTGTCATCCAACGGATAGCTGCCGGAAATCAGCAGATTGGCCACCTGCGGATCGCAATTGAGCTGGCCGCGGCGATAGCGGCCCAGTTCGCCGAGGAAGTCCTCCAGGCGCATATGGGCGGCCATCAGCATGCCTTCGGCCCAGGCGCCGCTGTTGGCGTCGGTGGCGCGCGGCGCGTCCCAGCCCTTGCGGGTGAAATTGACCTGGCGCATCGCCTTCACCGTCAGCGGCAGGCCGCTGTAGGTGTTGGGCATCACCTCGACGCGGCCATTGAGCACCGCCACTTGAGTGTGATCGTTGAACTGGCGCACATTGACGCGCGCGGCTTGGCTGCTGAGCAGACCCTGGCCGGTCAGCACTTGCAGCGGGCTACTGCCGGCGTTGGCGTTGAGCAGGATCTCGCCTTCGAGCAGGCGCACCAGGCGTCGTTCGCCATCGAAATGCACATCCACCGCGCTGCCGGTGTTGAGCTGCAATTGGCTGCCGTCCGCCAACTGCACCTTGCGTCGCTGGCCGACGGGGCTGCGGTAGTCTGCGGTCAGCGGCGGCAGGATGTGCTGCTGGCGCAGGCTCCAGGCCGCGGCCGAGCCGGCACCCAGGATCAACAACAACTTCAACGCCTGGCGCCGACTGTTGGAGGTTGGCGCATTCAGCGCTGCGTGGGCCAAAGGCGAAGGCATGCCGCGCAGGCGTTGATTGACGCGTTGGATATGCTCCCAGGCGCGCTGGTGTTCGCTGTGGGCGTTCAGCCACTGCTGCCAGGCGGCCTGCTGACGCGGGGTGAGCGCGCCTTGCTGCATTTCCAGCAGCCAGTGCACAGCTTGTTCGGCCACCTGGTGGGAAACGTTCATAGGGCGAAGTAGCAGCGCAGCGCCGCTTTATGCAGGTAGCGTTTGACGGTGGCGATGGAGATGCCCAACTCGGCGCCGATCTGCGCGTAAGTGAGGCCGTCGAGCTGGGCCAGCAGAAAGGCGCGTTTGACCTGAACGGGCAGGCCGTCGAGCAATTGGTCCAGCTCCATCAGGGTTTGCAGGATGATTGCGCGTTCTTCTTCCGAGGGCGCTACCTGCTCGGGCATCTGCGCGAGGGCGTCGAGGTAGGCGCGTTCGAGGTCCTGGCGGCGATAGAAGTTGTACAGCACGCGCTTGGCCACGGTGGTGAGGAAGGCGCGCGGTTCGATCAGCGTCGGGGTTTCGCGGGCGGTGAGCACGCGGATAAAGGTGTCCTGGGCCAGGTCGGCGGCACTTTCAGGGCAGCCGAGCTTGCGTCGCAACCAGCCGGTGAGCCAGTGGTGATGGTCGTTGTACAAAACTTCGACGGTGTTGGACGGCGACAACGCGAACACTCCGCAAGCATCGGTAGGCGTTAGAGAACAAGAATTGTTCGCATTGTAGGGCCGGCAACGAGGTTCGGCAATCGGAACGGGGAGGTGATTCATCCGTTCTGTTTTGCTTATGAGAATATTTATCATTAATATTGCGCGCTGACGAACCTGGCGCCCTCCCATGAAAAGCAAACCCTCACTGCCTCTGGCTTACCGCTTTGCCGTCACGTCACGTGTGTTGGCGGCGGTAATTGGCGGCTACCTGATGGCCTCCCTGGCCAGCATCTGCCTGGCGCTGTGGTTGCCGACTTCTCGTGCCGACGCGGTGATCACCGGGATGATGAGTTCCTTTGTGTTCTATCTGCTGGCCGTGCTCTGGTGCTTCGCCTGCCGTAGCGCCATGCGCGCCTGGCTCGGCGTGATGCTGCCCAGTGCGCTGTTTGCCACCCTGGCGGGCCTGGGCTTTTGGATGGCGCGCACATGAAAGAAGGCTTCCGTCAGGCCATGGCCTGGTTGCACACCTGGGCCGGGTTGATCTTCGGCTGGCTGCTGTTCGCGATTTTTCTGACGGGCACCCTGGCCTATTTCAAGGAAGAGATCAGCCACTGGATGCAGCCCGAAGTGCAGGCGCATCCGCTGGACGACGTGCGCAGCCTGAACGTGGCGCAACAGTACTTGCAGGAAAACGCCCCGACCGCCGCGCGCTGGTTTATCAACCTGCCGGATGCCCGCGACCCCGGCCTGTCGGTGATGTGGCAAGACAAAGTCGACCCCGGCAAGCGCGGCAATTTCATACAGAAAACCCTCGACCCGCTGACCGGCCTCGCCGTGCAGGCTCGGGAAAGCATGGGCGGCGAGTTCTTCTATCGTTTCCACTTCCAACTGCAAATGCCCCATCCGTGGGGGCGCTGGTTGTCCACCCTGGCCGCGATGGTGATGTTGGTGGCGCTGATCACCGGCATCATCACCCACAAAAAAATCTTCAAGGACTTCTTCACCTTCCGCCCGCGCAAAGGCCAGCGTTCCTGGCTCGACGGGCATAACGCTGTGGGTGTGCTGGTATTGCCGTTCCATTTGATGATCACCTACAGCAGCCTGGTGATTTTCATGAGCATGGTGATGCCGGCGCCGATCCTGGCTTCCTACGGCAACGACACGCGGGCATTCTTCAGCGAAGTATTCCCGGCCACCGACAATGCCCCGGCCCTCGGCCAGCCTGGCCGCTTGCTACCGTTGGCGTCGATGTACGAACAGGCGCGAGCGCAGTGGGCGGGCGGCCATGTCGGGCGTGTGGCGGTGAATAATCCCAGCGATGTGAATGCGTCAGTGAATGTGTTCCGCGCCGGTTCCGACAGCGTGGTGCATGACTTTGGCAGCACCGTGTCGTTCAACGGCACCACCGGCGAGCTGCTGCGGGTCAGCGGCGAGCCATCGTTGCCGGCGGTGGTCGGCGGCAGTTTCTACGGTCTGCACATGGACCATTTCGCCGGGCCGGTGTTGCGCTGGTTGTACTTTATTTGTGGCCTGGCTGGCACGGCCATGATCGGCACTGGGCTGGTGATCTGGCTGGGTAAGCGGCAACTCAAACATGCCAAAACCGATGGGATGCCGTTTGAACTGCGTCTGGTGGAAGTGCTGAACATCGCCAGCATGTCCGGGCTGTTGATCGCCATTGCGGCGTTTTTCTGGGCCAACCGGCTGCTGCCGGTGAGCTTCGCCGAGCGTTCCAGTTGGGAGGTGCAGGCGTTCTTCATCGCTTGGGGCTTGAGCCTGCTGCACGCGATCCTGCGCCGAGGCCGCCAGGGCTGGGTCGAGCAACTGAGCGTCGCTGCACTGCTGTTAATGGCAATCCCGGTGCTCAATGCACTGACCACTTCCCATCACCTGGGGGTGTCACTGGCCAGCGGCGATTGGGCCATGGCCGGTTTCGACCTGACGTGTCTGGCCAGCGGCCTGTTCCTCGCCTGGGCCGCCCGCAAGATGCAGCGTCGCAGCGCGCCGGCGGCCAAGCCAGAGCGCCCACGAGCCTTGCCCCTTAAGCGTGAGGCCCACTGAATGTTGATCGCGCTGTTGCTGTGCTACGCCGGGTTTACCGCGTTGTGCCTGGCCACCGACCGTCACCATGGCGAACTGCTGCGCAGTAAACCATCGCCCGCTCGGCGCCTGGGCTTACGTGTGGCGGGCT
This sequence comes from Pseudomonas sp. MD330_10, assembly GCF_042610415.1. Lineage (NCBI taxonomy): Bacteria > Pseudomonadati > Pseudomonadota > Gammaproteobacteria > Pseudomonadales > Pseudomonadaceae > Pseudomonas > Pseudomonas sp. MD330_10. The sequence continues at coordinate 238,972 of NZ_JBHGZU010000004.1, forward strand.
GGTTGTTGCTGACGCTGTCGATAGCGCCGGCGGTCGCAGTCGCCGGCTGGGCTCAGGGCTTGGTTGAGTGGTGCGCGGTGTTGATGCTCAGCGCTTTGCTGCTGGTGCTGTTGTTGCCGTATCGGCCAAGGCTGGCCTTGATCCTGGCAGGCGTCGGCCTGCTGGCCAGTCCCGTTGCGGCCTTCGCCCTCTGAGCGTCTTTGCATGATGATCGGCACCCCACCGGATTCCCAAGACCCGCCCCAGGCCGATGCGCCGGGTGGACGCGCGCATTTTTTACAGGTGTTCCTATCTCAGCGTTCACAGATGGAAGCCCTGGTGAATCGCCGCGTAGGCTGCCGCGCCACCGCGGCGGACCTGGTGCAGGACCTGTTCCTGCGCTTCTGGCGTCGGCCCCTGGTGCAGGTCGAAGAACTCAGCACCTACCTGTTGCGTTGCGCGGGCAATATCGCCATCGATCACCTGCGTAGCGAAGGCGCGCGGGTGCGCAGCAATGAAGGCTGGCTGCCGGAACAGCATGACCACCAAGGCTGCGAACCCCAGGCGGCGCTGGAGGCGGGCAATGATCTGCGGCATGTCGAAGCGGCCTTGCGCAGCCTGCCCGAGCGCACCCGGCACATCTTTCTGCTCAACCGTATCCACGGGCGCAAATACGCTGATATCGCCAAGGCCATGGGGTTGTCCCAAAGTGCCGTGGAAAAACATATGATGCGTGCCCTCGAAGCCTGCAAGGCCAGCCTTCGCGAGCCATCGACCCCACGCACGCCAGGGAAAGCACCGTGAACCTCACCCCCACGCCCGACCAGGAAAAAGCCGCCCTGGCCTGGCTGAGCCTGCTGCACGACCAGCCCAGCAGCGGCGATCAGGCCACGTTCAGCCGCTGGTTGCGCGCCGACCCGGCCCACGTCGAAGCCTATGCCCAGGCCCAAGTGCTGTGGGAGTTGAGCGAAGTGCCCGCACGCCAGCTTGCGAATGAAGAGGCCCAAGCGCTGCAGGGCTACCTTGATGCGATGAACCGCTCGAAGCGTTCGCGGGTGGCGCGTTGGTCGGGCGCACTGGCCATGGCCGCGTGCCTGCTGCTGATGATTTCGATGGGCGCCGGGTGGCAGCCGTCGCGCTGGGTCGATGACTTCGGTGCCGATTATGTGAGCGCGCCGGGGGAGGTCAAGACCGTGACCCTGGCGGATAACACTCAAGTGACCCTGGATGCCGACAGCGCCATCGCGGTGGATTTCACCCACGGCGAGCGGCATATCCAGTTGCGGCGTGGCGCCGGCTTTTTCAGCGTGAGCCACACCGGTGAGTCATTTGTGGTGGAGGCGGGCAGCGGTGAAGCGCGGGTGCTCGGCACGCAATTTGAAGTGCGCCTGCAACCGGCGGGCGCGCAGGTGACGGTGTTGACTGGGCGTGTTGGGGTTACAGCGTCGAAACAAGGCCAGCAACAGGTACTGACCGCCGGCCAGCAGATCGCTTATGCCGATGGCATCGCCCAGCCCCTGCATGCCGTCGACAGCGCATCGCGCCTGGCTTGGCGCGACGGTTGGCTCAATTACTACAAAGCGCCGTTGGCCGACGTGGTCAAGGATCTTGGACGTTACTACCCAGGCCGCATCCTGTTGCTAAACGAAGCGATGGGCGCCAAACGCGTCAGCGGTAGTTTCCCGAGCAAAGACCCACAGGCAGTGCTGAATGCGTTGCAGGCGGTGCTTGGCTTCGAGCAACACAACCTGTTGGGACGGGTGATCGTGGTGCGCTGATTATTTCAACGCCACCATGATCTGTTCGGGCAGAAAGTCGCGAATCAGCGTGCCATTGACGTCCATAAACGGAATCCCGCCGCCGCCCAGCGCCTCGTACGCCTTGCGCGCCTGGGCGTCTTTTTCGATATCGAACTGCTGATAGGGAATGCCTTTCTGGTCCAGGAAGCGGCGAATCTGCTTGCAGTAGCCGCACCATTCGGTGGTGTAGAGCACCACGCGCGCATTGGCGCGAACCTGCTCGGACACCACCTGGGACGGGTTGAACACTCGCTCGATCTTGCCCCAGTTCTGAAAGACCACCACCACCAGCAACACCAGCAGGACTTTCTTGAACACCCCGCCGAGCATCAGTTGCGGCGCTTGAGCTGGTCGGTCAGTTGGGTCGGCAGGCCCTTGATGATCAAGGTGCCGGCGGCTTCGTCATACTCGATCTTGTCGCCCAGCAGGTGCGCTTCAAAACTGATGGACAAGCCCTCGGCGCGCCCGGTGAAGCGGCGGAACTGGTTGAGGGTACGTTTATCGGCCGGAATCTCCGGCGACAGGCCGTAATCCTTGTTACGGATGTGGTCGTAGAAAGCCTTGGGCCGATCTTCATCGATCAGGCCCGACAGTTCTTCCAGGCCCATGGGCTCGCCGAGTTTGGCCTGGCTGCTGGCGTAATCCACCAGGGTCTTGGTTTTTTCGCGGGCGGATTCGTCCGGCAGATCTTCGCTCTCGACAAAGTCGCTGAAGGCCTTGAGCAGGGTACGTGTCTCGCCGGGGCCGTCGACGCCTTCCTGGCAGCCGATAAAGTCGCGGAAGTACTCCGAGACCTTCTTGCCGTTCTTGCCTTTGATAAACGAGATGTACTGCTTGGACTGCTTGTTGTTCTGCCACTCGGACACGTTGATGCGCGCCGCCAGGTGCAACTGGCCCAGGTCCAGATGGCGCGAGGGCGTCACGTCCAGCTCGTCGGTCACCGCCACGCCTTCGCTGTGGTGCAGCAGGGCGATGGCCAGGTAGTCGGTCATACCTTGCTGGTAGTGGGCAAACAGCACATGGCCGCCGGTGGAGAGGTTGGATTCTTCCATCAGCTTCTGCAGGTGCTCGACCGCCGTGCGGCTGAACGTGGTGAAGTCCTGGCCGCCATCGAAATACTCCTTCAACCAGCCGCTGAACGGGTGCGCGCCTGACTCGGCATGGAAGAAACCCCAGGCCTTGCCTTGTTTGGCGTTATAGCTCTCGTTGAGGTCGGCGAGCATGTTTTCGATGGCGGCGGACTCGGCAAGCTCGGAGTCGCGGGCATGGAGAACCGCAGGTGTGCCGTCGGGTTTTTTGTCGATCAGGTGGACGATGCAATGACGGATCGGCATAGGCTTCTCGGCTGGTTGAAGGGGAGCGGTTGGCCTCCCCGAAAAGTTGCCCAGTGTACCGCACCCATTGGCCAAGACACGCCTCGAAGGGGGTTTTGCACACCGTCCGAAGGGGCATACGGCTTTTTTTCACGGTTTAGAGCGATAAAGCTGACCAAATGGGTAGGTAGAAGCGGATATTTCCCCGTCTCTGTGCTAGTTTTGCCCGGTCTTACGCCAAGTCTCGGCGATAAGCGTGCATTCAGCATTTGTCAGGTCGAACCAATCCCCGTTTCAAGCATCTATAACCCCGATCTCCGCGGTTATAGCCTGGGGTGCCAGACCTAGACGGTCGGGCTCGACGGCTGACACTGCACTCTGCAATCCATATGAATTTGATAGGGAAGGAACACCACAATGGCTATTACTAAAGACCAACTGATCGCTGACCTGGCTGAAGCAGTAGACGCACCGAAAACCACCGTGCGCGCTCTGCTGGACCAACTGAGCCAGGTTGTTGCCGATCAGCTGGAAAACGGCGGCGAAATCACTCTGCCAGGTGTTGGCAAACTGAAAGTGACCGAGCGTCCTGCCCGTACTGGCCGTAACCCTTCGACTGGCGCTGCCATCGAAATCGCTGCCAAGAAAGTTATCAAGCTGGTTGTGGCCAAAGGCCTGACCGACGCTGTTAACAAGTAAGACGCAGCAAAAAAACCGTGCTTCGGAGCGATCCGGGCACGGTTTTTTATTGCCTGTTGAAAAGCATAATCGGTGGGCGGCATACCTTGGGATTGATAACCACGGATCGTAATGTTTTCAGGAGAGCTTTAGCAGATTTTTGATGGTTCACCACTGTCAAAGTTGACAGTTGCGAGGTGAAAGACAAAAAACGTTAATAGCGAAGCTGCCTAGGCTAAAACCTTGGAGCAACGCCCCACGAAATATGAGGGGGCTTATTAACTCTTATTTATTGCGAGGTCATCATGTCCGCCGATAAGTTACCCGCCCCGGAAATTCTCTACTTAGTTAATGGCGCTATTACCTGTGAGAGTATAAAAAAAGAATATACGGCTCATGGTATCTGGGTGCATGTGCCCAGCATCAGCCAGAACATGAAATTTCACTGGCATGCCACTGCAGATTCGACCTCGGGAGGGACCGACGTAAAAGTAATGTTGAGTGTAACGCCCGGTCAGGATGGAGGTACATTCCTCAAACCTTATAATGAGCTACTCGCTCCAGTGCGGCGTGGTGAATTGACACTGAATTACTCGTATACCGACGCGAGCGGTACTGAGTTTCACTCAAAACCTACAACAGTGCGTATTGAGCTGCTTTCAGCAGGCGGCCAACTGTGCAACCTCTCTTGAATTTATCAAGTGCGCCCCATCGATCAATAACGTTTGATCCGGGCAGGGCGCATTTAATCAATTTATCGCGGGCACTGTGAACTTAGCGTCATCCTCAATTGTTTATCTCATCCATCGAGATGTCCGCCAGATCTGCTGCTCGTTCTTGGTCTGGAAGGTCCAAGCGACGAAGCGGCTTTGTTTCTGGCCTTGGGACATCTCCACCACCTGGCTCTCCAGCGCGCCGGCTTTTTTCAGCGCGGTCTCGATGGCGGGCAGGTTCGACGCTTTCGACACCAGGGTGCTGAACCACAACACCTTGTGGGCAAAGTGCGCGCTCTCGGCGATCAGCTGCGTCACGAACCGTGCCTCGCCGCCCTCACACCACAGCTCGGCCGACTGGCCGCCGAAGTTCAGCACCGGCAATTTACGCTTGGGATCGGCCTTGCCCAGGGCGCGCCACTTGCGTTCGCTGCCCTTGGTGGCTTCGTCCATGGACGCATGGAACGGCGGATTGCACATGGTCAGGTCAAAGCGCTCGCCCGGCTCCAGTAGGCCCAGCAGGATCTGCTTGGGGTTGGTCTGCTGGCGCAGCTGGATAACCTTGCTCAGGTCGTTGGACTGCACGATGGCCTTGGCGGCGGCCACGGCAATCGGGTCGACCTCCGAGCCGAGGAAGTTCCAGCGGTACTCCATATAGCCAATCAGCGGGTAGACGCAGTTGGCGCCCATGCCAATATCCAGCACCTTGACGATCGAGCCGCGTGGGATCTTGCCGTCGTTGACACTGGCCAGCAGGTCGGCGAGGAAATGCACGTAATCGGCACGCCCTGGCACCGGCGGGCAGAGGTAATCCGCTGGGATATCCCAATGCTGGATACCGTAGAAAGCCTTGAGCAACGCGCGATTGAACACCCGCACCGCATCCGGGCTGGCAAAGTCGATGCTTTCTTTGCCATAGGGGTTGGTGATCACGAATTGTGCCAGTTCGGGCGTTGTCTTGATCAACGCCGGGAAGTCGTAACGGCCCGTGTGGCGGTTGCGCGGGTGCAGAGTCGCCTCTTTGCGCGGCACCACAGGCTTGGCTGGGGCGGCGGATTTAGGCTTCTTGCGCGGAGGTTTGGGCGTAGTGGGGGCGGTCATGATGATTCTGGTGTTGGCTCAAAGTGGCGGCCATTGTCACACATTCCTGAGGAAAGCTCGGTCAAATGTGGGAGGGGCGGTGGCGGTGCTGCCAGCAAGGGATTGGGAAATTGCAGGCAAAAAAAGAGACCCGAAGGTCTCTTTCTCGACGCGAACCAAGCCTTAGAGGCTGGAAATCCGCGCATGCTGCTCCGCCAGTTTGCCCAGGGCCTGTTCAGCCTCGGCCAGCTTGGCGCGTTCTTTCTCGATCACTTCGGCCGGTGCCTTGTCGACGAATGCCGCGTTGGACAGCTTGCCGCCCACTCGCTGCACTTCACCTTGCAGGCGTGCGATTTCTTTGTCGAGACGGGCCAGTTCCGCGCCCTTGTCGATCAACCCAGCCATTGGCACCAGCACTTCCATGTCGCCGACCAGTGCGGTGGCGGACAGCGGTGCTTCGGCATCGGCAGCCAATACGGTGATCGACTCCAGCTTGGCCAGCTTCTTGAGCAGTGCATCGTTCTCGCTCAGGCGACGCTGATCCTCAACACTGGCGTTCTTGACGAACACCGCCAGTGGCTTGCCCGGACCGATGTTCATCTCGGCGCGGATGTTGCGCGTGCCGAGCATCAGGGTCTTGAGCCATTCGATATCGCTTTCGGCCGCTTCATCGATGCGGGCTTCATTGGCCACCGGCCAAGGTTGCAGCATGATGGTCTTGCCTTCGATACCCGCCAGTGGCGCCAGGCGCTGCCAGATTTCTTCGGTGATGAACGGCATGAACGGGTGGGCCAGGCGCAGCGCCACTTCCAGCACGCGCACCAGGGTACGGCGGGTGCCGCGCTGACGTTCGACCGGCGCGTTTTCGTCCCACAGGACCGGCTTGGACAGCTCCAGGTACCAGTCGCAATACTGGTTCCAGATGAACTCGTACAACGCCTGGGCCGCCAGGTCGAAACGGAACTGATCGAGTTGGCGAGTCACCTCGGCTTCGGTGCGCTGCAACTGCGAGATGATCCAGCGGTCCGCCAGGCTCAGCTCGTAGGCTTCGCCGTTCTGGCCGCAGTCTTCGCCCTTGTCCAGCACGTAGCGCGCGGCGTTCCAGATCTTGTTGCAGAAGTTGCGATAGCCTTCGACGCGGCCCATGTCGAACTTGATGTCGCGACCGGTGGACGCCAGCGAGCAGAAGGTAAAGCGCAGGGCGTCGGTGCCGTAGCTGGCAATGCCATCGGCGAATTCATCGCGGGTCTGCTTCTCGATCTTCTTCGCCAGTTTCGGCTGCATCAGGCCCGAGGTGCGTTTCTGCACCAGGGTTTCCAGGTCGATGCCATCAATGATGTCCAGCGGGTCCAGGACGTTGCCTTTGGACTTGGACATCTTCTGGCCCTGGCCATCGCGCACCAGGCCGTGTACGTACACGGTCTTGAACGGCACTTGCGGCGTGCCGTCTTCGTTCTTCACCAAGTGCATGGTCAGCATGATCATCCGGGCGACCCAGAAGAAAATGATGTCAAAACCGGTGACCAGCACGTCGGTGGAGTGGAATTTCTTCAGGAACTCGGTCTGCTGCGGCCAACCCAGGGTGGAGAAGGTCCACAGGCCCGAACTGAACCAGGTGTCCAGTACGTCGTTGTCCTGTTGCAGTGCCACGTCGGCACCGAGGTTGTGCTTGGCGCGCACTTCGGCTTCGTCGCGACCTACGTAGACCTTGCCCGACTCGTCGTACCAGGCCGGAATGCGGTGGCCCCACCACAGTTGGCGGCTGATGCACCAATCTTGGATGTCACGCATCCACGAGAAGTACATGTTTTCGTACTGTTTAGGTACGAACTGGATACGGCCGTCTTCCACGGCGGCGATAGCAGGCTCGGCCAGCGGTTTGGTGGACACGTACCACTGATCGGTCAGCCACGGCTCGATCACGGTGCCGGAACGGTCGCCCTTCGGCACTTTCAACGCGTGATCGTCGACGCTGACCAGCAGGCCGGCGGCGTCGAAGGCGGCCACGATCTGCTTGCGCGCTTCGAAGCGGTCGAGGCCGGCGAATTCAGCCGGGATCTTGCCGTCGACGCTGTCGTTGAGGGTGCCGTCCAGGTTGAACACCTGGCAGGCCGGCAAGACAGTGGCGTTCTTGTCGAAGATGTTGAGCAACGGCAGGTTGTGGCGCTTGCCCACTTCGTAGTCGTTGAAATCGTGGGCCGGGGTGATTTTCACGCAGCCGGTGCCGAATTCAGGGTCGCAGTAATCGTCCGCGATGATCGGGATGCGGCGGCCGACCAATGGCAGCTCGACGAACTTGCCGATCAGCGCCTGGTAGCGCGCGTCGTTCGGGTTAACCGCGACGGCGGCATCGCCGAGCATGGTTTCCGGGCGGGTGGTGGCGACAATCAGGTAGTCGTTGCCTTCGGCGGTCTTGGCGCCGTCGGCCAGTGGGTACTTGAGGTTCCACAGGAAGCCTTTCTCGTCATGGTTTTCCACTTCGAGGTCGGAAATCGCCGTGTGCAGCTTGGTGTCCCAGTTGACCAGGCGTTTGCCGCGGTAGATCAGGCCGTCTTCGTGCAGGCGCACGAAAGCCTCTTTGACCGCTTCGGACAGGCCGTCGTCCATGGTGAAGCGCTCGCGGCTCCAGTCGACGGACGAGCCCAGGCGACGGATCTGACGGCTGATATTGCCGCCGGACTGATCCTTCCATTCCCAGATTTTTTCCAGGAATTTCTCACGGCCCAGGTCATGGCGACTTTGGCCGGTGGCTTCGAGTTGGCGTTCCACCAGCATCTGGGTGGCGATACCGGCGTGGTCGGTGCCCGGTTGCCACAGGGTGTTGCGGCCCTGCATGCGGCGGAAACGGATCAACGCATCCATGATCGCATTGTTGAAGCCATGGCCCATGTGCAGGCTGCCAGTGACGTTCGGTGGCGGAATCATGATGGTGTAGGACTCGCCGGCACCTTGTGGGGCGAAATAATTTTCGGACTCCCAGGTCTGGTACCAGGAAGTTTCGATAGCGTGGGGCTGGTAGGTCTTATCCATGCGCGGCGGGACCCTAGTTGGCATTAATTCAGGAAAGCCGGCAAGTATAGCGGTGTGAAGCAGTTGCAAGCTATAAGCCACAAGCTGCAAGTGGAGTGCAGTGCTTTAACTTGCGGCTTGTGGTTAGTTGTTTGTAGCAGCGGCGATCAGCCGCTCCATCCGCGCATCCAACCGACGTTTGATTTCGGTTTCGATATGCGGGGCAAAATCGTCGATCACGTCTTGCATGATCAGTTGTGCGGCGGCACGCAGTTCGTTGTCCAGGTGCAGCAGCAAGGCGTCGGGGGTTTTTTCAGTGGCGGTAGCGGGTTGCGCAACAGGGGCTGGCGCGACGGGTTCAGGCGCGGCAGGTTTGCCGCCGACCATGTCGAACAACAGCGGAATCTGTACCTCGCCTGTGACCGCCTCGGTCAGCAGTGGCGGTTGCAAACCTTCATCACCCAGCAACTGACGGATCGACTCAAGGTCGTCCAGCAGGTGGTCATCTTTTTTTAACGGGTTGAAAGTGTCCATCGTGTGCTCAAAGTCGTTGTAGCCGGTGATCTTGCAAAGGATAGCCCTGTTCGCGGTAGAAACGGAAACTCTCCCGCGCAGCCTGACGAATAGCCGGATCTTCCACCACCACCTCCGCCACGCGGGCGAATGCCTGGGCAAAGGGCGGTACTTTCAGGTCCAGGTTGACCAGCAGGTCGTGATGCGCGCCGCAGCTGTCGCCCAACCCCAGTACCACCAGCCCTTCGGGTTCGGTTTCTGCGGGGCCATGGGGTACAAAGCTTTCACCCTTGAAACGCCACAGACGGGCATCGAGCTCCTCGCGTTGGGCGGCATCGCTGCAATGCAGGTAAATGCGATGGCCCATGCGCCAGGCTTTTTCCGTGAGTTTGCAGGCGAAGTCCAGGCGCGCGAGGGGATCGGCGCTGGGCAATATATAGAAGTCGACTTGGGGCATGTAGGTTCCTGCAACGTCCCGTCCCACCCTTTATAGACGCAAGGGCGGGACGGGCACTGTTTAGGCTTTGGCGCGATCCAGCAGGTACTGCGTCAGCAACGGAACCGGACGGCCAGTGGCGCCCTTGTCTTTGCCGCCGCTGGTCCAGGCGGTGCCGGCGATGTCCAAGTGAGCCCAGTTGAAGTTCTTGGCGAAGCGCGACAGGAAGCACGCCGCAGTGATGGTGCCGGCCTTCGGCCCGCCGATGTTGGCGATGTCGGCGAACGGGCTGTCCAGTTGTTCCTGGTACTCGTCGAACAGCGGCAGTTGCCAGGCGCGGTCGTCGGCAGCCTTGCCGGCGCTGAGCAGTTGCTCGATCAGCTCGTCGTTGTTGCCCAGCAGGCCCGAAGTGTGGGAGCCCAGGGCAACGATGCAGGCGCCGGTCAGGGTGGCGATGTCGATCACGGCCTGTGGCTTGAAGCGCTCGGCGTAGATCAGGGCGTCGCACAGCACCAGACGGCCTTCGGCGTCGGTGTTGAGAATTTCCACGGTCTGGCCGCTCATGGTCGTCACGATATCGCCTGGGCGCGAAGCACCGCCGCTCGGCATGTTCTCGGCACAGGCCAGGATGCACACCAGGTTGATCGGCAGCTTGAGTTCCAGCACGGCACGCAGAGTGCCGAACACGCTGGCGGCACCGCCCATGTCGTACTTCATCTCGTCCATGCCGGCGCCAGGCTTAAGGCTGATGCCGCCGGTGTCGAAGGTGATGCCTTTACCCACCAGGGCGTAAGGCTTCTCGGACTTCTTGCCGCCGTTGTATTGCATCACGATCAGACGAGGCGGCTGGTCGCTGCCCTGGCCCACGGCATAGAACGAGCCCATGCCCAGGTCCTTGATCTTCTTCTCGTCCAGTACTTCAACCTTCAGGCCTTTGAATTCCTTGCCCAACGCCTTGGCTTGCTCGCCCAGGTAGGTCGGGTGGCAGATGTTCGGCGGCAGGTTGCCCAGGTCGCGGGTGAACGACATGCCGTTGGCGATGGCTTGGGCGTGGGTCACGGCGCGGGTCACTTCAGCCTGGGCGGCCTTGATGGTCAGCAGGGTGATTTTTTTCAGGGCGCGGGGTTCGGCTTTCTGGCTTTTGAACTGGTCGAACACGTAGCCGCCGTCCACCAGAGATTCGGCCAGCAGACGGGTCTTGCCGTAGCTGTCACGGCCCTTGACGACGATTTCATCCAGCGCCAGCGTTGCATCGCTGCCGCCCAGGCCCTTGAGGGTGCTGAGGATGCCGCTGATGATCTTGCGGAACGGGCGGTCGCCCAACTCGTCGTCCTTGCCTACGCCCACCAGCAATATGCGGTCGGCCTTCAGGTTGGGCAGGCTTTGCAGCAGCAGGCTCTGACCCACTTTGCCGGCCAGGTCGCCGCGCTTGAGCACCGCGCTGATGGCGCCGCCGCTCAGTTCATCGAGCTGCTTGGCGGCGACGCCGAGCTTGCGGCCTTCGCCGATGGCGACCACGAGGGTGGCGGTCTTCAACGTTTCGGGGCTAACGCTTTTTACAACCAATTCCATGTTCGGGTCCCTTATAAAGGTCTATGAGCCTGGCGTTTGTACCCAGGCTTTAAAGCGTGGCAGTCGTGTCAACCGCCAGCGACAAAGGCCGCAGTTTGAACCTCGCCGGCAGAGCCTGACAACCCTTGGCGCACGCTTTGTGCGTGTGCATGAGGTTGCGCAGTGACAGGCGCGGTCAATCACAGGATAATGCGCCATCTTTTTAGCCGGCCCTGTGTAAAAGGGGCTGACTCGGTATGCTTGCTTGTTTGGCCGCCTTAGCCTGACAACCCTGGAGTGTCTGGTTTGATTGTCTTCCGTTATCTGTCCCGCGAAGTCCTGTTGACCCTGAGTGCCGTGAGTGCGGTGCTGCTGGTCATCATCATGAGTGGTCGTTTCGTCAAATACCTGGCTCAGGCCGCTTCCGGCGCGCTCGACCCAGGTTCGCTGTTCCTGATCATGGGCTTTCGTCTGCCAGGGTTCCTGCAACTGATCCTGCCGTTGGGCCTGTTCCTGGGCATTCTGCTGGCCTACGGTCGTCTGTACCTTGAAAGTGAAATGACCGTGCTGTCGGCTACCGGCATGAGCCAGCAGCGCCTGCTGGGCATGACCATGATCCCAGCCGCCGGCATCGCCCTGATCGTCGCTTGGCTGAGCCTGAGCCTGGCTCCCCAGGGCGCCATGCAATTTCAGCTGGTGCTGAACAAGCAGGACGCGATGACCGAGTTCGACACCCTCGAACCCGGCCGCTTCCAGGCCCTCAGCGACGGCACTCGGGTGACCTACACCGAGACCATGACCGAAGACCGCGCCAACCTGGGCGGCGTGTTCATCTCCGAGAAGCGCCTGGGTCAGGACAAGAAGGACCGTGGCATTTCCGTGCTGGTGGCCGATTCGGGCCGTCAGGAAGTACGCCCCGATGGCAGCCGCTACCTGATCCTGGAAAACGGCTACCGCTATGACGGCAGCCCGGGCCAGGCCGATTACCGGGCCATCAAGTACGACACGTACGGCGTGATGCTGGCCCGTCCGGAAGTCAGTGATGAAGTCACCGACCGCGATGCCATCCCCACCGTGCAATTGATCGGCAGCCAGGAACTGCGTTCCATCGCTGAGCTGCAATGGCGCATTTCCTTGCCGCTGCTGGTGTTTATCGTGACCTTGATGGCCGTGCCGCTGTCGCGCGTCAACCCGCGCCAAGGCCGTTTCCTCAAGTTGTTGCCGGCGATTCTGCTGTACATGGCTTACCTCACCATCCTGATTTCCGCCCGCGGTTCCCTGGAAAAAGGCAAGCTGTCGCCGGTCCTGGGCCTGTGGTGGGTACACGGGATTTTCCTGGTGATCGGCCTGGGGCTGCTTTATTGGGAACCTATACGCTTGAAGATGAAGAGCCGTCGTGGCCAGAAGGAGTTGGCTCGTGGCTAAGCTCGATCGCTACATTGGTAGCAGCGTACTCATCGCCATCCTGGCGGTACTGGGCATCATCCTGGGCCTGGCCTCGTTGTTTGCCTTCATCGATGAAGTGGGCAACGTCAGCGACACCTACACCGTCACCGACGTGCTGAGCTACGTGGCGCTGACCGCTCCGCGTCGCCTGTACGACATGATGCCGATGGCCGCGCTGATCGGTTGCCTGATCGGCCTGGGTAGCCTGGCCAGCAACAGTGAGCTGACCATCATGCGTGCCGCCGGGGTCTCCGTCGGCCGGATCGTATGGGCGGTCATGAAACCCATGTTGCTACTGATGCTTTGCAGCGTGCTGATCGGCGAGTACGTCGCGCCGCCGGCTGAGTCCACGGCCCAGGCCAATCGCGCCCTGGCCCAAGGTTCGGGTGACGCGCAGAGCGCCAAGCATGGCCTGTGGCACCGTCAGGGTGACGAGTTCATCCACATCAACGCCGTGCAGCCTGGCGGCTTGTTGATCGGGGTGACGCGCTACACCTTCGATAAAGAACGTCATATGTTGTCGTCCAGTTTCGCCAAACGTGCGCAGTACGACGCGGAAAAATGGCAACTGAGCGATGTCACCACCACTTATTTCCGCAACCCTGGCCAGGGCACCAAGGCCAGCACTGAAGTGATCAACGTACCGAGCGAAGCGTGGGACATCGCCCTCAAGCCGGAACTGCTCAACACCGTGGTGATGATCCCGGAAAGCCTGCCGATCTCCGGTCTGTGGAGCTATATCCACTATCTCAAGGACCAGGGCCTGAGCAATGGCCGTTATTGGCTGGCATTCTGGGTCAAAGTGTTGCAGCCGGTGGTGACCGCCGCGCTGGTGCTGATGGCGATCTCATTCATCTTCGGGCCGCTGCGCTCCGTGACCCTGGGCCAGCGGGTGTTCACTGGCGTGCTGGTGGGTTTCACCTTCCGGATTGCCCAGGATCTGCTCGGCCCGTCGAGCCTGGTGTTTGGCTTCTCGCCGCTATTTGCGGTGCTGGTGCCGACCGCCATCTGCGCTTTGGCCGGGTTCTGGCTGTTGCGCCGCGCCGGTTGATCGCGCGCTTATGAACAAAAAATGCCCCGGTCGAGAGATCGGGGCATTTTTGTTCTGGTCAGCAAAGATGACGTCTGGCCTGAGCATCAGGTACAATTCCCGGCTATTTTTCAGCGGGCAATCTGCCTGCAGCCTTTTTGAGTGTTGATCCGTGAGTGATTTGAGTCATATCCGCAATTTCTCCATCATCGCCCACATTGACCATGGCAAGTCGACGCTGGCCGATCGATTCATCCAGATGTGCGGCGGCCTTGCCGAGCGTGAAATGGAAGCCCAGGTTCTGGACTCCATGGACCTCGAACGCGAACGCGGGATCACCATCAAGGCCCACAGCGTCACGCTGTACTACAAGGCCAAAGACGGCATCACTTACCAACTGAACTTCATTGACACCCCCGGCCACGTTGACTTCACCTACGAAGTCAGCCGGTCCCTGGCGGCCTGTGAAGGTGCATTGCTGGTGGTGGACGCCGGTCAGGGCGTGGAAGCGCAATCGGTCGCCAACTGCTACACCGCGATCGAACAGGGCCTGGAAGTCATGCCCGTGCTGAACAAGATCGACCTGCCGCAGGCTGAGCCCGAGCGCGTCAAGGAAGAGATCGAGAAGATCATCGGCATCGACGCCACCGACGCGGTTACCTGCAGCGCCAAGACCGGCCTGGGTGTCGACGAAGTGCTCGAACGCCTGGTCCACACCATTCCAGCCCCCACCGGCAACATCGAAGATCCGCTGCAAGCGTTGATCATCGATTCCTGGTTCGACAACTACCTGGGCGTTGTGTCCCTGGTCCGCGTGCGCCACGGCCGCGTGAAGAAGGGCGACAAGATCCTGGTCAAGTCCACCGGCAAGATCCACTTGGTGGACAGCGTTGGTGTCTTCAACCCCAAGCACACCGCGACCGTTGATCTGAAAGCCGGTGAAGTAGGCTTCATCATCGCCGGTATCAAGGACATCCACGGCGCGCCGGTGGGTGACACCCTGACACTCAGCTCCACCCCGGATGTGGACGTGCTGCCAGGCTTCAAGCGTATCCAACCGCAGGTCTACGCCGGTCTGTTCCCGGTCAGCTCCGACGATTTCGAAGACTTCCGCGAAGCCCTGCAAAAGTTGACCCTCAACGACTCGTCGTTGCAGTACACCCCGGAAAGCTCCGACGCCCTAGGCTTCGGCTTCCGCTGCGGGTTCCTGGGCATGCTGCACATGGAAATCATCCAGGAGCGCCTGGAGCGCGAATACGACCTGGACCTGATCACCACCGCGCCTACCGTTATTTTCGAGCTGTTGCTTAAAACCGGTGAAACGATTTACGTCGACAACCCCTCCAAGCTTCCGGATCTGTCGGCGATCGAAGACATGCGCGAGCCTATCGTGCGGGCCAATATCCTGGTTCCGCAGGAGCATTTGGGCAACGTCATTACGCTGTGTATCGAAAAGCGTGGCGTCCAACGCGACATGCTGTTCCTCGGCACTCAGGTTCAAGTGACTTACGACATGCCGATGAACGAAGTGGTCTTGGACTTCTTCGACCGTCTCAAGTCCACCAGTCGCGGCTATGCTTCGCTGGACTACCATTTCGATCGTTACCAATCAGCTAATCTGGTGAAACTGGATGTGCTGATTAACGGCGACAAGGTAGATGCCTTGGCACTGATCGTGCACAAGGATAATGCGCATTACAAAGGTCGCCAGTTGACCGAAAAGATGAAAGAACTGATTCCGCGTCAGATGTTCGACGTCGCGATCCAGGCCGCCATCGGCGGGCAGATCATTGCGCGAACCTCCGTCAAGGCACTCAGAAAGAACGTACTGGCCAAATGCTACGGCGGTGACGTAAGCCGTAAGCGCAAGCTGCTTGAGAAGCAAAAGGCCGGTAAAAAACGCATGAAGCAAGTGGGCAACGTGGAAGTTCCACAAGAAGCCTTCCTTGCGGTGCTCAGGTTGGATAGTTAGGTCCTATGTCGCTAAATTTCCCGCTGTTGCTGGTCATCGCCGTTGCCGTCTGCGGTCTCTTGGCGTTGCTCGATCTGGTGTTCTTCGCCCCGCGTAGGCGGGCGGCTATCGCGTCCTATCAAGGCAGCGTCAGCCAGCCCGATGGTGTGGTGATCGAGAAGCTGAACAAAGAGCCTTTGCTGGTTGAATACGGCAAGTCGTTCTTCCCGGTGTTGTTCATCGTGCTGGTGCTGCGTTCGTTCCTGGTGGAGCCGTTTCAGATCCCGTCGGGGTCGATGAAACCTACCCTGGATGTGGGCGACTTCATCCTGGTGAACAAGTTTTCCTATGGGATCCGCCTGCCGGTGATCGATAAGAAGGTCATCGAAGTCGGCGACCCGCAGCGCGGTGATGTGATGGTGTTCCGCTATCCAAGCGACCCGAACGTCAACTACATCAAGCGTGTGGTCGGCCTGCCGGGCGATGTGATCCGTTACACCAGCGACAAGCGCCTGTTCATCAACGGTGAGTCGGTGGCCGAAAAACTGCTCGGTTCCGAACCGAACACCCTGGGCAGCGCCGAGCTGTATCAGGAGAAGCTCGGTGCCGTGGAACACGAGATCCGCAAGGAGATGAGCCGCTATCGCGCCCAGCCTGACGGCCAGTGGAAAGTGCCTGCCGGGCACTATTTCATGATGGGCGACAACCGCGACAACTCCAATGACAGCCGCTACTGGGATGACCCCAGTATTCCCAAAGAGCTGCTGGGCATGGTTCCCGACCAGAATATCGTCGGCAAGGCCTTCGCGGTCTGGATGAGTTGGCCGGAACCCAAGCTCAGCCACCTGCCGAACTTCTCGCGGGTCGGGCTGATCAAGTAATACAAGCGGCGCTGTGAACACAGCGCCGAATGCTTTTCTGGGGCGTGGACAATTCGCGCCCCATGCAACACCCATCAGGATTTGAATTTGAACACTGCGTCAATCGTCGATGGCCGCCGGTGCCACCAACTCACTATGGATAAACCGTGACCGTTTCTCTCAGTCGTCTCGAGCGCCAGCTCGGCTACACCTTCAAGGACCAGGAATTGATGGTCCTTGCCCTCACACACCGCAGCTTCGCAGGGCGCAATAACGAGCGCCTGGAATTTCTCGGTGATGCCATCCTCAATTTCGTTGCCGGTGAAGCCCTTTTCGAGCGCTTCCCCCAAGCCCGTGAAGGCCAGCTATCGCGCCTGCGCGCACGCCTGGTCAAGGGCGAAACCCTGGCCGTACTGGCTCGCGGTTTCGGCCTGGGCGAGTACCTGCGCCTGGGTTCCGGCGAATTGAAAAGCGGCGGGTTCCGCCGTGAATCGATCCTGGCCGATGCCCTCGAAGCGCTGATCGGCGCTATCTACCTGGATGCGGGCATGGAAGCGGCCAAGGAGCGGGTCACGGCGTGGCTGACCTCCGAGATCGAAAGCCTGACCCTGGTCGATACCAACAAAGATCCCAAGACCCGCCTGCAGGAATTCCTGCAATCGCGCGGCTGCGAACTGCCCCGCTACGAAGTGGTGGATATCCAGGGTGAGCCCCATTGCCGCGTGTTCTTCGTGGAATGTGAAATCACCTTACTGAACGAAAAAAGCCGAGGTCAGGGTGTGAGCCGTCGTATTGCCGAACAGGTAGCGGCCGCTGCAGCACTGATTGCCCTGGGCGTGGAGAATGGCCATGACTGATTCAACCGCAACACGCTGTGGCTATGTTGCCATCGTCGGCCGCCCCAACGTGGGCAAGTCCACGCTGCTCAACCACATCCTGGGGCAGAAGCTGGCGATTACATCGCGCAAGCCGCAGACCACCCGCCACAACATGCTGGGCATCAAGACCGAAGGCAACGTGCAAGCGGTCTACGTTGACACCCCGGGCATGCACAAAGGCGGCGAAAAAGCCCTTAACCGCTATATGAACAAGACCGCTTCGGCCGCGTTGAAAGACGTCGACGTGGTGATCTTCGTGGTCGACCGCACCAAGTGGACCGATGAAGACCAGATGGTTCTGGAGCGCGTGCAGTACGTCACCGGCCCGTTGATCGTCGCGCTGAACAAGACCGACCGCATCGAAGACAAAGCCGAGCTGATGCCGCACCTGAGCTGGCTGCAGGAACAACTGCCGAACGCCCAGATCATCCCGATTTCCGCCCAGCACGGCCACAACCTCGATGCGCTGGAGCGCGTGATCGCCGAGCACCTGCCGGAGAACGAACACTTCTTCCCGGAAGACCAGATCACCGACCGCAGCAGCCGTTTCCTCGCCGCCGAACTGGTGCGTGAGAAAATCATGCGCCAGATGGGCGCCGAGCTGCCGTACCAGATCACCGTCGAAATCGAAGAGTTCAAGCAGCAGGGCAAGACCTTGCATATCCATGCGCTGATCCTCGTCGAACGCGACGGCCAGAAGAAAATCATCATTGGCGACAAGGGCGAGCGCATCAAGCGCATCGGTACCGAGGCGCGCAAGGATATGGAATTGCTGTTCGATTCCAAGATCATGCTCAACCTGTGGGTGAAGGTGAAAGGCGGTTGGTCCGATGACGAGCGTGCGTTGCGCTCCCTCGGCTACGGCGACCTGTAAGTACACCGCAGGGCAAAAAATGTGGGAGGGGGCTTGGCCCCGATAGCGGTGGACCAGTTAATAAATACGTGACTGAGCCACCGCCATCGGGGCCAAGCCCCTTCCCACATTAGGTTTATGTTGTTTTCACGATAGAGAACCCATGTCCCAATCCCCACCTCCCAGCCAACTCGCCTATGTCCTGCACAGCCGTGCCTATCGCGAGACCAGCGCCCTGGTGGATTTCCTCACCCCCCAAGGTCGCCTGCGCGCGGTGTTGCGCAGTGCGCGGGGCAAGGCCGGGACATTGGCGCGGCCCTTTGTGGCGCTGGATGTGGAGTTTCGCGGCAAGGGCGAGCTGAAGAACGTCGGCCGCCTGGAAAGCGTCGGCACCTCCGCCTGGCTCAATGGCGATGCGCTGTTCAGCGGCCTATACCTAAATGAACTGCTGATTCGCCTGTTGCCAGCCGAAGATCCGCACCCGGCGGTCTTCGATCACTACGCCGCCACGTTGCTGGCCCTGGCCGAAGGTCGTCCGTTGGAGCCGTTGCTGCGCGCCTTCGAATGGCGTCTGCTGGACGATCTGGGTTACGGCTTTGAACTGAACAACGACCTGCACGGCGAACCCATCGCCGCCGATGGCATGTATCGCCTACAAGTGGACGCGGGGCTGGAGCGTGTCTACCTGCTGCAACCCGGTCTATTTCAGGGCACCGAGCTGCTGGCCATGAGCGAAGCCGACTGGACCGCGCCCGGCGCCTTGTCCGCCGCCAAGCGTCTGATGCGCCAGGCCCTGGCCGTGCACCTGGGCGGGCGGCCGCTGGTCAGTCGCGAGTTGTTTCGAAAGCCCTGACATCCCCGTGTATGCTGTGCAGCGTTTCTTTCCCCTTTTCAGGAGCGCTTCCGTGACCACCAGCAATCGCATTCTTCTTGGCGTCAACATCGACCACGTCGCTACCCTGCGCCAGGCCCGGGGCACTCGCTACCCCGATCCGGTCAAGGCCGCGCTGGACGCCGAAGAAGCGGGCGCCGACGGCATCACCGTGCACTTGCGCGAAGACCGTCGGCACATCCAGGAACGCGACGTGCTGCTGCTCAAGGACGTGCTGCAAACCCGCATGAATTTCGAAATGGGCGTCACCGAAGAAATGATGGCGTTCGCCGAGCGCATCCGCCCGGCACATATCTGCCTGGTGCCGGAAACCCGCCAGGAACTCACCACCGAGGGCGGCCTGGATGTGGCTGGCCAGGAAGCGCGGATCAAGGCCGCGGTGCAGCGTTTGTCGAAGATCGGCAGCGAAGTGTCGTTGTTTATCGACGCCGATCCGCGCCAGATCGAGGCCTCGCGCCGCGTCGGCGCGCCCGCTATCGAACTGCATACTGGCCGCTACGCCGATGCCACCACGCCGACGGAGGTCGCAGACGAGCTGCAACGCATTATCGAAGGCGTGAACTGCGGTCTCAATGAAGGCTTGATCGTCAATGCCGGCCACGGTTTGCACTACCACAACGTCGAGGCCGTCGCCGCGATCAAGGGCATCAACGAGCTGAACATCGGCCATGCCCTGGTGGCCCACGCGCTGTTCGTCGGTTTCAAAGGCGCGGTTGCCGAAATGAAGGCCCTGATCCTGGCCGCCGCCAAGCACTAAAAACAGCCAAGCCGCAATGTGGGAGGGCGTCACCTCCCACATGAGAACCCTTACTGTTTAGCCCGTGTAGGTGTATCGTATCCGCCCTTTGCAGGCTATGCGCCTGCGGCCGATACGCGAGGTTGTTGTGTCCCGATCCTTTTCCCGTCGACAAATCCTGGGTGGTCTGGCCGGCCTGGCCGTAGTGGGCGCCGGTGCCGGTGGCGCCTACCGCTACTGGCTGGGGAAAGTCGCCGAGGCCGAGGCGGGGCACGATTACGAACTGATCGCGGCGCCGCTGGATGTTGAGCTGGTGCCGGGACACAAGACCGAGGCCTGGGCGTTCGGCCCGTCGGCGCCGGGCACCGAGTTGCGTGTGCGCCAGGGTGAGTGGCTGCGGGTGCGCTTTATCAACCACTTGCCGGTCGCCACCACCATCCACTGGCATGGCATCCGCCTGCCGCTGGAAATGGACGGCGTACCCTACGTCTCGCAGTTGCCGGTGCTGCCTGGCGAATACTTCGACTACAAGTTCCGCGTGCCCGACGCCGGCAGCTACTGGTACCACCCTCATGTCAACAGCAGCGAAGAACTCGGCCGTGGCCTGGTGGGGCCGCTGATCATCGAAGAGCGCGAGCCCACCGGTTTCAAACACGAATGCACCCTGAGCCTCAAGAGCTGGCACGTGGACGAAGAGGGCGCGTTTGTCGCCTTCAGCATCCCCCGCGAAGCGGCGCGTGGCGGTACGGCCGGGCGCTTGTCGACGATCAACGGTGTGTCCCAGGCGGTGATCGACTTGCCGGCCGGGCAGATCACTCGTGTGCGTCTGCTCAATCTGGATAACACCCTGACCTATCGCATCAATATTCCCGACGTCGAAGCGCGCATCTATGCGTTGGATGGCAACCCTATCGAACCGCGCCCGCTGGGCAAGGAGTACTGGCTGGGCCCGGGCATGCGTATCTGCCTGGCGATCAAGGCGCCGGCGGCGGGTGAAGAACTGTCGATTCGCAATGGCCCGGTGCGCCTGGGTACCTTCCGCTCGGTGGCCAATACCGACGCGCCCACCGACTGGCCGCCGGCGCTGCCGGCCAACCCGATCAGCGAGCCGGACCTGGCCAATGCCGAGAAACTCAACTTCAATTTCGAGTGGGTTGGTTCGGTCTCGGTCAATGTGGACAACGGCAAGCCGCCGAGCCTGTGGCAGATCAACGGCCAGGCCTGGGACATCACCGACAAAACCTGCGCCGACCGCCCGATCGCCAAGCTGGAAAAGGGCAAGAGCTACATTTTCGAATTGAAGAACATGACCCAGTACCAGCACCCGATCCACCTGCACGGCATGAGTTTCAAGGTGATCGCCTCTAACCGCCATAAGGTGATCCCGTATTTCACCGACACCTACCTGCTGGGCAAGAACGAGCGCGCCCGGGTGGCGTTGGTGGCGGATAACCCTGGGGTGTGGATGTTCCACTGCCATGTGATCGACCATATGGAAACCGGCCTGATGGCCGCCATCGAGGTGGCGTGATGCGTCAGTTTCGCCCCACCGCGATCATCGACCGCAGCCGGGACCAAGACTTTATGCGTGAAGCCCTAGCCCTCGCCGCCCAAGGCGCAGCGCTGGGTGAGGTGCCGGTCGGCGCGGTGCTGGTGCAGGACGGTGAAATCATCGGACGAGGCTTTAATTGCCCCATCAGCGGTAACGACCCTAGCGCCCACGCCGAAATGGTCGCCATCCGCGCCGCCGCCCAGGCCGTCAGCAACTACCGCCTGCCAGGCAGCACGCTGTATGTGACCCTGGAGCCGTGCAGCATGTGCGCCGGTTTGATCGTGCATTCACGCATCGCACGGGTGGTGTACGGCGCGTTGGAGCCTAAGGCTGGGATCGTGCAGAGCCAGGGGCAGTTTTTTACCCAGGGCTTTTTGAATCATCGGGTGTTGTTTGAAGGCGGTGTACTGGCTGAAGAGTGCGGCACGGTGCTGAGCGAATTCTTCAAAGCCCGCCGTGCCAAACCCCCCCTCTAAAGAACACTGCAGCTCAAATGTGGGAGGGGGCTTGCCCCCGATGACGGCGGGTCAGCTAAGGCTATGCTGACCGACACTCTGAAATCGGGGGCAAGCCCCCTCCCATATTTTGAGCTTCATTTTTCCAGCGGGACGGGGGCTTACTTTTTGGCGATGATGACGGCCCGCATAGGCGCCGGCAGCCCTTCAATGGTCTTGCTGTGATCATCCGGATCGAGGAAATCGCTGAGGGATTGATACTTCATCCATTCCGTCCCCCGTTGTTCCTGCACCGTGGTCACACTCACATCCACACACCGCACATCACTGAACCCGGCACGCCGCAGCCATAGCATCAACGCCGGCACCGAGGGCAGGAACCACACGTTGCGCATCTGCGCGTAGCGATCTTCCGGCACCAGCACTTGCTGCTGATCGCCTTCCACTACCAAGGTTTCCAGCACCAGCTCGCCGCCCTTGACCAGTGTGTCCTTGAGCGCCAGCAAGTGCTCGATGGGCGAGCGACGGTGGTAGAAAACGCCCATGGAAAACACCGTGTCGAAGCCTTCCAGGTTGGGCGGCAGGTCTTCGAACGGGAACGGTAGGTGCCAGGCTTTGGGCTCGGACAGGTAGCGTTGCACCGCCTGGAACTGGCAGAAGAACAACCAGTTGGGGTCCACGCCGATCACGCTGTCGGCACCGGCGCCGAGCATGCGCCACATGTAGTAGCCGTTGCCGCAGCCGACGTCGAGGATGCGTTTGCCCTTGAGGTTCAGGTGCGGCGCCACCCGCGACCACTTCCAGTCCGAGCGCCATTCGGTGTCCACATGCACGCCGAACAAATGGAACGGGCCTTTGCGCCAGGGGCTCAGGCCCATGAGCGCGGTGTGCATCTGCGCGCGGGTGGCGTCGTCGCAGTCGGCGTCCAGGGTCAGGCCGTTCAGCAGGTCGACGTGGTCGGGCGCGAGGGTCGGCAGTGCGTCCAGCGCGCTCTGCCAGCGCGCGAGGTCGCCGTGGCCTTTCTCCATTTTGCTGTCGAGTTGCGCCTGCAGGCCCTGGGCCCAGACGGCCAGGGGCGTGCCGACCAGATGGCGGGCGAGGTGGGACAGATCAATCATGGCAAGGCAATCAACGAGGCAAAGTTAAGACACTGGAACCACGGCACGACTTTCGAGAACCCGGCCGCCAGCAGGCGTTCGCGGTGTTCTTCGAGGCTGTCGGGTTTCATGACGTTTTCGATGGCGCTGCGTTTCTGGGCGATTTCCAGTTCGCTGTAGCCATTGGCGCGTTTGAACGCCACATGCAGGTCGGTGAGCAGTGCGTGTTCTTCCAGGTCATTGAAGCGCAGCTTTTCCGAAAGGATCAGCGCGCCGCCCGGCAACAGCGCCTGACGAATGCGGCCGAGCAACGCCAGGCGCTCCTCGGGGGCGATGAACTGCAAGGTGAAGTTCAGCGCCACCACCGAAGCCGGCTGGAACTGCAACGCGAGGATATCGCCCTCGACCACCTGCACCGGCAGCAACTCCTGAAACATCGAGTCCTGGCCATTGAGGTATTCGCGACAGCGTTCGACCATCGCCGCCGAATTGTCCACCGCGATCACCGAGCAGCCCTCGGTGCGCACATGGCGCCGCAGAGCCTGGGTCACCGCGCCGAGGGATGAGCCCAGGTCGTAGAGCACGCTGTGGGGTTGGGCGAACTGCGCGGCCAGCACGCCGAGGTTCTCGACAATGGTCGGATACCCAGGCACCGAGCGTTTGATCATGTCGGGAAACACCCGCACTACATCCTCGTTAAAGGCGAAGTCCGGCACCTGGGGCAGGGGCTGGGCGAACAGGCGATCGGGTTCTTGGCTCACGGTTGTTCCGGCGACGGTGGGGGAAAGGCCGGCATTTTAGCCAAGTTGCCCCTCGGATGCCCGTGTTGTCTGATGGAAAGCCGAGGCCGTGATACCCCACTGGCCAAGCCAATAGGTAGTAATCAGCAAATACGGCGCGGCCTCGAACGCGACCACGAACCGATTGATGCCGATCAGCGTGTCGGAAAACACAAAGGATGCGGCTCCCGCCGCGGCCAGCAGCGCCGAACGCTTGGGCACATCACCGCCCAAGCGGGCCAGCGCGCGCCAGAGCATGGCGCTGATCACCAGGGCATAAACCACCACAGGTATTAACAAATCCCCCAGGCCATGGGAGATCAGGATGCTCAACAGCACCGCTCCCACGCCCAGCGCGAGGATCAACGGCAGCGGCGCCAAGCGGCGGCAATCGCTGAAGTAGGCCTTGAGGTACGCCAAGTGCGCCAACAGAAATGCGCCCAGGCCAAAGATAAACAGGTCCCCCGGCCAGGCCAGCAGAACATCCCCCACCAGTGAGAAAATCAGCCCCAGGCTGATCCAGCGGCGATAGTCGGTGGGCGGCGCATCGTGCAGCCAGCCCAGCAGTGCCAGCACCGGCAAGGGTTTGACCAGCAGGCACAGCAGCGTGGCGTGGGTGGTCAGGCCGTAGATAAAAGTGCCGGCGCCCATCAGCGCAAGAATCAGCCACGGCATATCAGTTCACCGTAATGGCGCAGTCGAAGGCTTCAACGGGTTCGGCTTCCGGCTCCCAGGGCTGCTGGGAGGTCAGGCGCAAGCGACCCTGACCCGGCGCGAAAGCCTGGAACCGCCAGGTCGACTGGCCGCCGCCGCCGATCACCCCGGATTCGCTGCTGCTGTAGACCTCGGGGCTCAGCGCACGCAGCACGCCGCCGGCCGAATCCTGGATGGCCCAGCGGTAACCGGTGGTGGGGTTGCTGGGCAGGGTGAGGATCAGGTTTTGCCCGGTTTTCAGCTGGAGCGGGCAGGCGCTCTGGTTTTCCACGGTGACGTTTTGCTTGGGAGCGCTGGCGCAGGCGGCCAGCAGGGCAAGGCTCAAGGGGAGAAGCAGGCGGGCAGCGGTCATAAGGGCTCCGTTGTTTGGCGACGAAGACCGAGCATAACCGAAGATAAGACAGGGTGTTACAAGGTGGATACAGGTTGCGGCCAGTTACGCCATCGGGGGCAAGCCCCCTCCCACACTTGAGTATGTTCACAAATCAACCTGTGGGAGGGGGCTTGCCCCCGATGAGGCCAGTGCAAGCGCTAACGGTCTATCAGAACAGCACCTTCGCCACATCCGCAAAGCGCTTGGCGAAATGCACCGTCATACCTTCCTTCAGGTACTCCGGCAATTCTTCGAAACTGCCGCGATTGGGCTCCGGCAGGATCAGCTCATGGATCTTCTGGCGCCGCGCGGCGATTACTTTTTCGCGCACTCCGCCAATTGGCAGCACATGCCCGGTCAGTGTCAGTTCGCCGGTCATGGCCACGCCTTTCTTCGGCGGTTGGTTACGTGCCAGGGACAGCAGGGCGCTGGCCATGGTCACGCCAGCACTTGGGCCATCCTTCGGCGTGGCGCCTTCCGGCACATGCAGGTGCACAAAGGCTTCGTCGAAGAACTTCGGGTCGCCGCCAAAAGACTTCAGGTTCGAACTGATGTAGCTGTAGGCGATTTCGGCGGACTCCTTCATCACCTCACCCAACTGGCCGGTCAGCTTGAAGCCGCGGTTAAGGGTGTGAATGCGCGTCGCTTCGATCGGCAGGGTGGCACCACCCATGCTGGTCCACGCCAGGCCAGTGATGACGCCAATACCGGACAACACTTGTTCATTACGGAACACCGGCGTGCCCAGGGAGCTTTCCAGATCCTTGTTGCCGATCTTGATCACGCTGTCCGGCGCATCCAGCAACTTGACCACCGCTTTGCGCACCAGTTTGCCCAGCTGTTTCTCCAACTGGCGCACCCCAGCTTCACGGGCGTAACCGTCGATCAGCGCGCGCAGGGCGCCATCGCTGATGGTCAGGCTGTTTTTTGCCACGCCGGCTTTTTCCAGCTGCTTGGGCCATAGATGGCGCTTGGCGATGGCGACTTTCTCTTCGGTGATATAGCCCGACAGGCGAATCACTTCCATACGGTCGAGCAGTGGGCCGGGGATGGAATCCAGGGTGTTGGCGGTGCACACGAACAGCACCTTGGACAGGTCCAGGCGCAGGTCCAGGTAGTGGTCGAGGAATTCGACATTCTGCTCAGGGTCCAGGGTTTCCAGCAGCGCCGACGCCGGGTCGCCCTGGAAGCTCTGGCCCATCTTGTCGATCTCGTCGAGCATGATTACCGGGTTCATCACCTCCACGTCCTTGAGCGCCTGCACCAGTTTGCCGGGCAGGGCGCCGATGTAGGTGCGGCGATGGCCCTTGATTTCGGCCTCGTCACGCATGCCGCCGACGCTGAACCGATAGAACGGGCGGCCCAGGGACTCGGCGATGGATTTGCCGACACTGGTTTTGCCCACGCCCGGCGGGCCCACCAGCAGCACAATGGAACCGGCGACTTCGCCTTTATAGGCGCCCACCGCGAGGAATTCGAGGATGCGGCTCTTGATGTCATCAAGGCCTGCGTGGTGTTTATCCAGCACCTTGCGCGCGTGCTTAAGGTCGAGTTTGTCCTCGCCATATACGCCCCATGGCACCGACGTGGCCCAATCCAGATAGTTGCGGGTGACCGCGTATTCCGGCGAGCCGGTTTCCAGGATCGACAGTTTGTTGAGTTCTTCATCGATGCGTTTTTTCGCCTGGGCCGGCAGTACTTTGCCTTCCAGGCGTTGCTCAAATTGCTCGACGTCCGCGCTGCGGTCGTCCTTGGTCAAACCCAGTTCCTGCTGGATGACTTTGAGCTGTTCCTTGAGGAAGAACTCGCGCTGATGCTCGCCGATCTTGCGGTTCACTTCGGCGGACAGCTCTTTTTGCAGGCGCGCGACCTCGACTTCCTTGCGCAGCATCGGCAGCACTTTTTCCATGCGCTTGAGCATGGGCACGCAGTCCAGCACTTCCTGCAGTTCGTTGCCGGTGGCGGAGGTGAGGGCGGCGGCGAAGTCGGTCAGCGGCGATGGGTCGTTGGGGCTGAAGCGGTTGAGGTAGTTCTTCAACTCTTCGCTGTACAACGGGTTGAGGGGCAGCAGCTCCTTGATCGCGTTGATCAGCGCCATGCCGTAAGCCTTGACCTCGTCGGTCGGCTCGGACGGCTGGTGTGGGTATTCGACTTCCACCAGGTACGGCGGGCGATGGTGCTTGAGCCAGGTGCGAATCCTCACGCGGGTCAGGCCCTGGGCGACGAATTGCAGCTTGCCGTTTTCGCGGCTGGCGTGATGCACCTTCACCAGGGTGCCGTACAGCGGCAGGCTGGAGGTGTCGAAGTGGCGCGGGTCTTCCGGCGGCGTGTCCATAAAGAACAGGGCCAGGGAGTGGTGCTCGGACTTGCTCACCAGTTCCAGGGTTTCGGCCCAGGGTTCTTCATTGACGATCACCGGCAACACTTGCGCGGGGAAGAACGGCCGATTGTGGATCGGGATGATATAGACCTTGTCCGGCAGGTTCTGGCCAGGCAGGGCCAGGCCGGTATTGGACGAGTGGGATTCAGCGTTTTCGGGGTCGGCGTAATCGTTGAGGTCGTAATCGGGAAATTCTTGCTGGTCGCTCATGGGGCACCTGCATCAGGAAGTATGGTGCTTAGATGGGGCGAGGTAGCGGTGGTTTCAATGGTGGGGGTGAGATAGCAACATATTGCATAAAATTACGGCGGCGATCCGGCCAGGAGGTCAGCTGATTTTATGAAGGTAGGCCGGGAGCGGCTGTTCTGGCAGCACCGAGAGTACTTTCAAGCGCTGCAACATTCGCTGTCGCGCCCGCTGCAAGTGCTCGCGCAGGTTCAGCGCGGCGGCATCGAAGGCACCGTGCAGCAGCAGTTCGAGAATCAAGCGATGTTCGGCAAGCATCGACGGATCGGCGCCGATCCCCAGCAAACCATGGAATATCCGGCTGATGATCATCGGGCTCTGGCCCTGGCGGATCAACGCCGCGATCTTGCGGTTTTGCAGACCGGCCAGGCAGTGCTGGTGCAAGTCCTCTTCGATGCGCTCGATGGCTTCCAGGCTGCAGTGCGCGGTGCTCTGGGCGTCCAGTACCCGTTGCAGCATGGCTTGCAGCACCTCGCGGTCGAGGTTCGGCGCGCTCTGGCGCAAGGCTTCGGGCTCCAGGCAGGCGCGCAGTTCGTAGTCCTCGGTCACTTCCCGGGCCGTCAACGGGCCGGCCAGCCATTGGGAATAGGGCTCCTTTTCCACCAGGCCACGGTCGCGCAGACGCATAAGCGCTTCACGCACCACCGCGCGGCTGACGCCGTAGTGTTCGGCGGCCGCCTGTTCATCCAGGCGGTAATGGCCGAAGGCGATGCAGGTGGACAGCGCCGCGCCGATTTCATCGACGATCCGTTCGCCCAACGGTCGTGTGTCCACCAACTCATCTTCGCCGTTCAAGCCCAGGTGCGCAGCGCTCAAGGGCAGGCGCAGCGGCTCCATGGCCAGGCCTTCGGGATTGATCAAGTAACCGCGGCCATTGAAACGGCAAATCAGCCCTTCTTCATGCAGCAGGTCCAACGCCCGGCGTACCGGCACGCGGCTGGTGCCGAACAAATCGGCCAGGGGCGCTTCCAGCAACACCAGCCCATGGCGGGCGGTGCCGTTGACGATCGCATCACGCAACACCTGGTGAATCATCGCGTAACGGGAGGCCGAGGCAGACGCTGCTTTCATCGATTTCTCAAGAGCATGTAGGACGATGGCCGGGGATTCTCTCATAGATGTGGGTGTCACTCTGCGCCACGTTGTGGGCACTTTTTTGGGGCCTGAAACGGATCGTTGTTACTTTTCTGCACCAAAATGTACTTATTAATAAAAGATACATTATTTGAGCCTAAGTCACTTCTCCTCTGCTTGTCGGATTATTCTGCAACCCTGAAAGGGCTCTAGTCCGCTATTTCTAGCGTTAACCACCCGGAAAGCGCCAGTAGATCACCCAATGCTGGCACGAAAGCTGCCTTTGTAAAATGTACATTTTATGAATATGTACGTTTTTACAAGGACTGCGCTGATGTCAGATGCCACATCAATGGCCGAGGATTTCGCCCACGGTCGCAGCGACCCGGTGCAAGCTCTGGAGCACTCGCTTGACCAGGCCCGGCGGTCTAGCTGCGTGTTTATCAGCCTCACCGCCGACCGCGCACGCCGTGAAGCCGAAGCCGCGGCTGCCCGCTGGCGTGCCGGTCAGCCATTGAGCCCGTTCGACGGCGTGCCGCTGGCCTGGAAAGACCTGTTTGACATGGCCGGCAGCGTCACCACCGCCGGTGCCGCCTACCGTCGCAATGCCCCCGCCGCCGCGCTCGATGCGCCCGTTGTCGGCCTGTTGTGCCGCGCCGGCATGGTCAGCGTGGGCAAGACCAACCTCAGTGAGCTGGCGTATTCCGGCCTGGGACTGAACCCGCATTTCGGCACGCCGCGTAATCCCCATGCCAGCGATCAGCCGCGTATCCCCGGTGGTTCGTCGTCCGGTTCGGCGGTGGCCGTCGCCGCTGGAATCGTGCCGATCGCCATGGGCACCGACACCGCCGGCTCGATCCGCATCCCCTCGGCCTTCAATGGCCTGGTGGGGTATCGCAGCAGCAGTCGGCGCTATAACCGCGACGGTGTGTTCCCTTTGGCTCGCACCCTCGACAGTCTCGGCCCGCTGACGCGTAGCGTGCGCGATGCCCTGACCCTCGACGATATCCTTCACGGCCGCACGCACACTCATACCGCACGCAGCCTAAAGGGTCAGCGGTTTGTGCTGGAGCACAGCGTGCTGAGCCACGTTGAACCGGCCGTAGGCAATAACTTGCTGCGCGCCGTGGAGCAACTCAAGGCCGCCGGTGCGCTGATCGAAAACCGTGAAAGCCCGACTTTCAAAGGCGCACTGGAACTGATCCAGCAACATGGCTGGTTCGGCGCCTTCGAAGCCTTCGCCCTGCACCAAGCCCTGCTCGACAGCGCCGACGCCGCGCAACTCGATCCACGGGTGCGCCGCCGCCTCGAAACCGCGCGCGGGCTGCCCGCCAGCCAGTTAATCGGCCTGATCGAGGCACGCCAACGCCTGCAACTCCAACTGGTCGACGACCTCGACGGCGCGATCCTGATCACGCCCACCGTCGCCCACGTCGCCCCGGCCCTGGCGCCTCTGGAAGCCGACGACGACCTGTTCGCCACCACCAACCTCGCCACCCTGCGCCTGACCATGCCCGGCAGCTTGCTGGACATGCCCGGCGTGACCTTGCCCAGCGGCCGCGATGCCTTGGGCCTGCCCACCGGGATGCTGCTCAGCGCCCCGATGGGGGAGGACGCGCGCCTGCTGCGCGCCGCGTTGTCCGTCGAATCCGTACTTAACGTTTAAGGAGATACACCATGGCTAAAGACATCCTTTGTGCATTTGGCGTCGACGTTGATGCCGTCGCCGGCTGGCTCGGTTCCTACGGCGGCGAGGACTCGCCGGATGACATCTCTCGCGGCCTGTTCGCCGGGGAAGTCGGCGCGCCGCGCCTGCTCAAACTGTTCGAACGCTACGGCCTGCGCACCACCTGGTTTATCCCCGGCCACTCGATGGAGACTTTCCCCGAGCAGATGAAGGCTGTCGCCGATGCCGGCCACGAAATCGGCGTGCATGGCTACAGCCACGAAAACCCGATTGCGATGACCGCCGAGCAGGAAGAAATCGTCCTCGACAAGTCCATCGAACTGATCACCCAAGTCACCGGCAAACGCCCCACCGGCTACGTTGCGCCGTGGTGGGAATTCAGCAAGGTCACCAACGAGCTGCTGCTGAAAAAAGGCATCAAGTACGACCACAGCCTGATGCACAACGACTTCCACCCCTACTACGTACGCAAGGGCGACAGCTGGACCAAGATCGACTACAGCCAGCACCCCGACACCTGGATGAAACCGCTGGTGCGCGGTGAAGAAACCGACTTGGTAGAGATCCCGGCCAACTGGTACCTGGATGACCTGCCGCCGATGATGTTCATCAAGAAAGCTCCCAACAGCCACGGCTTCGTCAACCCGCGCCACCTCGAAGAAATGTGGCGCGACCAGTTCGACTGGGTCTATCGCGAACACGAACACGCGGTGTTCACCATGACCATCCACCCCGACGTATCCGGCCGCCCGCAAGTGCTGCTGATGCTCGAACGCTTGATCGAACACATCCAGAGCCACGCCGGCGTGCGTTTTGTCACGTTCGATGAAATCGCCGACGACTTTATCCGTCGCCAACCGCGTTCCTGACCCCACCCCTTGAGGCGCCACCCATGTCCATCTACAACAAGCTTGACCTGACCGGTTGGAAACCCCGGCAATTGACGTCCCAGGAAGTGCGCTTTGCCACCTGGATCGCGTTTTTCGCCTGGGTGTTTGCGGTGTACGACTTCATTCTGTTCGGCACCTTGCTGCCGGAGATCGGCCGCCACTTCGGCTGGGGTGAAGTGGAGCAAGCCGAGATCGCGACCTGGGTGGCGGTGGGCACCGCCGTGGTCGCCCTGGCCATCGGCCCTATCGTCGACAAACTGGGGCGGCGCAAAGGGATTATTTTCACCGTGGCCGGTTCGGCGCTGTGTTCGGCGCTGACCGCGATCGGCGGGGCGTGGGGCAAGTCGCCGCTGATTCTGATCCGTTCGTTGGGCGGTCTGGGTTATGCCGAAGAAACCGTCAACGCCACCTACCTCACCGAGCTGTACGGCGCGTCGGAAGACCCGCGACTGACTAAACGGCGCGGTTTCATCTACAGCCTGGTGCAGGGCGGCTGGCCGGTAGGGGCGCTGATTGCGGCGGGGTTGACCGCCTTGTTGCTGCCGATCATCGGTTGGCAGGGGTGTTTTATCTTCGCGGCGATCCCGGCCATTGTGATTGCAATCATGGCGCGCAAGCTCAAGGAGAGCCCGCAGTTCCAGATCCATCAGCGCATCAGCGAACTGCGTAAAAGTGGCGCGGTGATCGAAGCGCAGAACGTCGCCGCCACCTACGGCGTGGACTACGACGAACACAGCAAGGCCGGGCTCAAAGCCGCGTTCCGTGGCCCGGCACGCCGCGCCACCCTGGTGATCGGCGCCGCGCTGTTGCTCAACTGGGCGGCGATCCAGGTGTTCAGTGTGCTGGGCACCTCGGTGATCGTCAGCGTGCACCACATCTCGTTCGAGAACTCGCTGATCATCCTGGTGCTGTCGAACCTGGTGGGTTACTGCGGCTACCTCAGCCATGGCTGGATGGGCGACAAGATCGGCCGCCGCAATGTGATCGGCCTGGGCTGGATGCTCGGCGGTCTGTCGTTCGCCGGCATGCTGTTCGGCCCGAGCAATATGGCCATGGTGGTGGGCTTGTACAGCCTGGGCCTGTTCTTCCTGATCGGGCCGTACTCGGCGGCGCTGTTCTTTATCAGTGAAAGTTTCCCCACCAGCATTCGCGCCACCGGCGGCGCGATTATCCATGCCATGGGGCCTATCGGTGCGGTGGTCGCAGGCTTTGGTGCCACTCAAGTGTTGTCCGCCGGCAGCGACTGGCAGACCGCGGCGCTGTGGTTCGGTGCGTTGCCGTGCTTCCTGTCCGGTGCGCTGATGTTTGCCGCCCGCCATGTCCGCCCGGAAACCGTGCAGTAAGGAGTATTCGATGAATCGTAAAGTTGCCTTGATTACCGGTGCCGCCAGCGGCATCGGCCAAGCCCTGGCCGTGGCCTATGCGCGCAATGGCGTGACGGTAGTGGGCGGGTATTTTCCGGCTGATCCCCATGATCCGCAGATCACTGTGAGCCTGGTGCAAGAAGCCGGTGGCGTCTGCCTGATGTTGCCGCTGGACGTGGGCGACACCGCCTCGGTGGACGCCTTGGCCGCGCAGGCTGTGCAGCATTTCGGTCGGCTCGACTATGCGGTGGCCAACGCCGGCCTGCTGCGTCGCGCACCGTTACTGGACATGACCGATGCGCTGTGGGACGAGATGCTAAATGTCGACCTGACGGGCGTCATGCGCACCTTTCGCGCTGCCAGTCGGCATATGAACGAGGGCGGCGCGTTAGTGGCGATTTCGTCGATTGCCGGCGGCGTGTACGGCTGGCAGGACCACAGCCACTACGCTGCCGCCAAGGCTGGTGTGCCGGGGTTGTGCCGTTCGCTGGCGGTGGAACTGGCGCCTCTGGGCATTCGCTGCAATGCGGTGATCCCGGGCCTGATCGAGACGCCGCAGTCCCTGGACGCCAAAAACTCCCTCGGCCCCGAAGGCCTGGCCAAAGCCGCCCGCGCTATTCCGCTGGGCCGGGTAGGGCGCGCCGATGAAGTGGCGTCGCTGGTGCAGTTCTTGACCAGTGATGCGTCCAGCTACCTCACCGGCCAGAGCATCGTCATCGACGGCGGCCTGACCGTACGCTGGCCTGACTGATGGGGGGGCTTGCCCTCGATGGTGGTGGGTCAGGCACAGCTGCCCTGGCTGAACCGCCGCAATCGGGGGCAAGCCCCCTCCCACATTGGAATGCCACTGGCCTGACGGATGTACTTGCTCCCACATTGGAATGCCACTGGCCTGACGGATGTACTCGCTCCCACTATGGAATGCCACTGGCTCGACGGATGTACTCGCTTCAACTGTGGCAGGGGGCTTGCCCCCGATGGGGGTGTGCCAGACGCAGCTGTCCTGGCTGAACCACTGCAATCGGGGGCAGGCCCCTCTCACATTGGAATTGTGTTTGTTTCTGGAGAATGTATATGCCCCAACTCACTGATCGTCGCGCTGTGATCACCGGTGCCGGCAGCGGCATTGGTGCCGCCATCGCCCGCGCTTATGCGGTTGAAGGCGCGCGTCTGTTATTGGCCGACCGCAACCCCGCCAGCCTCGCCGAAACCGCGATCACCTGCCGCAATTTGGGCGCCGAGGTGGTCGAGTGTGTGGCCGATGTCGGCACGCTAGAAGGCGCTCAGGCCGGGGTCGACCGGTGTGTCGAGCACTTCGGCGGTATCGATATTCTGGTCAACAACGCCGGCATGCTGACCCAGGCGCGTTGTGTCGATCTGACCCTCGAAATGTGGAACGACATGCTGCGCGTCGACCTCACCAGCGTGTTCGTCGCCAGTCAGCGCGCCCTGCCGCACATGCTGGCGCAGCGCTGGGGGCGGATCATCAATGTGGCCTCGCAACTGGGCATCAAGGGCGGCGCCGAGCTGACTCACTACGCCGCCGCCAAGGCCGGGGTGATCGGCTTCACCAAGTCCCTGGCCCTGGAAGTGGCCAAGGACAACGTACTGGTCAACGCCATCGCCCCGGGGCCGATCGAAACGCCGTTAGTGGGCGGGATCAGCGAGGCTTGGAAACGCGCCAAAGCCGCCGAGCTGCCCCTGGGCCGCTTCGGCCTGGCCGATGAAGTGGCGCCCACCGCCGTGCTGCTCGCCAGCGAGCCGGGCGGCAATCTGTTTGTCGGCCAGACGCTTGGCCCGAACGCCGGCGACGTCATGCCATGAGCGGGGTATAGCGATGTGTGGACTCTGCGGACTGCTGGGCGAAGACCTGCATTGGAGCGACCCCTTGGGCGATGAGTTGCCCCGGCGCCGGGAACGGCTGCGCCGCATCGCCGCGATCAATCAGGTGCTGGCGGTGTTCCGGCTCAAGGTCGAAGATTTCCAGGGCGCCTCTTATTTACTGATCGGCGCCACCGGCAAACAGGCCCTGGCCAGCGGCCTGGATCAACTCTGGCAAGCGGCCGAAAGCATGCTCGGCCGTGCGTTGGACCCCCTCGATGCGACGCTGTTGGATCACTTGGAGTCCGCCCCATGAGCATGGCCCTGAACGTCATCACCGGCTTCCTCGGCAGCGGCAAAACCACCTTGCTCAAGCGCCTGTTGCACGGTGAAAGCCTGGGTGACACCGCGTTACTGATTAACGAATTCGGCGATGTGGGCATCGACCATCTGCTGGTGGAAGAAGTGGCCCCGGACACTGTGTTGCTGCCCAGCGGCTGTGTGTGTTGTTCGATTCGCGGCGAGTTGAAAGACGCCCTGCTGGCTCTGTTGCAGCGCCGCGAACGCGGTGAAATCCCGGCGTTCAAGCGCGTAATCCTGGAAACCACCGGCCTGGCCGACCCGGCGCCGATCCTCGCCACACTCAACAACGACGTGCAACTGCGCGGGCGTTTCCATATTGGCCTGGTGATCACCTTGGTGGACGCCAGCCACGCCGCCCTGCAAGAACGCCTGCACCCGGAATGGCTAGCCCAAGTGGCCGCCGCCGACCGCCTGCTGCTGAGCAAGACCGACCTGGCCGGTGATTGCGCCCCGCTGCGTGCGCATTTGCAGGCGCTCAACGCCGGTACGCCGATCCTCGACACCCACGCCATTCACAGCGGCGACCAATTGCTGCTCGGCGAAGGCCTGCGCAGCGCCGAGCCCGCCGATGAAGTGCAACGCTGGCAACTGCATCGATCCACCACCGCCTCCCATGGCGCGGCGCAGGTGTGCTGCCTGACCTTCGAGCAGCCGCTGGACTGGGTAGGGTTCGGGGTGTGGTTGTCGATGCTGCTAAGATGCCACGGCGAACGAATCCTCAGGGTCAAGGGACTGCTCAACGTGAACGCCAGTAACGCCCCCATCGTCATTCATGGCGTGCAGCATTGCCTGCACGCGCCGGTGCATCTGCCTGCGTGGCCGGGCAGCGACCGGCAATCGCGCTTGGTATTTATCCTGCGCGGCCTCGACCCTGCGCTGTTGCGTCGTTCTTTCGAGGTGTTTTCCCGGCGGTTGGCCCGATGATCACACTGCGCGTCCTCGGCACCTCGGTGACTTTGCTCGAATGTTTGCGCGTGCGGGCCGAGCAGGAACTTGGCATGCGCCTGGTCTATCAGGTGCACGATGTCGAGCAGGCCCAGCGTATTGCGGTGATGCAGCCCGACAGTTACGACCTTTACGATCAATGGTTTCACAACGTCGACTTCGTCTGGCCGGCGCGGGCGATCCAGCCTATCGACACGCGCCGCATCGCGCTGTGGCACGAGATCAACGACTTGCCCAAGCGCGGGCGCCTGAGCCCCAACGACCGCCTGGGCAGTGGCAGCGTGCCCAGCGAGCGGCTGTTCGTGCAGCACGACGGCAGCCTCGGCAGCACCGTGACCGAACGTATCAGCATGCTGCCCCTGACCCACAACGCCGACAGTTTTGCCTACCGCCCCGAGCGTCTGCCCGCAGGCTTTTGCCGGGGCAACGAAAGTTGGGGCTGGCTGCTGGACCCGGCGTGGCGCGCGCGCACCGCACTGCAAAGCGACGCCGCCATTGGCGCATTGGATGCCGCGCTGGCGGTGCAGGGCGCTGGGCTCGCCAGTTTCCGCGACATCGGCAATATGAGCATCGAGGACATCGACGTGCTCGCCGACATCCTGGTGCGCAAGCAGAAGGAGGGGCACTTCGCGGCGTTCTGGTCAGACGACGAAGAAGCCGCGCAACTGATGCTCAGCCCCAGTATCGATATCCAGAGCCTGTGGTCTCCAACCTTGATGCGCCTGCATCGCGCCGGTGTGAAGTACCGCCTGGCGGTGCCCCGCGAAGGCTATCGCGCCTGGTTCGGCGGTTTGTCGTTATCGCGCCATGCCCAGGGCGCGGTGCTGGATGCCGCCTACGCGTACCTCAACTGGTGGCTGTCCGGCTGGCCCGGTGCGGTGATGGCGCGTCAGGGTTATTACATCGGCAACCCGGCCCGCACGCGCGACCATTTGAGCGCCGCCGAGTGGGATTACTGGTACGCCGGCAAGCCCGCCCGTGAAGAACTGCCGGGCAGCGATGGCCTGCCGCTGATCGACCGGGGCGAGGTGCGCGACGGCGGCTCCTATGAACAGCGCATGGGCCATATCGCGGTGTGGAACGCGGTGATGGACGAGCACAACTACCTGGTGCGCCGCTGGGGCGATTTCATGCGCGCGCGAGGGCCGGCCTGACCCGAAAAGCCAAGCCTTTGTCGCCAATAAGCTGACGCTGAAGTCCCCGGTTTTATTGGGTGGACAAGCGCCTGCGCCGAGCTAATCTGCTCAACACAAATACCTGCAATGGACGGGTATTTTTTGACGCCAGGTCAGCTGTCGCAGGGAATGCACATGACAAATGGACGTAGTGGCAGAAACAGACGAACGCTGCCAGAGGGCACGCCGATGACGTGGCGCCATACGTTCCAGACCCGCATTGCCGGCGTATTGGCGTTGCTGCTGTTGGTGGTGGTCGCCGCGACCTACTTTGCGGTGCAGGCCGCCACCAGCCGCGCCGTGGAGAACCAGGCCCGCGCCCAACTGAAAACCGGCAGTCAGGTGTTCGAACGCCTCTTGGACCTGCGGGGTCGGCGCCTGCAATACGGCCTCGACTGGCTGACCGCCGACGGCCCATTCGTAAGCGCGGTGGCCGAGGGCAACTCGGCGTCGATCCTGGATGTGCTGGAGCGTCACGGCAGCGGCATCCGTTCCAGCGAAGTGCTGGTGCTGGGCCTGGACGGCACGGTGATGGTCAGCACCTTGCCGGGGTTTACGCGGGGCCAGGTCTTCCCTTATGCCGAGGCACTGCGTCGGGCCCGGCGCAGTGGCTTGCAGATGTTGATCGTGGCCATGGACCAGCGCCCCTACTTGCTGGTGCAGGACGAAGTCGTCGACACAACGCCCATCGCTCGTGTGGTCATGGGCTTTCCCATGGACACGTTGTTCGCCAATGAACTGCGCTCCATGAGCAACTTGGAGGTGTCGTTCCTCAGCATGCGCAACGGGCATGTCGGCCAATTATTCAGCACCCAGCCCGACGCTTATCAGGCCACGGTGATCAACCTGTTGCGTGGGGCCCGTCCGGACCCCGAGGCGCATATCCATCGGTTCTACGGCGAGCGTGTGCTCAGCCAGGTGCTGACGCTGGCCAATACCGGTGAGGGCGATGACGTGCGGGTGTTGCTGCAAAGCCCGCTGGATCATGCTCTGGAATCCTTTGCGCCGCTGGACCGGCAGTTCCTCGGCATTGCTCTGGCGGTGTTGGTGGTGTCGTTGGCTGGCGCGTTGTTTCTGGCGCGACGCGTGTCGCGGCCGCTCAATGCCTTGGTGGACGCCGCCGGGCGGATCGGCGCCGGTGACTACCGCACCCCGGTGCGGGTGCGTGGCCACGATGAGTTCGGCCTGCTGGCCCGCGCCTTCAACGCCATGCAAAGCGGCATCGCCATGCGTGAACGGCAACTGGCCCATAACGCTTTGCACGACCCCCTTACCGGGCTGCCCAATCGCGCCCTGGCCATGGAGCGCTTGGGCAGTGCGATCAGTGCGCGGCGGCCGGTGGCGCTGCTGTACCTGGGCATCGAAAACTACCGCGCAATCAACGAAGGCTTCGGCCCGGAGGGGGTTGAAGACATGCTGCGCGAAGCCAGCCGTTGCCTGTCCATGAGCCTGTTGGCCAGCGACACCGCGGCGCGGGTGTCCGGCAGCGAATTTCTGCTGTTGCTGGAAAATATCGGCATCGACCGCGCCGTGGCCCGCGCCGACCGTCTCTATGCACTGCTCACCGAGCCTCAACACATTGGCAACGACGAGCTGCGCCACGAAGTGAGCATCGGCATTGCGGTCTACCCCAATGACGGCCAGCACGTCGAAGAACTGATCAGCCGCGCTGCCATCGCCCGCCACGATGCGGCGATGCTGCCGGGCTATCTGCAGATCTACCAGCAGGACCGCGACCTCGCCCATCAGCGCCAGATCACCCTGATTCGCGACTTGCGCCGTGCCGCCGCCGAAGGTGCGCTGCACCTGTGTTACCAGCCCAAGCTTGACCTCAAGCACGGCCAGGTACGCCAAGCCGAAGCCCTGCTGCGCTGGCAGCACCCCAGTCTGGGGTTGGTGTCGCCGGCCGAGTTCATTCCCCTGGCCGAGCGCACCGGCAGCATGGCCAGCCTGACCCACTGGGTGATCGAAGAAGCCATCCGCCAGATCGCCGAATGGGCGCGGCGCGGCCTGTTGATCCAGTTGTCGGTGAATATCTCGGTGGACGACCTGGCCGACGACGACCTGGCGATCCGCGTGACGACTTTGCTTGCCCAGCACGGTGTGCAAGCCGAGCAATTGCTGTTCGAAATCACCGAGAGCGCCATCATGCACAACCCCCGCCAGGCCCTTAGCGTGTTGGAGCAACTGCGCGGCTGCGGTATCAGCCTGTCGGTGGATGACTTTGGCACCGGTTATTCCTCCCTCGCCCAACTGCAACGCCTGCCGGTGCAGGAGCTGAAGATCGACCAGTCCTTCGTGCGCAACCTCGACAACGAGGGCGGCGACGGCGTGATCGTGCGTTCGACCATCGAGATGAGCCATAACCTAGGGCTCAAAGTGGTGGCCGAAGGGGTGGAGGTCGAACCCAGCTTGAAGCTGCTCAAACAGTGGAACTGCGACACCGCCCAGGGCTACCTGATCAGCCGGCCGCTCAACGCCATGGCTTTTGAGATGTGGATGCGGCGCGAACGCGCGGCGGTCTAGACACCTTGCAGGTGACTACAGCTTTTTTAGGTATGGTCGATAACTTCTACGGAGCCTGACCGTTTGCACAGTTTTTTACCGACCAACGGTTTAGCGTCCTCCTGTGTTCAATAGTGGCATTTTGCCTTGATTGCGGCATCATGGCCGTAACTGTTCTTTTCCGCCAAGGCTGGCCGCTTTCTACCGGATCTCCCATGGCCCGATGTGTAAACCTGTTATCTCGCATGATGCTCTTGCTGGCGGCGGCAGCGCCCGTCTCGGCGGCCACCCTTGAGGTGTTGGTGCAGCAGGCCGATGGCAGCCCGGTCAGCGATGCGGTCGTGACTTTGCAAGGCCCGGCCGCTGTGGTGGCCGTCGCGCCCAAGGCGGAGATGGACCAACGTGGCCAGCGCTTCGCCCCCCATGTGCTGGCGGTGCATACCGGCACCCAGGTGCGCTTCCCCAATAGCGACAATATTCGCCATCAGGTGTATTCATTTTCGGCCGCCAAGCGTTTCGAACTGCGCCTGTACGAAGGCACGCCGACCGCACCGCTGCTGTTCGACAAACCGGGCGTGGTGGTGCTGGGCTGCAATATCCATGACTGGATGCTCGGCTATATCTACGTCACCGACGATCCTCACTTCGGCGTCAGCGATGCCCAAGGCCGCGTGCGCCTGGAACCATTGGCGCCGGGGGATTACCACGCCACCCTGTGGCACCCGCAACTGGCGGATATGCAGCCGCTGGACGGCGGCACCTTGCATATTCCCGCCGCCGGCCTGAGCCACCGCGTGCAGCTCACTCTGCAACCCGCCTCGGCAGACCTGCCACCGGCGCCGACCGCCTTCGGTGACGCCTTCAATCGAGCTGCCCGTGAAACTGCGCAGTAGTTACCAGGCGCGGGTCGCCACGGTCCTGATCCTGCTGTCGCTGGTGGTGATCGGCGCGCTGTATTTCAGCGTCAAGATGGCCACCCGCCAGGCTGTCCATGGCCAGGCGTTG
The DNA here is from genome assembly GCF_042610415.1 of Pseudomonas sp. MD330_10. NCBI lineage: Bacteria > Pseudomonadati > Pseudomonadota > Gammaproteobacteria > Pseudomonadales > Pseudomonadaceae > Pseudomonas > Pseudomonas sp. MD330_10. Next base: position 279,114 of record NZ_JBHGZU010000004.1, read on the forward strand.
GCCCAGTTGCAGGTGGGCACGCGGGTGTTCGAGCGTTTGCTGGATGTGCGCGGCCGGCGCCTGGCCGATGGCGTGCAACTGCTGGCGGCCGACTTTGGCTTTCGCGATGCCGTGGCCAGTGGCGATTCGGCGACGATGCGCTCGGTGCTGCTCAACCACGGCAAACGCATCAATGCCAGCGACATGATCCTGCTGGGCATGGACGGCAAGGTTCTGGCCAGCACCGTCGACGAAGTCGCCGAGGGTTCGAGCTTTCGTTACGACCAGGCATTGCGCGAAATGCGCCGCCAGCGCCAGGCCGCGTTGTTGATCGTGCCGCTGCAAGGCACGCCGCACCTGCTGGTGGAAGCGCCGGTGCTGGCGCCGTTGCCGATTGCGCGGGTGGTGATGGGCTTCAGCATGGACACGGCGTTCGCCGATGAACTGCGTTCGTTGAGCAATCTGGAAGTGTCGTTCCTGGCCATCGACCGCCAGCAGCCCGGGACGCTGGTCAGCACCCAACCCCAGGTGCTGCGCGACAGTATCGTCAGCCTGATGCTGGGGGCGTCCACCCATGAGGGCGTGTCCACCACCGAGCATCTGGAACACCGTTTTCTCAGCCAATCGCTGGTGTTGGCCAGCAACGCCGACAGCCAGGTGCTGGCCTTGCTGCAAAGCCCGCTGGATTCGGCGATGCAAGCCTTTGTGCTGTTGGATGAAAAGATTCTGGCCATCGCACTGGTTGCGTTGGCGGCGTCGCTGGTCGGCGCATTGCTGCTGGCGCGGGGCGTGTCGCGTCCGGTGCAAGCCTTGGCCCAGGCCGCCGAACGCATTGGCCATGGCGACTACCAGACCCCGGTCATCCTGACCCGCAGCGACGAACTGGGTCGCTTGGCCGTGGCGCTCAACGCGATGCAAAGCGGCATCGCCGAGCGTGAACAGCAACTGGCCCACAACGCGCTGCATGATCGCCTCACCGGTTTGCCCAACCGTGCGTTGGCCATGGAGCGCCTGGGCAGCGCGATTGCCACCCAGCGGCCGATGGCGCTGATTTACTTGGGCATCGACAACCTGCGCGCCGCCAGCGAAACCGCCGGGCCGGACGCCGTGGATGAGTTGTTGCTCAATGTCAGCCGCCGCCTGCAGGCCGTGCTGCGCCCACGGGACACCCTGGCGCATCTGATCGCCGACGAGTTCCTGCTGCTGCTTGACGGCGCCGGTCGTGACGAGGCGGTGGGCCTGGCCGACAAGCTGCAGCAATTGCTATTGCGCCCCCAGCGTATCGCCGGCCACGACCTGGCGCTCGACTGCCGCTTGGGCATCGCGGTGTACCCGGACGATGGCGAGTCTGCGCAAAGCCTGCTGGAACGCGCAGCGATTGCCATGAAGGACGCCGCGCAAATGCCCGGTCGCTTGCAGGTGTACGAGCCGGGCCGCGACCTTGCTCATCGTCGCCAGATCACCCTGATCCGCGACCTGCGCCACGCTCCCGGCCAAGGCCAGTTGCTGCTGCATTACCAGCCCAAGCTGGATATTCGTCTGGGCCATGTGCGTCAGGCTGAAGCCCTGTTGCGCTGGCAGCATCCGCAGTTCGGCATGGTTTCGCCGGCGGAATTCATCCCCCTGGCTGAGCGTTCGGGCAGCATCCAGTTGCTGACCCAGTGGGTGATTGAAGAGGGCATCCGCCAGTTGTGCGAATGGAACCGCCGAGGCCTGTACCTGCAACTGTCGCTGAACATCTCGGCCGACGATTTGCTTGGCGATGAGCTGGCCCACCGCGTTTCGGCGCTGTTGCGGCGCTACGGGCTGCCGGCCGAACAACTGGTGTTCGAGATCACCGAAAGCGCGGTGATGCGCGAACCGGAAAAGGCCTTGAAAGTGCTGCACCTGCTGCGCGAGTGCGGCATCAGCCTGTCGGTGGATGACTTTGGCACCGGGTACTCGTCGTTGGCCCACCTCAAGCGCCTGCCTGTGCAAGAGTTGAAGATCGACCAGTCGTTTGTGCGCAACCTGGACGAAACCAGCGAAGACGCAGTGATCGTGCGTTCCACCATCGAGATGAGCCATAACCTGGGGCTCAAGGTGGTCGCCGAGGGGGTCGAGTACGCCCACAGCCTGCGCCTGCTGGAGCGCTGGCAATGCGATACGGCACAGGGTTACCTGATCAGTCGGCCCTTGAGCGCCGACGCTTTCGAAGCCTGGGTGGCCTTGCCTCTCAGTGCGCAAACTTCGCAGGTGCATTGAGGGCTATGACGTGCGTCTTTCTCTACTGATCGGTTGCATGGCCAGCCTGAGCCTGCCCGCCGCCTTGGCCGATAACGGTCGCCTGCTCGCCACCGGCGGCGCCAGCAGCCTGGAAGGCGCGGCGGGCGGCGGCATCACCCCGTGGGCGGTGCTCACCGGTTACGGCGAGCAACACGAATGGGGCGCCACGGCGTTTGCCACCACGGTCGACCTGCCGGACTACCGGCTCGATGTCGCCGGGTTGGCGCTGGCCTACGACAACCGCGTGGAAGTCTCTTTCGCTCGGCAACGTTTTGACCTGGGCACCTTGGTACACAAGCTGAACCTGCCCGACGACCACCTCGGCCAGGATGTGCTGGGGGTCAAAGTGCGGCTGTTCGGCGATGTGATCTACGACCGCTTGCCCCAGGTTTCGCTGGGCCTGCAATACAAGCATCAGAACACGTTCGATATTCCGCGCCTGGTCGGCGCCAAGCGTGACAGCGATGTGGAAGGCTACCTGGCCGCCAGCCGCCTGTTCATGGGCGCGGCCTTTGGCTACAACGTGCTGGTCAACGGCGGCCTGCGCTACAGCCGCGCCAATGAAACCGGCCTGCTCGGTTTTGGCGGCGACCGCCGCGACCGCCGTAGCCTGCTCAAGGAAGGCTCGGTGGCGCTGCTGTTCAACCCGCGCTGGGCGCTGGGCGTGGAGTACCGCGAGAAACCCGACAACCTGGCGTTCGCCGGAGAAAGCGACTGGGCGGACGTGTTCCTCGCATACTTCCCCAGCAAGCATGTGTCGTTTGTGCTGGCGTATGCACGGCTGGGGGAAATCGCCACGTTGGATAACCAGAACGGCACTTACCTGTCCGTCCAGGGGAGTTTCTGATGCGCGTATTGCCCGTGCTATTGCTGGCGCTGCTGAGCGCCTGCGCCCAGCAGCCGCCCAAGGACGACAGTCTCTACCGCGACCTCGGCGCCATGCCCGGCATCACCCGCATCGTCGAAGGCATGCTGCTCAACATCGCCCGCGACGAACGCATCGTCGAGCGCTTCCGGCGTATCGACATCCAGCGCCTGCGCAACAAACTGATCGAACAGTTCTGCGTCGAAGCCGGCGGGCCATGCACCTACACCGGCGACAGCATGGCCGAGAGCCACAAAGGCCAGAACGTCAGCCGCAGTGATTTCAACGCATTGGTGGAGGATCTGATCAAAGCGATGGACAGCGAAGGCATCCCAGTGCCCACACAAAACCGCCTGCTCGCCCGCCTGGCACCCATGCGCGGCGAAGTGATCGAGCACTGATCCCAGCGCCAACCCCATTCCAATGTGGGAGGGGGCTTGCCCCGATGGCCGTCTGTGTTTTCACGAATTGAGTGCTTGGCATTCTGGGGGCGTCCATGTATGAGCAGGGCTTTTGTGGTGAGCGGGCTTGCCCCGCGCTGGGCTGCGAAGCGGCCCCAAAACCGGCAACGCGGTGTACCTGAATCAACGCGGCGTGTGTATGAGGGGCCGCTTCGCAGCCCAGCGCGGGGCAAGCCCGCTCACCACAAAAATCGCATTTTCTCAGGTTATGTTTTCACCGAGGATGTGTGGATATCGAGGTTGGACCATTCAAGGGGATGGGGTGGAGGCTTACCACCATTTCCAACGGCCCTGTTTTTTCAGGGTCGCGATGATGGCTTCGCGCTTGTGGCGGATTTCGACCATTTTGTGGCGCAGTTCGCGGCAGCGGTTGCTGTTGAGGATCAAAAGGCCGATCAGGGGGCTGAGCAGGCAGAGGGAGTAAAGGTAGGCGTTGGGGCGGTAGGCGATACTGGGAAGTGCTACCAGCAGACAGGCGAGGTATATCGCGACGTTTACCCAGACCCAGTGGATGCGACCGTATAGCACTTCGTATTTGGCGAGGGCAAACAGCGCACCTAAACCCATACCGCTTAGAAGAGATGTTCTTACGGAAAATTCTATAGAGGATTGAGAAAGATAGGTCAGCATCGCCAGGATTGCGGTCAACCCAATCGACAAACACCCGACAAGCGCATCGACTCCGATTACCGGCATGTACCGTTTGAGCAATCCCCAGGGATTTTCAATGAAGGCTGCTGGATAAGAGCCGCTCGTTTCCCTCCTGTGATCGTTCATTGATTGAATTCCTCATACACGCCCAGTGCCAATGTCCTGACGTTTCCAGACATAGCACTACTGGTAAAGCTCAGCGAGGCGGCTGTGGCCTCCATTATGTGGACGGCGGTCGCTTGTTTCATGTGTAGGGCACTGACGCGTTTGGGCGCATTGCCGTTAGCTTTTTCCAGCTTGAGCTGTTTGTGCGACAGCCTCGGGTCTCGGATTTTGAGCAACTCATCGTTCAGCTTTTTCCGCTCTTGCCGCGTAAGGCCTTTGATTACTTGACGAGTACTCTTTCCGGTCACTTTCGTGATTGTTGTGACGACGTTCACTGTCACCAATGCTGATGTGGCCATTCCCAGCAAAGCAATGCCGTCCAGCACTGCTGTCGCGGCCTGATACCAGGCGTCGTTATCCAGATAATCATTAAATTCGGGAAAGGCTGCTTCTGATCCTGTGCGTATAACGCCAGCGATACATTGGGCTGTACTTGCAACTGCTGCGGCGTTACCTACAAACGAAATGACTGAGCTGGCACCCGCCGTAAAAGGCATTAGCGCAACTCCACTTGTAACGACCACCCAACTTAGCAGTACTCCTGCACACGTCGCTGCGGTATTCAGCGCCTCAATCATCAAGCGCGATTCCCGCGGTTCATGCTCCAGCATTCGCTTGAACTCCACCGGCCCCACATACCGGGGCGCCTCCCGCAATACCACTTTGATCGGCTGCACAGTGCAAATCGCCTGGAACTCGCGCAGCGTTACCACGTTGAAGTCCGCATCGATGTACACCACCCCTGCGCCAATCAGCACAGGGTCGGCATCGATGACGTGGAACAATCGACGCAGGTCGATGCTGCTTTCAATGCGTTGGCGGGTGGTGCGGTGGGCCGAGGGGAATCCATCCTTGAACAAGGCGGTCGTCATTCCTTAACTCCTGGGTTTTTGGGGAGTCGAGAGGGTAAAGATGCAGCGGCGCAAATTAATGTCGGACGTTTCGCCTTTTCAAGACAGGTGCTTCTCGATCCCGCATTGCCATCTTGTGAGCGCCGCCCTGGTTCGAGAACAGTGCGCCCCACGTCACTTGCGACGCACAACACGACAAGGAGCCAATATGGCAGTCGATATGTTTTTGAAACTGGGCGATATCAAGGGTGAATCACGGGACCAGGCCCATCGCGATGAGATTGATATCTCCGAATGGGCGTGGGGGTTGTCGCAGACCGGCTCGATGCACTCAGGCACCGGAGGGGGCGCGGGCAAGGTCAATATTGCCAACCTGAACCTGAAAAAGCCGCTGGATAAATCCAGCCCCAACCTGATGATGGCCTGTGCCAGCGGCAAGCATTATCCCGAAGCACGATTGGTGGTGCGCAAAGCGGGCGGTTCCAGCCCAGTGGAGTATCTGGTGATCACCCTGAAGGAAGTGATGGTGGTGTCTTACGGCACCGGTGCCAATAGTCAGGACGATGTGCTCTTCGACAGCATCGCCTTGAATTTCGCCACCGTCGACGTCAGCTACCAACCGCAGAAAGCCGATGGCGCCAAGGAGGGTGGGCCGGTGAAGTTCGGCTGGAATATCCGGCAGAACGTGAAGGCCTGAAGCCGCTCTCATATCGGCGAAATACGGCAGTATCAACGCAAATCTCAAAGACTGGCTCATAACGCTATGGTGAGCAGGCTTGCCCTGCGCTGGGCTGCGAAGCAGCCCCAAACCAAGACACCACGGTGCGCCAGACAAGACCACATCGCCTGGAAAGGGGCCGCTTCGCAGCCCAGCGCGGGGCAAGCCCGCTCACCACAGCAAGGCCGCTCACCACAGCCGGTCTGCTCACCACAAGAACCGCATGTTTTCGAAGGCTTGTAGATAGCTGTGCCCCTATGGCGGCGGGGCAGTGAGAGCTTTTTATTGGCTGACCAGCAGCCGTATTGAACCCATAAAAAAGGCGGCTACCCGTAAGGGAAGCCGCCTTTTGTCTTGCCGCCGGTAACGCTTATTCCGGCAGTTTGAACGCCATCACATAGTCACCCTGCTTGGTGCCCAGGGAGCCGTGACCGCCGGCCATGACCAGCACGTATTGCTTGCCGTCCTTGCCGGTGTAGGTCATCGGGGTGGTCTGGGCGCCAGCTGGCAGGCGGCCTTCCCACAGTTGCTTGCCGTTTTTCACGTCATAGGCGCGCAGGTATTGGTCGAGGGTGCCGCTGAGGAACGCCACACCACCGGCCGTGGTGAAGGTGCCGCCCAGGCTCGGTACGCCCATGGTCAGTGGCACTGGAACCGGCGAGCTGTCACGCACGGTGCCGTTTTTGTGCATCCAGATGGTCTTGTGGGTGGTCAGGTCGACCGCCGCCACATAACCCCACGCCGGCGCCTGGCAGGGCAAGCCCATCGGCGACAGCAAGGCTTCAAGGATCACACCGTACGGTGCGCCTTTGTTCGGCTGCACGCCTTCGGTTTCGCTGACACGCGGGCCTTGCTTGGCGATGTCGGCGGCCGGGATCAGTTTGGATTTGAACGCCATGTAGCTCGGGTTCACGAAGGCGATCTGACGTACTGGGTCGACGGAAATGCCACCCCAGTCGAACACACCAAAGTTGCCTGGGTACACGATCGAACCCTGCAACGACGGCGGGGTGAACGGACCGTCATAGCGCATGGATTTGAAATCGATACGGCACAGCATTTGGTCGAACGGCGTCACACCCCACATGTCACGCTCTTTGAGCGGTGGTGGCATGAAGTTCAGTTCGGACTTCGGCTGAGTAGGGGAGGTACGGTCGCCCGCGACTGCGCCCTGAGGCACGGCCACTTCGTGGATCGGCACCACCGGCTGGCCGGTTGTACGGTCCAGCACGTAGATGCTGCCCTGTTTGGTCGACGCCATCACCGCCTGCTTCACGCCGGCTTCGGTCTTGATGTCGATCAGCGAAGGCTGGCCGCCAACGTCCATGTCCCACAGGTCATGGTGGGTGAACTGGAAGGTCCACTTCACATGGCCGGTGTCGATGTCCAGGGCGGTCAGGCCCGCAGCGTACTTCTCGGATTCATCGGTACGGTCGCCGCCGTACTGGTCGGGCATCTGGTTGCCCATCGGCAGGTAGAGCATGCCGAGTTTTTCATCCACGGCGAACATGGACCACATGTTCGGCGAGTTACGGGTGTAGGTCTTGCCCTCGGCCAACGGGGTGGTGTCGTCCGGGTTGCCGCTGTCCCAGTTCCACACCAGCTTGCCGGTGTGCACGTCGAACGCACGGATCACACCGCTTGGCTCGTCGACGGAAACGTTGTCGGTCACATGACCACCGATCACCACCAGGTTTTTGGTCACGGCCGGTGGCGAGGTGGAGTAGTAACCGCCTGGGGCGAAGCTACCGATATTGGCGCGCAGGTCGACTTGGCCTTTATCGCCGAAGTCTTCGCACATCTTGCCGGTGTCGGCGTTCAGGGCGATCAGGCGGGTGTCGGCGGTCGGCACGAAGATGCGTTTCGGGCAGGCATTCGGCGCGGCGGCCGGGCTGGCGCTGCCGGTTGGGCTCTGCTCGGAGGCGTAGACGGCGTCGTCGTGATACGACACGCCACGGCACGTCATGTGCGCCCAGCCCTTGAAGTTCTCGGCACCCTGGCTGCTGATCTTCGGATCGAAGCGCCAGATTTCCTTGCCGGTGTCTGGGTCCAGAGCGATGACCTGGCTGTGCGGCGTGCACACGTAGAGCATGCCGTTGACTTTCAGCGGGGTGTTTTCCGCCGTGGTCTCGCCCGGATCGTTAGGGCCAGGGATGTCGCCGGTGCGATAGGTCCACGCCGGCACCAGTTTGTGCGCGTTCTCCGGGGTGATCTGCGCCAGCGGCGAATAGCGATCACCAAAGGCCGAACGGCCGTAGGAATTCCAGTCGCCATCGGCCTGGGCCGGCGCAACGCTGGCCATGCCCGGTACAGCGTCACGGTCCAGCTCGCCGGTCTTGACCATTTCACCGGGGTTGGTGAATTGGCTGGCGAGAGCGGTAGCACCGGCCAGCACCACGGCCACGCTCAGCGCGCCGGTGCCCAGTGGCGCGGGTTGACCACGCAGCAACGGGCGACGAACCCACGGCAGCAACATGACGATGCCCAGGGCGAACAGCAGCGCCAGACGCGGCACCAGTTGCCACCAATCCAGGCCGACTTCCCACAGTGCCCACACGGTGCTGGCGAACAGCACCAGTGCGTACAGGCCCAGTGCCGCGCGGCGGGTAGCCAGCAGCAGAATGCCGGTGAGGGTGATACCGATACCGGCCAGCAGGTAGTACAGCGACCCGCCGAGCGTGGTCAGCTTGATACCGCCGGCCAGCAGGGCCAGGCCCATGATCAGCAGCAAGACGCCGAGCAGCCTGGGCAGCAGGCGGCTTGGGCTCGAAGCACCATCAGTGCTCATAGTGTGTTTCTCCGTGACGTTGGAATAATTGTGTAACCCCGTGCTTCACTCACTGTAGATGACGATTCGGCGCGGGCTTGGTTCAGCGTTATTTCGGTTTTTGTGGGGGATAGCGGGGGTTATCCACCGGCGGGCGATTGAATACCAAGCGCAGGTCGAGATAAGACAGCGCTGTCTTGGGTGTGGGAGATATTCGGCAAGGTGGGATCGACCGCAGGCGTGAAACGTTTCAGTTTGTTGCGGCAAGGATAAAGAGATGACGCGCCGAGAGAAAGCGCAAATCGCAAGATGCATCATTTCCGATTTGGTAACAGTGACAGAACGTCGCTGCATGCACTACGGTTTCAGCCTTGAATTGAGTGGTGAACGAACTTCCTCGCGCGGGGCAAGCCCGCTCACCACAACGTTGTGGGTCAGCCTGTGAGATCTATGTAGATGCCGATGGCCATCGGGGGCAAGCCCCTCCCACATCGTGCAACGCGGGTATCTATATTTCGTTGCTGAAAAGAAGCGATTCTTTTGTGGTGAGCGAGCTTGCCTCGCGCGGGGAAAGCCCGCTCACCACACCGTTGTGGGTCAGCCTGTGAGATCTATGTAAATGCCGATGGCCATCGGGGGCAAGCCCCCTCCCACAGCGCGGGTATCTATATTTTCTTTGCTGATAAAGAAGCGGCTCTTTTGTGGTGAGCGGGCTTGCCCCGCGCGGGGCCGGCGCCTTCACCACAAGAACCTCGGCTTTTTAAAAGGTCGTACGAATGCCCAGCTGCACGCTGCGTCCCGGTGCCGGGGCGATGTCGCGCAGGATCGAGCTGGCGTAGCGCACGGTCTGGTTGGTGAGGTTTTCACCGTTCACAAAGGCCAGCCATTGGCTGCCGCCGACGTTGAAGCGGTAGCCGGCACTGGCGCCCAGGGTGGTGTAGCCGTCGGTGCCGCTTTCGTTATCCGGTACGCGGCCCTGGCCGGCGGCATGCTCCACGTCGATGCGCGCCTGCCAGCGGTCCAGTTCCCACAGCAGGCCGCTGTTCAAGCGCAATGGCGCAATGCGCGGCAAGGCTTCGCCGGTATCCAGGTTGGTGGCGCGGGTGTAATCGCCTGAAAGTTCCAGCGCAAATTTCCCGTAGGCGCCTTCTCCAAGTTTCCAGTGGTCCTGGGCTTCGAAGCCGGCGAATCGCGCACGCACACCGGAATATTCGTACTCAGGGATGCCGGCCGGGTCTTCTTCACCTTCGTCGTTCAGCGTACGACCGGTGCCCAACAAACCGATGTAATTGGAGAAGTGGCTGTAGAACACACCGAAGCTGCCCTTGTGGGTGCCATTGTCGAAACGCAGTGCCAGGTCGCTGGATACGGCTTTTTCTTTGTTCAGATTGGCGTCGCCCAACTCGAATGTGCCGGTAGCGACGTGGGAGCCGTTGGCGTACAGCTCATAAAAGGTCGGTGCCCGCTCGGTGTAACCCAGGGTTGCGGCCAGGGACCAGATCGGCGTCAGCGTATACACCGCGCCCGACGACAGGCTGCCGGCGGTAAAGTTATTGCTTTGGTCAGCCGCGGCGAAACGCGCGTTGCCCTTGGCGTCCGGGTCGACTTGGGTGTGCTCCAGGCGCCCGCCAAGGCTGAGCTTGAGGCGTTCGGTGGCTTGCAGTTCTTCGAGGATAAACAGTGCGGCGGCGGTGGTGTCGGTCTGCGGCACGAAGGCTTCTTCACCCAGGGCCGAGAACTCGTTGCGCGTCACCTGGGCACCGACCACGCCGTCCAGGGGGCCGATCGGCTGATGTCGCGCTTCCACCCGTGCTTCGTAACCTTTGTTCTTGAACACTGTGCCGGTTTCGCCGCCTTCGATTTCGCGGTGTTCGTAATCGGTGTACCCCGCGTCGAGTTTCACCGAGGTAAACGGCCCCTGGAGGTTGCGGATCTCCGACGCGAATGCGTAGTGATCCTGCTGCATGCGAATACGCACGTCCTGTTCAGCGGGCGAGCCGTAGTTACTGTCGTAGTTGCTGTAGGACAGCCCGGCGTAACCGTCGTCCCAGGTGTAGGAGCCGCCCACCGCGCCGCCGTCCTGACGCCCGTCGCTGTTACCCAGGCGCCCGTTTTTGCCGGGGCCGTCGTCGCTGTCCGGAGCGTGGCGGCTGCGTGCGCTACCGGGGATTTTCAGGTCATTGAACGACCGCGCGCTGGCGTCCAGATGCAGCGCGAACGTGCCATTGCCAGCCTCCAGTCTGCCGGCGCTGCTGCGGGTGGTGTCCGCGCCGCCGTAGCGCAGCTCGCCGGCACCGTGGATGCCTTCGATAGCTTCGGTGGGGATGCGGTTATCGAAGGTATTGACCACGCCACCGATGGCGCTGCCGCCGTACAACAGCGCGGCGGGGCCCCGCACGATCTCGATGCGCTCCACATTGACTGGGTCCAGCGGCACCGCATGGTCGTAAGACAGCGACGACGCATCCAGCGCGCCCACGCCATTGCGCAGCAGGCGAATGCGGTCGCCGTCCTGGCCGCGAATAATCGGTCGGCTGGCGCCCGGGCCGAAGTAGGACGAGGACACCCCCGGCTGTTTGTTCAGGGTTTCACCGAGGCTGCCTTTTTGCTGCAAGGTCAGTTCATCGCCCTCCAGCACGGTGGTGGGCGAGGCCAGTTGTTCACTGCCCAGCGGATTGCCGGTGACCACTTGGGTCGGCAGTTCCAGAGCATGGGTTTCGGTGCAGATCAACAGAGCGGCGGCCAGTGGAGTCAAGCGCCAGAGGGAGGGGAGGGACATCGGACATTCCTTGGAAAAACGGCGAAAAGACTTGAAAGTTATAGTTACAATATAACATCTCTTTTTCGCTGGGAACGGGAACTTTTTTACCTGGTCTGACGGGATGATAAGGTGTGCACCTTTCCGACCCCCTTTTTTCATAGGCCTGGCATGACCGCGACAAGCAATGACCCGCTCCACGGCGTCACCCTGCAACACATCCTTACTACGCTGGTGGAACATTACGAATGGCAAGGCCTGGCCGAGCGCATTGATATCCGCTGCTTCAAGAGCGACCCGAGTATCAAGTCGAGCCTGACCTTCCTGCGCAAAACCCCGTGGGCGCGGGAAAAAGTCGAAGGGTTGTACGTGAAGCTGATGCGCACCAAACGACCGTTGGATTGATCCCATGAAGCGGTATGTGACAGCAGCGGCACTGGCCGGTTGGGTGGGCCTGGCGATTCAGCAGTACCTGATTTTCTATTCGCGCTGGGAGGCCGGCGCCAGCCTGATGGGCGGGCTGATCAACTTTTTCAGTTTCTTCACTGTGTTGACCAACACCCTGGCGGCGGTGGTGCTCAGTTATGCCCTGGTCAAACGCCCTTCGGCGGCGCAGCGGTTTTTTCTCGCGCCGGCGGTGAGCAGCGGCATCGCGGTGAGCATTGTGGTGGTGGGCGTGGCTTACAACCTGTTGCTGCGACATTTGTGGCAGCCCGAAGGTTTTCAATTCATTGCCGATGAATTGCTGCACGACGTTATGCCCGTGCTGTTTGCGCTGTATTGGTGGCGTTGCGTGCCCAAGGGGCAGTTGCGTTTAACCCATATCGGCCTGTGGGTGATTTACCCGCTGGTGTACTTCGGCTACGCGCTGTTGCGGGGGGATTTGCTCGGGCAGTATCAGTACCCGTTCATCGATGTGAGCACGCTGGGTTATCCACAGGTGTTCGTGAATGCCGGCGGCATTCTGGCGGGGTTTGTGCTGATTGCGTTGTTGGTGGTGGGGATGGACAAGTCTTTGCGAGCGCCATCGCGCTGATGCGGGCATGTCAGCCGCTTCATCGTTGGCTGACATGCTGCTATCAGGATTAGGTCTTCATCCTGCTGGAGCGATGAGTTATGCCTCTTCGCTGCCGTCAGCGCGCCAGTAGCCGACGGCCTTGAGGTACTCCTCGTTTACCCGATGCGTATCGAGCAACACCCGGCGCACCCGCCGCGCCAATTGGGTCTCGGTCGCCACAAAACAGTACAGCGAGCCCTCGGGCAATGTCAGGTTTTGCACGGTTTCCAGCAGGTCATCCTGGCCGCGCAGCACCCAGATCACCTCGACATCGGCGTCGCTGTGCAGCGTCTGGCGTTCCGCCGCATCGGCGATTTCGATCACAGCCAATACCTTGCGCCCGGCGGGCAGTTCTTCCAGGCGTCGGCCGATGGCCGGCAGCGCGGTTTCGTCGCCGATCAACAGGTAGCTGTCGAACATGTCCGGCACGATCATCGAACCCCGTGGCCCGCCGATGTGCAGGTGCTGGCCGGGCGTAGCCTGTGCGGCCCAAGTGGAGGCGGGGCCATCGCCGTGCAGCACGAAGTCGATGTCCAGCTCGCCACGTTTCGCGTCATAGCGGCGCGGGGTGTAGTCGCGCATGGCCGGTTGCGGGCCGTCGCCCTTGATGTTGAACGTCGGGCTGTCCAGCGCGGCCTGTTCGGCCGCGTTGCGTGGGAACAGCAGCTTGATGTGGTCGTCGCTGCCCAGGCTGATAAAGCCCGCCAGTTCCGGCCCGCCCAAGGTGATGCGGCGCATGCGTGGGGTGATGTCGACCACGCGCAGCACGTCGAGGCGGCGGCGCTTGATCTCGTGGGTGACGCGGTGGATACCTGGCTTATTCATTGAGCTTTCCCGTCAGCGATGGCTTGGGCGGTGCCGTTGAGCAGCGCGGCGACCCGTACGATTTCTTCCGGGCTCCAGCGCCCGTGGTGCGAATGCAAGGCATGGCGCAGGTTATGCACCGCCTCGTGGATTTCCGGCGGGCGGTCGTGGCCGCGCAACGAGCGTTTGCTGACGTCCATGCGCAAACGAATGCCATCGAGGGCAACCGCCTGTTCTCTTAAGAAGAGACGACCGGCGTCGGTGATGGTGTAGCGTTTTTTTCCACCTTCGCTGTCGCCGGCGATCAACTCGCTCTCTTCCAGGAACGTCAGCGTGGGGTAGATCACCCCAGGGCTGGGGGTGTAGGCGCCGTCGAACAAGGTTTCGATGCGGCGGATCAAATCGTAGCCATGGCACGGCTGTTCGGCGATCAGCGCCGGCAGCAGCAATTTCAAATCTCCCGGCGCAAACACCCGTGGGCCGCGCCCGCCGCGTTCGCGGCCGGGGCGTTTGTCGAAGCCGTCGCGGCTGTCACCGTGGTCTCGGTGGTGATGAGGGTCTCTCATGGTCATGCTCTCCTGTCTCATTTAGATACAACGTAAGATATATCTTATGAGTCATGCAAAAACCTCTGACGAACGGTATCGGCGCGCGCAAGCCCTTGCGAGCGGGGCTGCACTGGGTCTGCAACGGCGGCTGATCGGCTGTTTTACTCAGCAAATAAGTAGCGTTTTCAAGTGTCAGGTACTAACTTGTTAGTTGGAGTTATTACTCTAAAGCGGGTAATAATCAGGCCCTGTACGGCATGTAGTATTCGTCTTACAGTCGAGTTGTTAATACAAGTAGTACGCTGCATTAAGTGATGTAATAAGCGGCTTACAGTTAATATCCATCATATTGAATATCAAGGTTTTCTTCTGTCTTGTCGTGTCGTGATTAACTACTGCTTTAAACGAAAGTACTGGCTTCGCGAAAAGGCGTTTCGAGGGACTATTTACGTGCGTCGCAGGACTCGGTTTTTACGAGTTGTGCCACGCACGAAACTGAGTTTTTCAACTAACGCTCTTAATGCGATAACAGGTACTCAAAATGCTTAAAAAAACCGCTTTCGTACTGCCACTGATTGCCCTGGCTTTCGGTTCGTCCAGTGTGTTCGCTGTCGGTGAAGCGTCCAGCGTCATCAACATCAAAGCCTCGATCCCGACTAAACAGTTCCACGTTCAGCCGCGTGACCCGAACTTTGGTCGTGACGAAGTCATGAACTACAACACCGTGTCCGGTGAGCTGAGTTCCTTGCGCGCCACCTACGACGTGAAAAACACCGAAGGCTCCATCAAAGCCTACATCGAAGGTGGTCCTGCTTCGTTGAGCAACGGCACCGACGCCATCGCTCTGACCAACACCTTCAACGGTGTGGTGCTGACCGGTTCGCCGCTGGAAGTGGTCGATGACGCCAGCTCCACGCCGGGTACTCAGGCTGATTTGGTGATTGCCGCAGCCAAGCCGGCTGATGGTGTCTCCGGGCTCTTCACCACCAACTACACCATCGTGTTCGATCACGAGCCTCGCGTCACTCAGTGAGGCAGGCCCGCTGATCAATAAGCGTCGGCTTATTGGGTAGTGATACCGATCGGCAGGCAGTCATGTCGGTTGATCGGTTCCCTTATTGCAGTTCGAAAATCAGAGTATTCCGTTCATGTTCCCGATGACTCCCATCGCGGCAGCGCTCGCCCTGTTGTTTTGTGCGGGCGCGTTGGCGGCAGATCCCGCCAACGGCACCACACCCCGTAGTTTGCTCTCCCAGGCCAAGGGTTTGCCGGCAGACTTTGAAGAGCATTTTTTTGATGTGCCTCTGGCGGTCAGGGTTGAACTCGATCAGGAGTTTGTTTCTGAAGCGATGGTGGTGCTATCGCGGGATGACCGCCTGACCTTGCTCGAATTCACCGACCACGACGGCAGCGTGATCAAGGACGACGAGCGCGAACGCTGGGCCGACTATCTGAAACAAGGCGTGAAACTGGGAAGCTGCGAAAGTAACTGCCCGGAAAAACTCCTGGCGGTGCACTACAACCTGGAAGGTTCCAAGGTTTCCCTGCTGACCGAGGACGCCGAACGTGACGCCGACGAAGAGCGCTACTACTTCCTGCCCACCGGCGGCAGCACCGGCCTGATCGTACGTAACCAATTGAACCTCAGTGGCGGCGAAGGCCAGGACCTGGGCGGGCGCTTCGGCCTGGATGCCAGCAGCAGCCTGGGCCTGTGGAGCCAGACCCTGAACATGCAGTTGTCGCGGCTGGGCGGGCCGGATGACCAGGACCTCAACCACGCCGTTTATTCGCTCTACACCCAGCGCGAGCTGCAAGGCAATTTCCTGCGTTTGGGCTATTTCACCCCCAACTCCGAAGGCTTGACCCGCCAACTGCGCTCCTTCGGCGCGAGCCCGGACACCGCCATCGGGGTGATGTACGGCAGCTCCGACAGCCTGATGATCAACAACCCCAAGCCTGCCGTGTATCCGATTTACGTCACCGCCAGCCGCCAGGCATCGGTGGAGATTTACCGCAATGGCCTGCTGGTCAACACTCAGGCCGTCGGCAGCGGTTTGCAGAGTCTGGACACCCGTGCCTTGCCGGGCGGCATTTATGAAGTGGAAGTGCGCCTGATCGAAGACGGCCAGATCACCAGCACCACACAAGAGTTGGTCTACAAACCCAACAACTGGCGCAACCTCGACGAGCGCTGGCGCTAAAACCTGTTTGCGGGCCGGGAAAGCAAACTGCTGAGCAACTACGAAGAGCAGACCAGCGGCGATCCAACCGCCGGGGTCTCGCTGAATTACCTGGCACACCCGCGCGTGGTGCTGGGCGTGTCCGGGCGCCAGGTCAAGGACAACATGCAGTACGGCACCTCCATCGATTGGACCCTGGCCAACTACGCCAGCCTGTATGCCAACCTGTACCAGACCGAAAAATACGGCACCGGCGCCGACTTCAACGCCCTCTACAACTACGGTGCCGGCACGGTGGTGTTCAACTACACCCGCAGCTGGCTCGACACCCGCAACACCTACGAAACCCTGCCCGACGGCACGCGCATCCGCCAGCGCGATGTGTTCGTCGGCCAGACCAGCAACGCATCGCTGTCCCTCAACCACCGGCTCAGCAACCTGCGTTCGATCAATGGCCGCGTGTCTTATAGCCAAGGCAATACCGATGGTTTGGGCTTGGACCTGGGCTGGACCGAACGCACCCACCTGTTCGGCAACGACGCCAACTGGCGGCTGTCGGTGTTCGACCGGCCGGCGACCGCTAGCACGGGTGACCGGCGCAACCGCGGCGTCGACCTGAGTGTCAGCCTGGCCCTCGGAGCGCCGGGCGAGCAATGGTCCGCCAGCATCGGCACCCGTACCGCCCGTGACGGCACTCGCGACAACAACGCCTCGCTGACCTACCGCAAAGACCTCAAGGATCACGTCCTGCAAAGCGTGTCGGCGACCGCGATCACCGACACTTACGGCGTCGGTCTGTCCGGCATGGCCAGTTTCCAGAACGACGTGGTCACTGGCGACGGCTTCGTCCAGCGTTCTTCGTTCAACAACGAACTGTCCGGCGGCCTGAACCTGGACAGCACCTTCGCCATGGGGCAGCGGGAAATGGTGCTCACCAGCCAGTACCACGGGTCCGGTTCCGGCTTGATCGTGGACGTGGAAACCGACGTGGATGACATCGCCCTGCGCGCCGATGACATGAGCGGCGGCAGCACGGCATTGCGGCCGGGGCGTAACTTCATTCCGGTGGCGGCCTACAAAGGCAGTTCGGTCAGCTTCGACTTCGAGGGCAACCATGCGCCGTCGGCCTCGATCCAGCCGCAACGCACCCGCTACCACCTGAACAAGGGCGGGGTGGATTACCGCAAGATCAGCGTGATGCAGACCGTCACCGTGCTCGGGCGCCTGGTCGACCCTCAGGGCAAGCCGCTCAAGGGCCTGCATGTGATCAACCACGCCACCCGTGGCGTCAGCGAAGTCGACGGCTTCTTCTCCCTTGAGATGAACGCCAGCTCGCCCACCCTCGAAGTGCGGCGCAACAACCAGTTGCTCTGCCAGTTCCGACTCGATCCTTCCAAGGCCCGTGAGGAAAGCAACGTGCTGATGATCGGCGACTTGCGCTGCACCGCGGATACGTTAGCGGAGGCCTTCAATGGCAGTGGCAAGGCGGGTTAACGGTGTGATTTTGTGCAGAGCAGGACTCAAACGCATCCAGCGTGTGGCGATCGCATTGGTGCTGGGGGTTGCAACGCCCTTGTCTTTCGCGGGCGTACTGGAAGTGACGGCAGTATTCAAACCCGACCCGGCGAACCCTATGGTGAACAAGTTCGTCAACACCTCACCGAACTTGGGGCATTGTCTGTGGCAACCGGCGTTTTGTGAAACATGGGGCTTGGCCAGTTTGCTATCGCCCTTGAGCTTCAGTGCCAATGGGCCCATCGCCGCCGACAATGAAATGCGCCAAGGCGCCATGTTCAGAGTGCCCTCGCAGTTTCGCTCTGTGCAGGTCACGCATGTCAGGACCGGCGAGCAGCAAACGCTGGACATGCGTATTGGTGGCTTGGGTGGATGGCATGAGCTGGGCGGCAATGTCTCGCAAATGACCGGGACTGGGGGCGCTGCTGGGCATAACTTGATGTGGCGCGGCGGCTGGTGGGCCAGGGATGCTCTGCCGTGCAGGCAAACCAGCGGAACTCAAACAGTCACTTCGACGGGCTCATCGTATTTTTGGCGAATCCCGGAAGGAGATGGAACCTGTGTCAAACAGGCATTGTTCCGGGTGCCGAACTTGCGCTACACGTCGCTGTACCTGGGTTATGAGCTGCGCACGCCGAATCCGCTGAGCATGTCCTCGGGCGATTACGTGGGCAGCCTGACCTATACGGTGGGGCCGGGGATGGATTTCGATATGGGCGACGTCATGATGCCTAACGATAACGTCCTTACGTTCAACTTTACGCTGAGTGTGGAGCACGACCTCAAGGTCGAAGTCCCACCCGGCGGCAACCGCATCGAACTGGTGCCCCAAGGCGGCTGGCAAGCCTGGCTGAATCAGGGGCGCAAACCGGCGCGGCTGTTCCGTGACCAGACCTTCAATATCTCCGCGTCTTCGCGTTTCAAGATGCAGTTGGAGTGCGAGCGCGTGATGGGCAATACCTGCGCCTTGCGCAACGCCGACGGCCATCAAGTGCCATTGGATATCAGCGTCAGCCTGCCCTATGGCCTGAACCGCCCCGATGGTTCGGCGGTGAACCGTCAGCCCTTGCTGCTCAGCGGCGCGGGCACCGAGCTGTTCCAGCCTGGCTACTACGTCAATCGCCGCCCCGGCACCCTGCATTTCGAGGTCGCCAAAGAGCATGCCGACAGCATGCTGGCTCAGGGCGGTAGCACTTACTCGGGGCAAGCCACCGTTATTTGGGATTCGGATCTATGAATCGCGCATCACCGTTGAACCTTGCCGTCTTGGTCGGACTGTTGAGCCTAGGAGGGACGGGGACAGCCCAGGCCATATCCGAGAACATCACCGCGCTGTTCAAACCGGACCCTACCAACCCCATGGTCAACAAGTTCCAGAACACCACGCCGATCAGTTCTATCTGTCAGTCGCATATCCCGACGCAGTGTCAGGCCCTGAATCTGTTCAGCCTTCGCATCCCCGGTTTTGACGCGTTGTCCAACGGCCCGATCCTGGCCAATCACGCCGATGAGCGACAGGGGTTCATGGTGCAGGTGCCGTCGCATTGGCGGAACGTGTTGGTGACGCATACCAAGACCGGAGAAACCGAAACAGTGCAAATGCGCATTGCCGGTTTTGGTGGTCTTTGGCAGGTGCCGCGTCCGCCTGGGGTTTCTGCTTGGGCGCAACCTGGGGTTGGTTGGACACAACAATGGGCAAGGGCGCCGAGCCCATGTATTTCAACCGGTCATTTGAAGGCTGGTTTGCAAACCGCTACCTATTTTTGGATGGTGCCGGAAGGCGCTGGGGTCTGCAGTCGTAAGCCCTCCCAAGAATTGGCCTATATGCGTATCTACCAGATGGAGTACGCCTATGAGCTACGGACCCCCAACCCCTTGGGGATGTCCAGTGGCGAATACACGGGCAGCCTGACCTACACAATGGGGTCTGGTGGTGATTACGATTTCGGCGATGTGCTGATTCCCACGGATAACCAACTGACCTTCAGTATTTTCCTGGAGGTCCAGCACGACCTCAAAATCGAAGTCCCACCCGGCGGCAACCGCATCGAACTGGTGCCCCAAGGCGGCTGGCAAACCTGGCTGAATCAGGGGCGCAAACCGGCGCGGTTGTTCCGTGACCAGACCTTCAATATCTCCGCGTCTTCGCGTTTCAAGATGCAGTTGGAATGCGAGCGCGTGATGGGCAACACCTGCGCCTTGCGCAACGGCGACGGCCATCAAGTGCCATTGGATATCAGCGTCAGTCTGCCCTATGGCCTGAACCGCCCCGATGGTTCGGCCGTGAACCTTCAGCCCTTGCTGCTCAGCGGCGCGGGCACCGAGCTGTTCCAGCCTGGCTACTACGTCAATCGCCGCCCCGGCACCCTGCATTTCGAGGTCGCCAAAGAGCATGCCGACAGCATGCTGGCTCAGGGCGGCAGCACTTATTCGGGACAAGCCACCGTTATTTGGGATTCGGATCTATGAGCAGAACATCACGATTGGCGCGCGTCGCATTGGCCGGCCTGTTGGGCCTTGGCGCTACCGGTACGGCACAGGCGCTGTCCCAGGACATCACCGCCGAATTTGTCCCCGACCCGGCGAACCCGACCAAGAACGAGTTTCGCAACACCACGCCGGTGACGGGTATATGTGCCGGACACATGCCGATTCGCTGCCAGCAGATGGGGATTTTCACCATCCGCACCAGCAATTTCGCCGCCAACGCCAACGCGCCTATCGAGGCCTTTCACGAGGATCCGCGCCAAGGCGCAATGTGGAAAGTGCCGTCCGAGTGGCGGGATGTACAGGTGACCCATGCCCGTACCGGCGAAACAGAAACCGTGCAGGTGCGCATTGCCGGGATCGGGCACCGTTGGGATGTGCGCCCCAACACCAGTGCCTGGGCGCGGCCTGGGTATTCCTGGCAAGGGCAGTGGTCAACTGCGCCGAGCCCTTGCCAGAGCACCGGGTTTCTCACCGGTAACAACACCCTGGCACTGTTCTTCTGGCTGGTGCCGGAGGGAGCGGGGGTGTGCAGCCGATTCCCCGGCACCACGATCACGCGGTTCTGGTACAGCACCTTCGAGTTCGCCTATGCACTGCGAACCCCCAACCCGTTGGGCATGTCGTCAGGGCAATACGTCGGCAACATCACCTACACCATGGGGCCGCATCAGGACTTCGACTTCGGCGACGTGGTGATCCCCAGCGACAACCAGTTAACCCTCAATTTCAGTCTGGATGTGCTGCACACCTTGCAGGTCGAAGTGCCGCCCGGCGGCAACCGCATCGAACTGGTGCCCCAGGGCGGCTGGCAAGCCTGGCTGAATCAGGGGCGCAAACCGGCGCGGCTGTTCCGTGACCAGACCTTCAATATCTCCGCGTCTTCGCGTTTCAAGATGCAGTTGGAATGCGAGCGCGTGATGGGCGACACCTGCGCCTTGCGTAACGCCGACGGCCATCAAGTGCCGCTGGATATCAGCGTCAGCCTGCCCTATGGCCTGAACCGCCCCGATGGTTCGGCGGTGAACCGCCAGCCCCTGTTGCTCAGCGGCGCGGGCACCCAACTGTTCCAGCCTGGGCACTACGTGAATCGCCGACCCGGCACCCTGCATTTCGAGGTTGGCCGAGAGCACACCGACAACATGCTGAGCCAGGGCGGCAGCACCTATTCGGGGATGGCCACGGTGATCTGGGATTCGGACCTGTAAACGACGTCACACGTGTTATTGGAGAGCGTTATGTGGAGCAAATATGTGTGGGCCTTGTGGTTGCTGTGCGGCCTGCCGCTGGGGGCGCAGGCCGGGCCCAGCCTGAATGTCGGGGTGTTTTACGACTACCTGGACGGTGACAAGAGCACCTACCTCAAGCGCGTGTTCAACAGCGGCGACAGCACGGCGTTCGTCAGGGTCCAGGTGCTGGAAATCCTTTACAACGCCGACGGCACCTCCGAAGAGGTGGAAGTCAAACCCGCCACCGACGCGAGTTTGCGCGATGGCCTGATGGCCAGCCCCACGCGCTTGATCGTGCCGGCCAACGGCATGCAGGGCACGCGTCTGCTGTACCTGGGCGAGCGGGAAAAAGAGCGTTATTTCCGCGTGCGCTTCGTGCCGGTGATGCCGGAAAAGGACGACGAGTTCGCCCTCTCGGAAGAAGAACGCGAAGCCTATAAAGGCGCTTTGTCTGCCGGGGTAACGGTATTGGCGGGCTATGGCACGGTGTTTTTCGTGCGGCCTAAGGACGCGCGTTTCCAGACCGGCGTCGACGACAGCGCCGGCCATTACCGCCTGAGCAACGCGGGCAACAGTGTGGTGGTGGTCGACGAATTCAAGGACTGCTCCGCGGCCGATCCCAAGGACTGCCAGCCGACCACCAAGAACCACATTCTGCCCGGTCGCACGTTTGGTTTTGACAAGCAAAAGGGGCGGACCTACCGCTTCACCCTGATCGAAGGCAGCGACAAGAAACCTTATGAGGTCAAAGGATGAGAGTCAGTAAACGCACCCATCGTGGGTGGAAACGAGGCGGTCCGGCCCTGCTGGGCCTGGTGCTGCTCACCGGTGGCGCGGTGTTCAGCCCTGCGGTACAGGCGGTTCGTGAAGTGCAAGTGTTCGATGTGTCGGTGACCATCCCCACCCAGGATTTTTACGTGTTGCCGATCACGCCCGGTTTTCTGGAGCGCGAACAACAGATGATCTGGGACCTGGTGCCGGGGCGCCTACGGCCCTTGCGGGAACACTTCGACGTCAAGAGTTCCGCCGGCGGCATCAATGCGCGCCTGGGTGCGTTGCCCACCCTGTTCAACGGCGGGCGTACCTACATCGACCTGAGCGTCACGTTCAACGGCCAAGTGCTGAGCCTTGAAGACACCCTGGTGGTGCCCCAGGACGAAGCGCGCCAGGGCAAGCGCGTACTGCTGGATATATCGGCCGTCGAGCCGCCGGATGGGTTTACGCCAGGTGACTACTACGGCAGCGTCGAGCTGCTGTTCGATGCGGTGAGGCCATGATGGTGTGCAAAGGAGCGGTTATGAAGCGTGTATGTGCGGGGCTGGGCCTGTTGCTGTGTGCCCTGAGTGCCCAGGCGGGGCCGAGTATCAATGTCGGGGATTTCTACGATTATCTGCGCGGCGATAAAAGCACCTACCTCAAGCGGGTCTTCAACGGCGGCACCAAGACCGCTTTCGTCAAGGTCAACATCACCGAAATGCTCTACAAGCCCGACGGCACTTACGACGAAGTCCCGCTCAAGACCGAGGCCGACGGCAGCGTGCGCAACGGCCTGATCGCCAGCCCGGCGCGCTTGATCGTGCCGGCCGGCGGTGTGCAGAGCACGCGCTTGTTGTTTATGGGCGAGCGTGACAAGGAGCGCTACTTCCGCGTGCGTTACCTGCCGGTGGCGCCGGAGAAAGACGATGAGTTCCAGGTCAGCGATGAGGAACGCGAAGCCTATAAAAACACCCTGGCCGGTGGCGTGCAGGTGATGGCTGGCTATGGCACGGTATTTTTCGTTCGTCCCAAGGACAGCCGCTTCGACACGAAGATCGAGAACGGTGGGCAGCGCTACGTCATGCGCAATGCCGGCAACACCGTGGTACTGGTCGATGAGTTCAAGGATTGTGCGGGCCATGACAGTACGGAATGCGCGCCGACCACCAAGAACCATATCTTCCCCGGCCGCACCTTCAGCTTCGACAAGAAGGCTGGGCGCGTCTACCGCTTCTATCTGTGGGAAGGCGATGCGCAGCGCAGGATCGAAGTGCGCTGACGGACCCCGGCAGGCGCGCGCCCGTGCACGCCTGCCGGGGCTTGCGGCTCAACGCTTCGGCGCTCGATTGCGCCAGTCGCCGGCGTCGCGCAAAGCATTGCGCGTCTGTTCGCGCATCCACGCCAGGGCGTCATAGCCCAGGGTCTCTTCCAGGCGCTCGCAGGCGGCCTGAAACGCAGCGTCATCGCCTTGCAACTGCCCATCGCTAATACCCAATAGGGTCGCCAAATCCTGCATCTGCTGTAGGGCCTCGGGCGTCGGTGCCCTGCGCCATTGTTCATGCAAGTCTTGCAGCTCAAACAACTGCCCGTGACGCGTTTTAAGCCTTTGCTGATGCTGCGCGTGGCGTTCGGGATAGCGCTGCTCCAGCCAGCCGCGCCAGTGTGGGTCCAGCAGCATGCGGTTGACCAGGCCGTCGCCTTCGCCCAGTTCCAGCACCTGGCGGTACGCGCTGCCGATCTGCGCCTCGCTCACGTTGGCCGTCAGGCGGTAGATCATATGGTCCGCGATCCACGGCAAGTCCAGGCGCTGCGCCAACGCAGTCTGGTAGGCCAGGTACACCTCTACTTCATCCACCTCGCCAGGCAGGTTGTCGACGATTTCGCTGCGCAGCCGCAGGCCCTGGCCGCCCTGGGAGAGCGGCGCCAGGCGCTGGCGGATGTCGGTCCGCGCCACGTCGTTGAGCTGCCGCAGCCGCGCAATGCCCCTGCACAGCACGGCTAGGCGCTGCTCGTGAACCTCGGGCGAGGGGGCATAGCGTTCAATCTGATGGACCAACACCTCCACGCCCAGCTCGTTGAATATCTGCGTGCCGGCATCGGCGCAGTTGGCCGGGTAACTGGCCATCTCGAACAGTTTCAGGCGCAGGGCAGTGTCGGCGTCCGCCGCATCCAGCAGCTCCCAGACCTGTTGCGTCAAGGTGCGGTGGTTGGCGGTGTAACGCTGTTCGTCTTCGGCGCTCTGGAATTCGTCGGGTGCTTCAAGCGCTTTGATCACTTCAAAGAAGCCTTGGGAGCCATGCTCGTGTTCCAGCCGACTCCACAGCGCGCGCGCGGCGTCCTGAGCGGTGGTGTCCAGGTAGGCCAGCCAGGGTTCACTCTCGCCGCGCGGCTCGTAGCTGCGGTCTGCGTCCAGGCCCACGGATTCGCGGTAGGCCCTGAAACGCTCGCGACTCACCGCCCCCAGACGTGAGCGATCCAGGCGCGTGCGGGCAACCACCAGGGCGGCAGGGCTGCCCAATTCGACCTCGGGCACCTCGGTAATGGCTGTGTCTTGCAGGTTGAGCAGCCAGTGCGGCGGCCGGGGCACATCGAACACCCCGTCCGGCCAGCGTTCGATGGGCGTGCGGCTCAGGTCCAGTTCGTGCAGGTCGCGCATGCGCCCGATATCCGGGACTTGGCGGGTCGGGGTGTGGTTGAGTTTCAGGCGGCGCAGGTAACGCAGGTTTTTCAGGCGGGTAACATCCCGCGCGCGCAATTGCAGCAGGGTGTACGACAGGTCGAGGTTTTCCAGATGGCGCAGGTCCACCAGGGTATCCGGCAGGTGGGTCAGGGGATTGTGGGTCAGATCGAGGGTGCGCAACGCGGGGAAGCGCGCGAGAAAATCGGCATGCTCTGCCTTGAAGCGGGTTCTGGCCAGGTTGAGCCCGACCACATGGCCGAAATCGGCTTGCAGCGTCGGCAAAGCGTCCGGTAATACTAGGCCGCTGAGGTCCAGCACTGAGCCGCGATGTTCGACCCGGGCGCGTACCTGGTCGTCCCAGCATTCGAGGATTCTGGCGCTGATAAATGCGCGCAACTCGCGCTCCACACTCAGGCTATGGGCGCCTGGCTGCAGTGCCCAACGCGACAGCTCGCCGTTCAGGCGAATGCGTTCGACGACCAGGGTGTTGATCGTTTCGCCAAGGGCCTGCGGCCCGACGGTATCCATGTAGGTCTGGATACGTTCTTCACTTTGGTAGGGGAACAGGGTTTTCAGAGCCTCCCGATGCAGATCCGCGCTCGGCTGCGTTGGCCCGCGAGCGGTTCTTTTCGGCATCGGTGTGCCCAGCAGGGCCAGGGTCTCCCGATTCGCGCGAGCGCGTGTCGGCGGTTCGGCCAAGGCGATACGGCGTTCGGCCAGGGGTTCCAGGGTTTGCATCAGCCAGCCGCGCAGCGCGCTGCCCTGGCCGGTGGTGTAGCCCAAAGCGTGCCGGGTGGGATCGGGCAGGGCCTGGAGGATCGACTCGTACAGCGTGTCCGGGCCGTGCAGATGCTTTAACTGATCGTCGAGCACTTCATAGCCATGGTTGCCCTTGCGGATCAGCGTGCGGCGCACCTGGGCGTCCATGGGCCCCGCCTCGCAGCGCAACGGCCCATCGGCCGTGCGTTCGCGAATTTGCAGGTGCAGGTCGGCGAAGGCATCGCTGTGATGCTTGAGGGTGTTGAGCACCATGCGTTCGCTGTCCGGGGTTTGCTGCCAGGGAAAATAGAAACCCTCGTAGGCATGGGTGGTGCGGGCGACGAAATCCAGTTCGCCGGCGAGGTTCTTCAGGCGCAGCGGCACGCGCTGGTGCTCATCCATCACCCGCAGTTCGTCGCTGTTGGCGCTGCTGAGCAGCGCGTCGATGGCGTGGCTCTCCAAACGCGGCAAGTGCTCACGCAACAGGCGCGTGCGCGGCTCGTCGGACAGCTCGCGCAAACGGTGCATATAGGGGCCAATGTCGGGCGCCTGCTGGCTGACGTAATCGGCCAGCAGGTTGCGCAGGTGTTGGAGCCGTTGGGGTTTCGGCACACTTTGGCCCAGCAGCGCCTCGGTCTGGGGTTCATCGAGAAACGCCAGAACCCGCTCCGGCAGTGTGCCGGACATCACTTGCGCCAGGCTCATCTTCAGAGTGTCGGCGGGCGCGGCGTCGGGATTGCCGTAGTGGTGAGAGGCGCCGGTGAGGTCGGCGCGTAGATACACCTGCAAGGCTTTATTCGCCGGCCAGCCGGGCAGTTCGGTAACCGTCTGCTCGAACCACGCCGAGGCCGGGTCCAGTGGCTGCCCGACGCGAATACTGTCGCTGGAGCGGCTGGCACTGGCATAGGCGTCGAAGCGGTTGAGGGTGTCTTCCAGCAGGGGCGGCAGCGGCTGGTCGTGGTGGTAGATGCCGCGCAGCAGGTCGTCGTCGCAACCGCTGATGCGGCGGATACGCTCCAGTTGTGTATCGCTCAGGCCCTCTACCGGTCGCCCGAGGCGACGCAGCAAGGTCGAACGGTCCCAGGTCTGGGGGTGTTCCGCCTCGTGCAGCACGATGCCGTCGCGCTTGAGCTGCACCCTGGGTTGATAGGCGTCGGGTCGGCGCGGATGCACGATGCGATGTTCGTCGCGCTCGGCGTCATAGCGCACCCGAAAGTGCTCGCCATCGCGTCTGAGCAGTGCTTGCCCCTGGTGCCGGTGTAGCCCTGACGGTTCGGCACGGGCTTGCGCCGGCAGTTGCAGTGAGGGATCGGCATAAGGGCTGATTTCTGGGTTCCACAAGCGCGTGCGACCGTCGGGTAGTTGCACGGCTTTGAGGCCCTCTACAAAGGCCGACAGCTTCAGGTGCAACGGTTGCGCGACCTGCGCACCGGCGGCGAACGTGCCGAGCTGCAGCAGGTTCTGCGCCACCCCAAACATATGCTCCACGGCCTCCCGCGCCTGGCCCTCGGCCCAGTCCACGATGCCTTCGAAGATCTCGTCGGTCAGTTGATAGGCGGTGTACGCGAGCATCAGTTCACCCAGCCCGGGTATGAAAGGCGTGAGGATTTGCACCGCGACATTAAGTAGGTCGGAAAAGATTTTTTCCAGATTGTCCCACCATGCCCAACGCGCCATGCGATCGACGCGATGGGTCGAGACGGCGAGGCTTTGGGCATCGTTGACGATCTTGTTCAAGCGCACCCGATACAAGTAGTTCCACAGGTCGTTTTGCGTGGAGACGGTCGAGCGGTTCTGATAGTCGTGCTCGAAGCGTTGCACGTTGAATTGCAGATGCGGGTGCTCGACCGGCGTGTCTTTCCAGCTGGGCTGGCTGTCGGTGGGCGCTTTGTGGTGCCACTGCACGCGGCTCAGGCGCGCATTGAGGTTGGCGAAGAAATACCCGCGTTGGTCGTGGGCGACGAAGCGACTGAAAAAGACCTGATAGTGCTCGACGTCGCGCAGTTGGCGGGTCAGTTCAGCCATGAAGGCCTGCGGTGAAGGGTAGTGCTTGAGCGGGTGTTCTGGGTCGTCCGGCACATAGGCGAGCACCTGGGTCAGCGGCGTGGGCGGCGATGGCGGGCTATGCAGCAGGATGATGCCGGTGAGCCGCGTGTTCATCATGTCCAGGGTGTGGCAATGCAGCGGCTGGCCCTCCCACTCGACGGCGGGTTGGCCGGCGGCCAGGGCCAGCAACGGTGCCAGGGCGTTGCGCGGAATATCGCCCTTGTGCGCGGCCAGTTGCGCGGCCGCGCTCAAGCCGCTTTTCTGCTGGGCAAGCACGTGCTGGCGCACGCGATAGGCGACGCTGCGCTGCTCGAAGCCCAGGGCTCTCTTGAGCTGGGCCTGATACTGCGCGCCGATATCCAGCCGGCGACACAGTTGTTTGAACCCCTCGACAGTCAGCGCCGTGCCGCTGACCTTGTGGGTGAAGCTCAGGCTGCGTTGTTGCCCCCGTGCGTCGGGGCGCGAGAGAAACGCGTAATCGACAAACTGCTCGTTGTCGGCAAAGTTGTGCAGCGCCGCCTCCAGCAACGACACGGTGCGACTGGTGACACCCTGGGTCACGTCAATCACCCACCAGGCCTGGGCGGCGCTGACATACGTGCGCAGAAAGGTATTTTTCACATCGATGTCGCCGTAATCCTGGGCCAACGCCGTGTGCAGTTTGGCCTCGGCGTAGGCGTAGACATCGTTCAGGTCTTGAAACTGTCCATCCAACGCGTTGAGGTTTTGCCAGTGCGCGTCCACTGCCTGCTTGAGGGGGCGCGGTAGCGAGGCGGGAGGGATCGGGTGGCGGCGTGCCGCGTGGTGTAAAGCTTTGAAGCGTTGTGGGTGGGTGGCGGTCAGCCAGGGCGGAAGCGCAGTGTTGATGAAGTCGTAATGCAGCCCTTTAAAGGCTTGGGCAAAGGGGATGTCAGCCATGCAATGAATCCTGGAAATCAGCTCATGAGGCATTCGAGTCTAATGAGGGCAGGGGGCGAGAATAAGCGCGAATACCGGGTTGGATACCACGACGGGATGGCGTTTGATTTCGAAATTATCCATCTCGAAAATAGCCGGCTACCGCCCCTCGCCAACTGTCGAGGGGCGGGGACGCTTCAGGATGTTTGCGCTGCGATTTCTAAGGCCTGGCGGGTCAGGCGCCGTGCCAGATCTCGGTAGTCGCGCTGGATATGCTCGTAGAAGGTATTCACCGTCGCGTCGGACAGAGGCTGCTCCTCAAGCACCTCGGCTTGCGCAAGGTTCAACGTGTCGGCCAGGCTGACCAGCTGTGTGCGCAGTGTGGCCTTGCGCTCGACGCTCACGGACGGGCTCACCCACTCGCGGTGCGCTTCCAGCAAGTCCTCCAGTTGGCTGCCGGCCTCGGCACGTTGTTCCAGGGCTTGGTTGAACGACTCAACGTATTTTTCTTGCAGGTATTCGTTCCAGAACGGTTGCTCAAGCATGCCGTCGACCAGACCGTTGCCGCGCTCCTGATGGGCAATGTAGCGAGCGGCGCGGCTGAGGTGGGTTTCCGTGACCCTGGCGGTGTTGCGGTAGACCATATGTTCGGACAGCCACGGCAGGTCGAGTCGTGCCTTGAGCCCGGTCTGGTAGGCCAGGTACACCTGCACGTCGTCCACCTGGTTATCTCCACTGCCGAAGGCTTGTCCCAGCCCCCCTTGGCTGATCGGGTCGGTGCGATATTTGATTTCGGCGCGCGCGCGCTCGTTGACCTGATCCAGGCGCCAGGATTGTTTGGCCAACGTCGCCAGGCGGCTCTCGCGGCTGGCCAGGCCTGCGGGGCTTTGGTCCTTGAGGATGTTTTCCAACAGCGTCTCGACGCCGATGCGGTTGAAGATCTGCGCACCGGCATCGGCGCAATTGGCGGGCGCGCCGGCCAGGCTGAATATGCGCTCGCGGAACTGGGGGTTCTCGTCCACGGCAAACAGCACCTGCCATACGCGTATGGACAGGTCTTCCCGGCCCTGGCGGAACAACCGCGCATCCTCCTGGGTTTGAAAGCGCTCCGGCGGTTGCAGCAGATGGAGCACGTCGAACAAGCCCTGGGAACCGTGCTCTTTTTCGACCTCGTCCCAGACCTCCTTGGCCGTGTCCAGATCCTCGCCTTCCAGGCCGCTTGTCCAGTAGTCCCGGTTGGCTTTGTCGCCGACCGGGCGGGTGCGATAGGGGTCGATGCCTTGGGCGCGGCGATAGCTGACAAAGCGGTCTTCGTCGAGGCGTTCGAGCTTGGTACGGTCCAGCCAACTGTTGGCCACGATGCGCGCCGCCGACGAATCCGAGGCGAACTCAGGCACGGTGCGCACGTTGGTGTTGCTCAAGTCCAGTTCCGGCGTGACCCGTTTCGGGCTGTCCAGCCCCGCCGGCCAGGCGCTGATACTGGTTCGCCGCAACACCATGCGGCGCAGCTCAGGCAAGTGGCTGAGGTCCGGAGCGACGCGCATCTGCGTATTGCCTTCCAGGTTCAACGAGCGCAGAAGCTGGCAGCGTTCAAGGATCGCGTAGTCGCTGGGGCGCCAGGCGATGGGGTTATTGCTCAGGTTCAGTTTGGCCAGGAACTTGATATTGGGCAGCTGTGACGGCAGGCCGGCGAGGTTGTTGTCGGACAGGTCAAGGCTGCGCAGATTGGGGAAATTGTCGAGGAAGTCGGTGTCCCGATCCCCCAGGCGTGTGCCGCTGACATTCAAGCGCGTGACATGGCTGAAGTCCGCCCGCAGAGGCTCCAGGCTGGCGATATAGCGCCCCAGGGTCAGTTCGCTCAGGTCCAGCCGCGTTCCGCCGGAGCGTGCCTGCGCAGGTAGCAGGCGTTGATAGGCGCCTTGTTCCCAGCAGTTTTTCAACTCCTTGATGATGTGGCCGCGCATCAGCATTTCGTTGGCCACCAGCGTGGCGCTGGCCTTGGTCAGGCTGGGCTTCTGCTTGCGGAAGTTTTCCAGCTCTGTGTCCAGCACCGCACGGTCGATTTCCAGGGTGTTGAGCAGTTGCTCCGCTTGCGGGGTTTTCAGGTGCGGTGTCACTTCTTCGATCTGCTCGGTGCTCAAACTTGGGCATAACCTGACCAGGGTTTCCTTGAGCGTCGGCGGTTGTGGCGGTTCGCGCCGAAACAGGCGGCGAAAGGCGTCGAACATGGGCTTTTGCAACAGCGACTGGGCGGCACGCTCATCCACCTGACGCCGTGTGGGGGCTTGCAGCAGCGTGCGACGGTTGCTCAAGGGTTCCAGTTGTTCTTTGAGCCAGGCTTTGAAAATCGCGCCCTGGCCGGCCACATAATCGATCTTGCCCGGCGGCAGCAGCCAGATCAGGGCTTCGTACAAGCTGAACTGCGGTTGCGGCGCAGCGCTGCTCATATCGTGGATCTGGTACTGCCCAGGGCCTGTGTGCAGCAGGATTTTCCTCGTGGCGGCCTCGGCGGCGCCAACCTGGCAGCGCACCTGGCCCTGGGCGGTCTGTTCGTGAATGGCGATGCTTATGTCGCTCAGTGCATCGGTGTGCTGGCGCAGGATATTGAGCACCATTCGTTCGGTGTCCGGGGTCAGCAACGCGTCATCGTAGAGCCCCTCGCTTGCGTGGCTGGCGCGCACTTCGTTGGCCAGTGCCCGTGCCAGGTTCTTCAGGCGCAGAGGGATCTGCCGTTGCGTGTTCAGCGTTTCCAACTCATCGGGCGAGGTGCGCAGCAACAGGTTGGCCACCAGGTTTTTCGGCAACTGCGGGAACTGTTGTTGAATCAGCTCGCCAGGGGCGGTTTCGGCCACTTCCGTGGTGCTGTAGAGATGGTTGAAAACGGCGGTTTTTTCCCGCGCCACTTTATCCGCCAGTAACCCGCGCAGGGCCTGGATGCGCGCGGCAGACGTAGGCCCGACCGGCGCGGGCAACAGGCCGGCGAATTCGCTGTCGCTCAAGAACGTAGCGAGGCGTTCGGGCAATTGGCCGGCGCTTACCTCGCGATGGCTGATGTTCAGGGTGTCGGCATCGCTGGCTGTGGCTGCGCCGTAGGTGAGGGCGTGCCCGCTCAAATCATCGTTGATAAACACGGCGATGGCCTTGTTCGGCGGCCAACCGGGTAGCTCGCTGGTGGTTTGCGCGGCCCAGTTGTCCGGCAGCTTAGCGGCGGTGCCGGTGCGCACCTGGGCCGGTGCGCGGTCGACCTGCGCCCGCAGCCTTATTCGCCTGAGGGTGTCGACCAACAGCGGCGGCGGGCTGTCGCGGTCGGCGTACATCATGCGCAAGTCTGCATCGCGGGTGGCGCTGGTCTCGCAGGCCTGTTCCAGCTGGGTCGCGTCGAACCCTTGCACCACCGGGCCAAGGCGGCTGCGCAGCCTGTGGCTGTCCCAGGTCAGCGGGTCCTCGCCTTCGTGATACCACGCGCCGTGCTCGTTATGAACGAGCTTGGGGGCGTAGGCCTCGGCGCGGGTGGGGTGCTTGATGCGATAGGTGCCGCTGGTTTCATCCTGCTCGACGACATAGTGCTGACCCTCCAGGCGCAGGACTTTCTGCTCGCGGTGCCCATGCAGGCCGAGGGCATCGGGCTGTGCGTCGGCCGGCAACTGCAATTCGGGGCGGGCGTAGGGCGCCAGATCCGGGTTCCACAAGCGCGTTCGATCGCCCACCTGCACGGGTTGCAAACCGTCGATAAACGGCGAGCGCTTGAACGCACCCACCACTTTGCCGCCGATGGCGAAGGCGGCCACTTGTACCAGGTCGTTGGTGACGGTGAGCAGATGTTCGCCGGCCTCTCTGAATTGGCCTTCGCTCAAATCCACTGCGCCTTCGACCGCATCATAGGTGAGTTGGAACACGGTGTAGGCCAGCATCAGTTCGCCCAAGTAAGGCACGAACGGCGTGACCACCATCAGAGCGACATTGAAAATATCCGATAACAGGCGGGTGAAGTTGTCCCACCAGGCCCAGCGCGCGTGGGTGTCGGCGTCGGCGGTGGAGACCGCTATGGCGCGCCCGTCGTTGAGGATCTTGTTGAGCGACTGCTGGTAGAGAAATTGCCACAGGTCGCCCCTGATCGGGGTCGCGGAAAACTGCAGGCGGGGGGCGGTCAGTGGCGTTTCGCGCCAGCTGGGGCGAGGGTCCAAGGGGCTGTACTGATGCCATTGGACGCGGCACAGCCGCTGGCTCAGGTTGGCAAAAAAATGCCCGCGTTGAGTGTGATCGACAAACTGGCTGAAGAACTGCTGGTAGGTCTGCTGCTGGCGCGACGGGATCGGCGCGTTGGTTTGCAGTTTGCGTGTCAGGTCCTGCATGAAGGCGAGGCTTGAGTCGTATTCTTTGACCGGGCTTTCGGGGTCATGGGGAATATAGGCGATCAACTTTGAGGTGCTGGTTACCCGCTCCAGGTCCGCGGCGATCAGCAGAATGCCGCTCAAGGACACGTCCAGAATGCTCAATTGATAGAACTGCATCACGCCACGATCACCGCGCAGCGTGCGCATCAGCAGGTGGAAGCCGGCCATGCTCAAGTCGGCGGGCTGTTGCGCGACAGTGTGGATGCTGGCCAAGTGAGCGGCGACTTTGAGGGCTGCTTTTTGGCTGGCGATCACCTGGTGCTGCAATTCGGTGCGCGCCGCCGTGGCTTCAGGCAGCAGACGCTCGTTCAAGTAGCGTTGGTAGTGGGCGCCGAGGTCCAGCTCACGGCACAGGGCCTTGAACTGTTGGATCGACATCGTAGTGTC
This sequence comes from Pseudomonas sp. MD330_10, assembly GCF_042610415.1. NCBI lineage: Bacteria > Pseudomonadati > Pseudomonadota > Gammaproteobacteria > Pseudomonadales > Pseudomonadaceae > Pseudomonas > Pseudomonas sp. MD330_10. Next base: position 312,333 of record NZ_JBHGZU010000004.1, read on the forward strand.
CAACGGCAGCACGGCGAAGTGCCCGCGATAGTCGGGTTGAGTGATATAGCAAGAGTTGATGTCAAATGTTTCGCGTTTGGCGAAGTTATGCAGGGCGGCATCCAGTAATGAAACTTTGCGGGTGGTCACGCCGTTGGAAAAATCAATGACGTACCACGGCTTTGCAACCGGAATATATAAATAAAGAAACGTGGTCTGCACATTCAGGTCGAGGCCGTATTTATCCTGGATGGCTTTTTTCAAGCGCGGTTCGGCGAAGGCGTAGACATCCTGGATATCGCTTAACAGCCGGTCCACTTGGTTCTGCGTGCGCCAGCCGTCGGCATTGGCCTCCTGCAGCGCTTGATGCTGCGCCGAGGTGAGGCCGGCGAGCCCGGCCGGCCGCGTCAGAGTGGCGGTGTTCAGTTGGCCGAGCCTTGTCGGTGTGCTGGAGGTGATCCAGTCTGGAATGGTTTGTTTGATCAACCCGTAGTGCGGGCCTTTATAGGTGCTGCGCGTAGTTTCAAGTGGAAGAAGTTCGGGCATGAACAAAGACTCTTTAATGGGTTCGAGTCGCTAGTTTCATGCTTTGAGAATTGCCGTAAAAGTTCAAAATGCTGAAGCTTATTAATCCATTAAGTGTGAAGTTAATGGGTTATTTGAATGCAAGTTATAGATAACTAACGCCCCTTTGTCGGGTGCTTGGCACAGGGTCTGTTCGCCTGGTTGCAAATAGGGCGTCAACAGCGGCGCCATGCCTTTGAGCACCTGCACCGGCAATGCCGAGGTGAAGGTGAAATTCTGCGCCGAACTGCCGGGTACGAACGCGGTGAGGGTGCCGAAATGATGCTCACCGATATAGAACACGAAGGTGGCCGTGCGGTTGATCGATTTGGAACTGAGCACCCGCCCGCCGGCACCGATGGCCTCAATGCGGTTGTCGCCGGTGCCAGTCTTGCCGCCCATGATCAACGGCGTGCCGTCGCTGAGTTTGAAACTGCCGGACACGCGTTTGGCGGTGCCGGCATCCACCACCTGCGACAGGGCTTCGCGCAATGCGGTGGCCACTTCGCTGGGCATGACGCGCTTGGCTTTGTCGGGGTTATTGATCAGGTGCGTTTCATAGGGGGTGCCGGCGGCAAAGTGCAGACTGTCGATGCGCAGGGTCGGCTCGCGCACGCCGTCGTTGAGGATGATCCCCACCAATTCGGCCAGCGCCGCCGGGCGATCACCGGAACTGCCGATGGCCGTGGCCAGCGACGGCACCAAGTGATCGAAGGGGTAGCCGACTTTTTTCCAGCGCTCATGAATATCCAGGAAGGCCTCGACCTCCAGCATGGTGCGAATGCGGCTGTCGCGCGCGCTCTTGTGCCGGCTCTTGAACAGCCAGCCGTAGACTTCCTGGCGTTCGTGCTCGCTGGCGGCCACGGCCTGGGCAAAGGTTGCGTCAGGGTGGTTAAGCAGGTAGCCGAGCAGCCACAGGTCCAACGGGTGGACCTTGGCGATATAGCCTTGGTCCGGCAAGTCGTAGGCACCGGGGCCGTAGTCGGTGTAGAGCTTGGCCAGGCGTTCGTCGCTGAGTGTTGTGGCGGTGCCGGACGGGGTCAGGTGCGCCCGTACAAACCGGTTGAAACTCGCCTGGCTGGCCTGGGGCAACAGGTAGCGGTGTACGGCGGCCAGGCGGATCGCGGTGGGGTGGAGGCTGTCCAGAAACGTATCGAGGCGCGCTTGGGTGTCTTTGTTGCGGTACTTCTTCCAGAAACGCAACAGGTAGGTGGTGCCCTCGCGGTCAGCGAACTGGGCCAGGTATTCCTGGCGACGCGGGTCGCTGTCGTCTTTGAGCAACGCGGCGCTATTGCCGGGGGCCTGGTAGGTGCTGTAGCGCACCAGGTCGCGCATCAAACGGATGAAGGGCAGGTTGATCGACTCGCGCAGGGACTCGCGCAAGGTCGGGTTGCGCCCGTTGTCCTCAGCGCGAAAGTTATGAAAACGATGCAGGCCGCCACCGGTGAAAAAACGTTCGCCGGGGCTGGCCGAGTACTGCCGGTCGAGGGCCGCACTGAGCATTTTCGGCAGGCTTGGATCGGTGTTTTGTGCCAGGTAATCCAGGGCCCAGCGCGATAGGCGATCCTGCTCGTCCACCGGGACTTTCTTCAAGGCGGCGGGCGTCTGGCCGGCATAGCGGTCATGCAGCTCGCTGATGATTTGCAGGTAGGTGGTGAGCACTCGCAGCTTGGCGGTGGAGCCCAGTTCCAGTTTGCTGCCTTCGTTGATGTCGAAGGGCTGATCGGTGCTGTCGGTCTGCACCCGCACCCGCGCGCCGTCGGCGGTCATCTCATAGAGGTTGAAGCTGTAGCGCACTTGCGCGGTGCTGGCGGGGGTCAGCAGGCGCGGCCCCAGCAGGCCCAATTGCGCGGCGAAGGCGGGGTCCGCCAGGCGCTTGAGGTAGTCGGTGGCCTGGGTTTGCAGGTCGCTTTGCAAGGTACTGGTGGCGGCCAGGTCCAGGCGGTCAAGGTCGTAGAGCGGGCGATTGAGCAATGCCGCGAGGCGGCTGCGGGCGACACTGATGCCTTTGTTGGTGTCGATCGGTTGGATCGTCGGTTGTTGCAGCCAATCGCGATAATGCACCTTGCTGGCCAGGGCCGCGTCGGCCAGCGCCGCTTCGATCACCTGGTTTTGTGCGAGCAGGCGGATATGGCTGTCGGTCAGGCTGGCCAGTTCGTCGTGGCCCCGGGTCAGGTAAAACGACGGGCGCCGCTGGGCGATCATCAGCGACAGCACCTCGCGCAGCGCCAGGCCACGTTGGCCGAGCAGGTCTGGCTCGTGGCCGGCGAGCAGGGCGTTGGTGCGGTTGAAATCGGCGCCGAACCAGACCCGCAGGCCTTCGGCCAACCCATGCACTTCGCCGTGACCGGGCACGGCGGACAGCGGCACGCTGTTGAGGTAGTCACGCACGATGCGCTGGCGCGCCTGCAAGGTCTGCGGGCCGTCCTGATAGGCGCGCACGCTGGCGGAAATCATCTGGCGGATCTTCTCGCTGCCCGACAACGTCAGGCCATCCGGCGAGTGGCGGTATTTTTCCAACTGCGTGGCCAGGGTACTGCCGCCGGCGGTCTGGCCGGGCAGGTGCAATACCTTCGCCACTTGCGACCAGGCGGCCTTGGCGAAGCGTGGCCAATCCACCGCCGGGTTGGCCAGCGGCTGGTCGGCGGCGAGTAGATCGCGGTTCTCGATAAACAGCAGGCTGTTGACCACCACCGGTGGAATCGCGCCGAAATCCTGATAGGCCTGCTGTGGGTACATGAAGGTGTACAGCGGCGTGGCGCGGCAATCGCTGATGGTCAGCCCGGCTTGGATTTTTTCCGCGTAGGGCACGAACAGGTCGTGCTCGGTGTAGGCCATCAGCGCCGCAGAGAACCGGGCCTGGCGCTGGATCAGGTAGTCGCGTTTGAGCAGGCGCGGCAGAAACTCATCCAACGCGCTGTAACCCAGGCGTTTATCGAACGGGCCGTCGCCGGGATAGACGATGGCGTCGCTGGGGCCGGGTTGCACGTCGTAGGTCAAGGTCTGGGCCAGGCGACTGAAAGTGCGGGCCTGCCAATGGGAGGTGAGCATCTCGCGGCGCGCCGCCACGCCGGCAATGACGCTGCCGATCAACAGCAACAGCCAGAACATCCTCCAGGCGTAGCGGGGTTTGCGCGGCTTTTCGGGCAATGGCGGTTCAACCGCACTGTCGGTGGCAACCGCAGCGGGAGGTGAATCGGTGTGCCATAACGCGCCCATAGTCGATTGATCCATTCACGCAGATTGATCGGACTTGACTCAAGCTTAGTCGCTGATTGGCGTTGGCAAGGAATTTGTCGCCGCCATAACCGGTTACCGCTGGCAGCCCAGGCGGCCGCGCTAGCGTGCGGGTTTGATCGGACCGATCCCCGCGTCCGGCACAAGGAAGTCAGCATGCCTCAATCGACAGGTTCAACCTCCGCGCGTCACGACCATATTGAACAGATCGTCACCGTTTTTTCCGATGTTCCAACCCTGCACGAGGTGGCGGTGACCCAGGTGCAGGCCCTGCTGGATACGCATTACCCCGCGCTTAATTACCTGGCCCGGCGGGTGGCCATCGGCACGCCGTTGCGCGCCGACCAGCATCACTACAGCCCCTTGCCCGATGAAGTGCTGTTGCGCCTGGCCAGTGCCGCGCCGGTGCGCTACGTGGAAGGGCATCATCAGGCGGCGGTGCACCAGCGCGAGAACTATGTGCCGGGCGGGCCGTCGCTGGCCGACATGGAGCGATGGGTCAATCAGTTGGGTCCGCGTCTGCTGGAGGCCTGGCTGGCGCGTCTGGGCGACTGGTGGCGCGACACGGTACCGGTGCAAACCACGCGCTGGGCCTACTTGTCCGCCAGCCTGCTGGCCTTGTTGTACGACTGTGACCCGCCGGCCGGCATGGATGAGCAGGCGTTCGAACGGATATTCCCGCGCGAACGGCTGCGCCCGATCCGACCCGATGCGCAATGGAGCGTGCAGCAAGAGGCACTGAGCGTGTGCACGGTGCAGGTGCGGCGCCAGGGCAGTACGCAAGCGCCGCGCATGCTGCCGGTGCTGGTGCTCGACCATGCCCCGAGCGGCGCGCAAGCGCGTACGTTGCTGTTGTTCAGCCCAGCCACTGGTATTCATCCTCTGGACAGCCTGGACGCTATCGAAGCCCTGATCCCCGATTACCTCAGCCAGGACCTTGGAGGAGGGGCGGTGGAGTGGTTTATCGAACAACCGCCGGCGGACCCCTTCGATCTGCTGGCCGCTTGTTATGCCGAGCGCCAACGGCTCGACGTGCTGGCCATCGACCCCACGGTGCCGCGCACGCCGCGCCAGTACCAGCAGATGCTGGACTACGTGACCGATCCGCGCCGCTGGTTCGAGACGGTGCTGACGCCGATCCAGCAACGCTTGCAGGATGCGCTGCCGCTGTGGCTGGTGCACGCCTCGGCGGACGACAGCCTGGCCTACGCCCGTGGGTTGCAGGCCCTCGCCGAGCAACAGGCGCGTGCCGCCGGGCAAGGGTTTCTCGACGGTATCCCGCCGATCCGCGCCTTTGCCGCCGAGGCCCTGAAGCGGTGCCTGGCCAAGCAACCCTTGGCTAAAGACCTGAACCCGGACGATATCGAGGTGACCTTCAACCTGGCCACAGCGGCCATGTTGCCGGGCGGTTACCCCAGTGGCGATGTGCAGCGGGTCAGCCTGAGCCTGACGGAACTGGCCCTGGAGAACCTCAGGGGCTTTCCCCATGCGCCGTCCCAGATCACCCTCAAGGGCCGCGCCGCGCCGACTTGGTTGAGCGCTTCGTTGTTGCTGGCCTGCGTCACCGAGGTGGACATCGGCCAGTCCTACCCGGACCTGCTCAAGCAAAAGCTCATCAGCGATCCCCCCGAACGCGCACGGCGCGAAGCCCTGTTTACTGGGCAATTGCGCGCGCAGCTGCCATTGCTGGCCTTGCAGATGAAACTCAAGGGGGAGGGCGGGTTGACCCAGGCAGGTGCGCGCTTGGTAGCCACGGCAGTAGCGTCGGCTGCGGATGAGCAGGCGGCGATCTGGCCTTTGGCGTTCAAAGCATCGCCCACGGCCGCCGAGGATCCTGTGCTCAGCCACTTTGTGATCGGCCCGCGCAATAGCGAGCAGGGGCCGCATCTGCTCTACCGGCCGTTGTTCACGCCGAGTCTGCGCGAGTTCGAATCCCCTCGGGCGCTGTTGCAGGCGATCCAGGCGCCGGGCGAGTTGCAGGACAACGTGCTGGCCTGGATCGCCCCGAGCCGTCAGGCGGTGTATGCCAACGGTGGGTTTCTGGAACCGCATATCCGTCACTTTCATCAGGGCGATGAATTCAGCGTGCCCGCCCGGCCCGCGCCCGCTCAACTGAGCAAACAGGTGCAAAGCGGCGACCCACTGCCCCGGCTGTTTGCTGCCACCGCCGAAGCGTTGGTGAGCCTGGCCGACGCCGAGTCGGTGTCGAACGCCGAGCAGCGCTGGGCGACGATCAAGGCCGGTGGCTGGTTGCTGTTCAGCAGTGCGTTGCCGTTTCTGCGTGGCCCGGCGTTGCTGGCCGGCTGGATGGTGCAGGTGCTGGACAGCGTGCAGCGCGACGTGGCCGCCTCGACCCCCGCCGATCCCGTCGCCCAAACCGAGGGCGCAATGGACCTGCTGAGCAATCTGGTGATGGTCCTGGCCTATCGCGCCTCGCCCCACGAGCGGCCGGCGACGCTCGATCTGCGCCATCCGGTGTTTGCGCGCACCCGAGCTACGCTGGCATCGCCTTCGCCTACGGTGACGCGCAGTGCCGCCGCGCTGCCCACCCATGCGCCGTACCGCTGGAGCAGCGCCCGCGATACGTTGACGCCGTTTATGCGCGAACGTCTGGAAGGGCTGAGCCTGCGCGCCGTGCAACAGCCCTGGCCGCTCGCTTTGCCGGGCGCCGAAACCGCGGGTCGGCTCAAGGGCTTGTTGCAGGACACCGGTTCGACTCCGCCGCAATGGCAGGCGGTGGTACGCGGCCATGTTTATCGAGTGCGGCTGGTCGGCGACAGTGTGCAAGTCACCGACGCCGCCGGCACGGCCAGCGGCCCCTGGCTCAAACCGCTGGAGGGCGGCGGCTGGGATCTGGACTTGCGCCTGCGCCTGCGCGGTGGCCAAGCCGACACCCCGGCGGCGCCCGCCAGCACCGAAGCGCGTCGCCAACAACTGGAGCAGGATTTACGTCAATACGCCCAACGCCGCGAAACCGCGGAGCGTGCTATCGGCGTGGCGCGCAGCCTGAAAACCAGCCACGCCGGGCACATCACCGAACAACAGCGAATCGCCACCGATGCCCGCTACCTGCACGAGTTACAGAACAAACTGGAGGCTTCCCGCCTTGAACTCCAATGCCTTAAAGACCTGCAAGCTCTACGCCCGCGCCCCGGTTACGAGCGCGAGTTGAGCACGCTGCTCGAAGGCCAGATCCTCAACTTGCGCCAGTTGCTGCAATACGCTCGGGAAGCGACCGCCGCGCTGCATGCCAGGCTGGTGCCGGCGCTGGAACTGGTGCAAGCCGAGAGTGAAGCGGAGGCATTGTCGGATATCAACCTAGAGGCGCATCGCAACATCGTCGAAGGCATGCGCCTGTTGGCCGACCAAAACCAGAACGCGATTGTCTGGCGCAGCCTGGAAATCGACACCCTGGACGCGCTGGAGCGAGTGCCCAAATACGGGCGAGACAAAGCCCAGGCGTTCAAACAGAGTGAGGCGGCTACCCCGACGGTGCTGGAGTTGCAGTCGTTGCAAGTGTCCGCGTTGTGGGCGGTTGCGCTCAACAGCGAGGGGCCGAGGCTGGACGATGATTTTTTCCAAAGCCTGGACGACACCGTACAACGTGCCCGTTGGGCCAGCGGCTCCCAGGCGCAGCTCGATGAGCTGGCGTCGCACAACCCGGAGTTGCGCGTCGAATTGCTGGAAAGCTTCGATCGCGTGTATGCCCAGACCGACGACCGCATCGAGTTCTGGCGAGCCATGGAACCGGACAAGTTCCACCTGGGCTACCTGGACAAACTGCAACAACTGTTCGCCCAATTGCACCTTCAGGTACAACGCGAGTTGGCCGCGACTTTGGAGCCGGCGCCTGTCACCCGGCCCGCGTCCCGTGTGCGGCAGAAGAAAATAATCCGCACGCGCAACCAGGACCTGTACGTGGCGCGGGTGACAGTCACCAGCGATGAGCAGCCGATTGAAATCGCCGAGGTCACCGACGCTCAGAACGAAGTGATTGCTTCGTTTACCCAGGCCACCGACGGCATCTGGGAGCCGCTCAACAAAACGCCGGTGCAGCGCACGACGTCGTTGCCCAACCTGGCGCGCTTGATCGAACAAGGCCAGGCCCTGCGCGCGCCGGTGGAAAAGGCCATCGCCGAAGTGTTGAAAATGGCGCGCAACGCCAACGAACCGCAGTCCCTGCAAGACATCCTGGAGCAACGCGCCGACAAGTTACGCCGCTGCGCCGATGCCATTCAGCAGCGCCTGTTGCTCAGCGAGCCGGATCGTTTGGCGGCCACGCAAAGAGCCCGGGCGCGCACCGAAACCGACGAGCTGCGAGCCGCTGCCAGTCGTTTGTCCGAGCAAGGCTTGCAGGCGCGCTTGACCGCTATCAAGGCGCGCCCGCCGACCCAGGCCGGGTTGGACGTGTTGGTGGGGCATCGCGAAGCCAAGGTGTATCGCCAGGGCGAGCGCGTGGCGTTGGCGGGGCGCGCGGATGACTGGTTGCAAAGCTATTTGGTGATCGACGAACAGAGCCGACAGCCCTGGTGCTACGGGCATTTTCACTATGGGCGCCAGACCGGGCCGGACGATCATTTCAGCGCCGCGCACCTCAAGACTCCGGAACAGCACCGGTTGGGCAAGCAGGCGCAGATCGAGGCCCAGGCCCAGGCATTTGCCAGGATGAAGGCCGGGCAGAGCGGACGCGTCAGCCAGACCCTGGAGATCCATCGCGGCGAAATCAACCTGCGCATGGCCCGCAAGCTGTTCTTCGATGCGCCTGCCTGGCCTGAGGGCAAACCCTCGATCTAGAGCGCTCGCCGCCCGCGCCTACGACCAGAGTAGGGGCATGACGCTGCACCTTGGCTGTGCAATACTCGCCGCCGTTTCCACGGCAGAACGCCACGTCAGGCAGTTAATGCCCCTCCGCATAAGCGGCTTTTGCCGCGAGTTCTCGCCAAATTTTGTCGTTTATTGAGTGAAAAGCCCTGTTGGGAGCTTTTTATACTGCACGCCCGCTGATCTGACGGTTGTTCTGTCAGACGGTTCTGCCCACGAGGCAGGCCGGTTATTCAGGCGCCCGCGCTTATCCGCGCTAACGCCCATGACTCGGTGGATCAATCCAATAACAAAATGAGGTTGTATCCCTATGCCCTCTGGCAACCACCTGCCCCATGGCGAGACCGCTCAAGTCGGCCCGCTCAAACGCGAACTGGGTGAACGGCATATCCGCCTGATGGCCCTGGGCGCCTGTATCGGCGTCGGCCTGTTCCTCGGTTCGGCCAAGGCCATCGAAATGGCCGGCCCGGCCATCATGCTCTCCTACATCATCGGCGGTCTGGCGATCCTGGTGATCATGCGCGCCCTCGGCGAGATGGCCGTGCACAACCCGGTAGCCGGCTCGTTCAGCCGCTATGCCCAGGATTACCTCGGGCCGTTAGCGGGCTTTCTGACCGGTTGGAACTACTGGTTTCTGTGGCTGGTGACCTGCGTCGCCGAGATCACCGCCGTGGCGGTGTACATGGGCGTCTGGTTCCCCGATGTGCCGCGCTGGATCTGGGCTCTGGCGGCCCTGGTGAGCATGGGCACCATCAACCTGATCGCGGTCAAGGCGTTCGGTGAGTTCGAGTTCTGGTTCGCCCTGATCAAGATCGTCACCATCATCGCCATGGTCATCGGTGGCGTCGGCATCATTGCCTTCGGCTTCGGCAATGACGGTGTGGCGCTGGGGATTTCCAACCTGTGGGCTCACGGCGGGTTTATGCCCAACGGCATGACCGGCGTGCTGATGTCCCTGCAAATGGTGATGTTCGCCTACCTGGGCGTGGAAATGATCGGCCTCACCGCCGGTGAAGCACGCAACCCGCAAAAGACCATCCCCAACGCCATCGGCTCGGTGTTCTGGCGCATCCTGCTGTTCTACGTCGGGGCGTTGTTCGTGATTCTGTCGATCTACCCGTGGAATGAAATCGGCACCCAGGGCAGCCCGTTCGTGATGACCTTCGAGCGTCTTGGCATCAAGACGGCGGCGGGCATTATCAACTTCGTGGTGATCACGGCCGCCCTGTCTTCCTGCAACGGCGGCATCTTCAGCACCGGGCGCATGCTCTACAGCCTGGCGCAGAACGGCCAGGCACCGGCGACCTTCGCCACCACCTCAAGCAACGGCGTGCCGCGCAAGGCACTGCTGCTGTCGATCGCCGCGTTGTTGCTGGGCGTACTGCTCAACTACCTGGTACCGGAAAAAGTCTTTGTGTGGGTGACGTCCATCGCCACCTTCGGCGCGATCTGGACCTGGGTGATGATCCTGCTGGCGCAGCTCAAATTCCGTAAGAGCCTGAGCCCTGCCGAACGCAAAAACCTGAAGTACCGCATGTGGCTGTACCCGGTCAGTTCCTACCTGGCCCTGGCGTTCCTGGTGCTGGTGGTGGGCCTGATGGCGTACTTCCCGGACACCCGCGTAGCGCTGTATATCGGCCCGGCGTTTCTGGTGCTGCTGACGGTGCTGTTTTACGTGTTCAAGCTGCAGCCGACCCAAGCGGCGGCGCAGTCGGCTTGACCGCCTGAACCGGCGACCGCGCAAGGCGGTCGCCGGTTTGCGTCAGCGGCTGGCGGCCAAGGGCGCCGGCCGTGGCGCGCTCAAACGCTGATTGAATTCCAGCCAGGCCGCCAGCGCCGCCATCAACAGCAACCCCAGCAACGCACTGAAGATCTGCATCGGCCAGGCATCGTTGACTTGGGCGTTGAGCATATCCGCCAATGGCGCCAGCAATACCCCCAGGCAAAACACTTCCAGTGAATGACGCCCCATGCGGCAGCATTGCTGGGCCGGCCAGTTCTGTGTCCAGCCGTGGGTGGGCAACAGCTTGGCGGTGACATAGGCCAACGCCAGAAAATGCAGCAGGCGCACCGGCGACAAGTCGGTCTTGCTGATCGGGTACAACCACTCGTTGAGCAGCGTCGGCATCAGCGCATCGTGAATCTGCGGCCAGCGCCACGACAAGGTAATCACTGCCGCCAGCAAGCTGTACGCCGCCGCGACCATAAACACGGGCTGGCGCGACAATGGTCGCGGATCGGGCGTGTGGGGCCGGCGAGCATGGATCGACGCGGCACCGCCGAGCACGAACAGCAGTTGCCAGGTCACCGGGTTGAAGTACCACACACCGTCGGCAATCGCCGCCAGGTTCCAACCCAGTTTCGGCGCCAGCAGGTACACCGTCAGCGACACGGCCACCACCGCCAGCGGCACACGCACCAACGCCGGCAGCACCAGCGGCAGCCCAAGCAACAGCACGATATACAGCGGCAGTGGGTCCATCAGATTGGGTTTGAAGCGCAGCAATAACTCGTCGGTCAGCGCCTGCTGCGGGTTGGTGATGAAGTGCGTCAGGCCCATTTCCTGTACCAGATCGCGGGTTTCCACATGGCTGTTGGCGAAGAACACGATGCCCATCAGCATCGCCAGCAGGAAGATATGCACCACATACAGCACCCAGGCCCGGCGCAGGATTTTCAGGCAGGCCATGCCATAGCCCTCGCGCTCCATCACCTTGCTGTAGGCCAGCACCGAGGCATAACCGGCGAGGAACACAAAGACCTCGGCCGCGTCGCTGAAACCGATGTTGCGCAGGGTGATCTGGCCGAGGGGATTGTGGGGGACGTGATCCCAGAAAATGAAGATCAACGCCAGGCCCCGAAAAAAATCGATGCGTGGGTCGCGTCCGTTCAGCATGGCAGCGGGCTCTTGAACAAAATGGGTTTAGTCAGGACAAGTCTACGAGGGCGATGTCGTACGCCGCTTGTCGGGCGGGCGCAGGTTGGCGGTATTTGTAAGCAATTGCAAAGACTGGGTATTACTGAATGTCTCGACAGCCCGCCCAAGTTGGGCGGGCTGAGGGCGTAGATCAGGCAGCAGCAACTTCAAGGGGTTCAAAGCTATCGGCGCGCGCCATCTGCCACATGCGCGAATAGAACTCACCATTCACTTCACCGGTCAGCAGCTCCCCTGGCTTGAGGAACACATGCAACTGCGAGAACAACTTGATCTCCGTCGCCGACATGCGCCGCACCAGGTGCTTGGCCGACAGCTGCGAGGGGTGATCCAGCCCCGCCGCCGCGAGCATTTCGGCCAGGGCCTTGAGGGTGTTGCGGTGGAAGTTGAACACGCGCTGGGCCTTGTCCGGTACCACCAGGGCACGTTGGCGCAACGGGTCCTGGGTGGCGACGCCGGTCGGGCACTTATTGGTGTGACAGCTTTGGGACTGGATGCAACCGATGGCGAACATAAAGCCGCGCGCCGAGTTGGCCCAGTCGGCGCCGATGGCCAGCACGCTGGCGATATCGAACGCGCTGACGATCTTGCCGCTGGCGCCGAGCTTGATCTTGTCGCGCAGGTTCAGGCCCACCAGGGTGTTATGCACGAACAGCAAGCCTTCGCGCAGTGGTACGCCGATATGGTCGGTGAACTCCACAGGTGCCGCGCCGGTGCCGCCTTCTTTGCCGTCGACCACGATAAAGTCCGGAAGGATGCCGGTTTCCAGCATGGCCTTGGCAATGCCCATGAACTCCCATGGATGGCCCAGGCAGAACTTGAAGCCCACCGGTTTGCCGCCGGACAGTTCACGCAATTGGGCGATGAACTGCATCAGCTCGATCGGCGTGGAAAACGCACTGTGGCGTGACGGGGAGATGCAGTCTTCGCCCATCTGGATACCGCGGGTGTCGGCAATTTCCTGGGTGACTTTATGTTTGGGCAGGATGCCGCCGTGGCCGGGTTTGGCGCCCTGGCTCATCTTGATTTCGATCATGCGCACCTGGGGGTTCTGCGCCTGCACGGCGAAGCGCTCCGGGTCGAAACGGCCGTCGCTGGTGCGGCAACCGAAGTAGCCGCTGCCCAGTTCCCAGGTCAGGTCGCCGCCGTGTTCGCGGTGGTAAGGGCTGATACTGCCTTCGCCGGTGTCATGGGCGAAATTCCCGAGCTTGGCGCCCTGGTTCAGCGCGCGGATTGCGTTGGCGCTCAACGAGCCAAAGCTCATCGCCGAGATATTGAATACCGACGCCGAATACGGCTGTGTGCATTGCGGGCCGCCGACCATTACACGGAACGCGCTGGGGTCGCTCAGGGGAGCGGGGCGCATGGAGTGACCGATAAATTCGAAGCCGGACTGGTACACGTCGATCAAGGTGCCGAAGGGTTTGTCGGCAGTCTCGTTCTTGGCCCGCGAGTACACCAGCGAACGCTGGGCGCGGGAGAAGGGCAGGGCGTCGCTGTCGGACTCCAGCAGGTACTGGCGGATTTCCGGGCGGATGGCCTCCACCAGGTAACGGATATTGCCCAGGATCGGGTAGTTGCGGCGCACCGCGTGAGGGCTTTGCAACAGGTCGAACAGGCCGATCAGGCTCAGCACGCCGGTGACCAACGTGATCGGCCACACCCACTCATAGTGAAGGAACGGCAGGCTGGCAAGGGTGAACAGGACGCACACGGCAAAGAAGGCGTAACGGCTTAGCAAGGACAGGCTCATACGGGTTCCTTGAGGTCGGACTCTTACAGGTCGGTGCGGCATTCTGCGCCGCTAACGAAGGCCCCGACAACCGTCGCCTGCACTCAAGGCCGCCCGGACGGCCCCGCGCCAGACAGCACGCGGCTGTCCGTGACCTCGAACCGCGCCTGGTTGTCGGTGGTCGAGTCGGCCCCGACGAACACGCTGAAGCGGCCGGCCTCGACCATCGTTCTCCAGTGCTCGTCGAGCAAGGCAAAGTCCTGCGCGTCCAGGGTAAAACTCACCGTGCGCGTTTCACCGGGCTCCAAGTGGACCTTGCGAAAGCCGCGTAACTGGCGGACCGGGCGGGTCACACTGGCGACGTCATCGCGCAGGTACAACTGCACAATTTCGTCGCCTGCGCGCTGGCCGGTATTGGTGACGTTTACTTGCACCGTCAGCGTGTCGGTGGAGGCAATCCGATCGGCGCTGAGGTGTGGCGTGGCGTAGCTGAACGTGGTGTAGCTCAGGCCGAAGCCGAACGGGTACAGCGCACTCCACGGCGAATCGATATAAGTGGAGGTGTACAAGCCCTCGCCACTGGGCGGGCGACCGGTGTTTTTATAGGCGTAGTAGAGGGGGATTTGCCCGACGTTACGGGCAAAGGTGATGGGCAGTTTGCCGCTTGGGTTGACGTCACCGAACAGAATATCGGCCACCGCGTGCCCCGTTTCGCTGCCCAGAAACCAAGTCTCCAGCAGCGCCGGAGCCTGGGCAACGGTGTCGGATAACACCAGCGGGCGGCCGTTCATCAGCACGATGACCACGGGTTTGCCCGTAGCCAGCAGCTCGCGCAACAGCGCGTCCTGGGCGCCCGGCAAGCCCAGATGCGTGCGACTGCGCGCTTCACCACTCTGGTTGGCGCTTTCGCCAAGCACGGCAACCACCACCTGGGCAGAGCGGGCAGCCTGGCGGATCGAGCACAAATCCTCGATTTGTTCGCTGTTGGGCGCAGTGCCGGGCAGGTAAGTCACCTCGGTGTCTGGGTCGACGGCGCTGCGAATGCCTTGCAGCACCGTGACTGAGTCCGCGGCCAGCCCCACCCCTGGCCATGGGCCGAGTGTGCTGTCGGCGTCTGTGGCCAGGCTGCCGACCACCAGCACCTTGCGCAGGCTCTTGGGCAACGGCAGCAGCGCATCGGTGTTTTTCAGCAGTACGATAGATTTTTGCGCGGCCTCCCGTGCCAAGGCACGGTGCTGCGGTGTGAGCAGATTAGCCCGTTGCCGGGCTTCATCGCTGTAGCGGTAGGGGTCGGCAAACAGCCCCAGGCGTTGCTTGGCCTTGAGCACGCGGCGCACCGCCTCGTCCACGGTGGCCAAAGACACCTGGCCCGCGCGCACCAGTGAGGGCAAGTACTGCCGGTAGGTCTGGCTGGCCATTTCAATGTCCACCCCGGCGGTGAACGCCAGCCGTGCCGCGTCGGCCGGCACAGCGATGATGCCATGCTGGTTCAGTTCCCAGATGGCGTTGTAATCACTGACGATCAGACCGTCGAACCGCCACTCGTCCCGCAGTACACCGGTCAGCAGCGCCTTGTGGCTGTGCAGAGGAGTTCCGGCCAACTCGTTGAACGACGGCATGATCCCGTCGACTCCGGCCGCCACCGCTGCGCGGAACGGCGGTAAATACACCTCGCGCAAGGTGCGCTCCGACAGGTCGGCGCCGTTGTAGTCGCGGCCGCCTTCCGCCGCGCCGTAGGTCACGAAGTGTTTGGCGGTCGTCAGCATCGAAGAATTGTCCGAGGGGCCTGCGCCATGAAACCCCCGGACCTTGGCCTCAGCCATCGCGGCACCGAGAAAGGGGTCTTCACCGGCGCCTTCCACCACACGCCCCCAGCGCGGGTCGCGGGCAATGTCGACCATGGGTGCAAAGGTCCAATGCACGCCGCTGGCCGTGGCTTCGATGGCGGCGACACGAGCGGTGCGATAAGCAAGGTCGGTGTCCCAGGCAGCGGCCTCCGCCAGTGGCACGGGAAATATCGTGCGGAAACCGTGGATCACATCATAGGCAAACAACAGCGGGATATGCAGGCGCGATTGGGTGACGGCCTGCTCCTGCAACTGCCGGGTCTGCTCAGCACCGTAGGCACCGAGCACCGAACCGACGGTGTTGATGGACGCCGCCGGCAACTGCCCGTTATTGATGACCGGACCGGTCGGTGTGATCTGGACACCCAACTGGCTGAGCTGGTCGATTTTTTCTTCCAGCGTCATCTGCCGCAGCAGGTCTTCCACCGGGTCCTGCTCAATGGCCTGCACGCCGACGCTTATGCTGAGCGCCAGGTAGAGCAGGGCTAATTGACGGTAAAGTTTCATGACGGCGGGACGTTGTCAGCTGGCCAGGGGGTGCCGATGGCCGTCGATTCCGAGCGGAAGGGGTGGTACTGATACAGCCAGGTTTCAGATAACGGCTGCCCCTCCAGGCGCAGGAACAGCCGCAACTCCACGGGGTCTTGACCGTCGACGGTCAGATCGAACTGAGCGCGCCAATGGCCTGCCACACCGTCCGGCACAGGTTCGGTAAAGATCAGGCTGAGTTCGCCTCTGGAACAGCTGATCACCGCCTCGGGCTTGATGCCGGTTGCGAGCTTTTCCAAGGGCGCGCCTTGAAATTCCACCACGAACTTACGCATCCCCGCCGGTCGCGCCAGACCGGGTTGACCCCCCTTGCCTAGGCGCGTCGCCACGCAGCGCGCCAGGGACGATGGGTACGGCTCATCGGCCAGCCAGTGCAAGCGATAACGTAGCGTATAACGATTGCCCGCTTCCGCTGGGGTCGAGGGCACCCACATCGCCACGATGTTGTCGTGGATCTCGTCATCGGTGCCGTTTTCCATCAGTTGCACGCTGCCTTCGCCCCAATCCCCCAACGGTTCGACCCACAGGCTGGGACGCCGCTGGTAATTCACGCCATCGAGGTAGTGGTCGAAGTTGCGATCACGCTGGAACAGGCCGAACCCCTTAGGCTGACGATCACTGAAGGCCGACACCATCGTGCGCGGCGGGTTGTTCAAGGGGCGCCAGAGGCGTTCGCCGTTGCCGGTCCACAGCGCCAGGCCGTCACTGTCGTGGACTTCGGGACGCCAGTCGGCGGCAGTGCGTTTGGCGGCTTCGCTGAACCAGAACATCGAGGTAACCGGCGCGATGCCCAATCGGCTGACGTTATGGCGCAGGAAGAACGTGCAGTCGACCTCCATGATCACGCCCTGCTGACGGCTGATCACGAAACGGTACGCGCCACAGAGGCTGGGCCCATCGAGCCGCGCATAGAGCGTCATGGATTGGGCGTGTTCGTGCTTGGGCGGTTCAAACCAGATGTGGGTGAAGTCCGGGAATTCCTCGGCTTTGCCGGCTTGGGCCACATCCAGTGCAATCGCTCGCGCCGACAAGCCGTATTGGTAGAGCTCGCCGATGGCACGAAAGTACGAGGCGCCGAGAAACGCCACCCAATCGTTCTGTTGCCACGCCAACTTGGCTTGGTTGCCCAAACGACTTTCCTGGATACGAAAACCGGCGAACCCACTGTTACGAGGCAGGGCGTGCGCCGGGCTATCGGCGGGCATGTCAAAGTGCGCCGGGTCGTAGACGATCTCGCGGGCCGCGCCGTTGTCCAACACATACATCCTGACGGGGGTACGAAAGAACGAACCCAAGTGGAAGAAGGTCACGGGAAATTGCCCAGGGCCTTTGGCGAACAGGGCCTGCTCGGATTTAAAACGGATCTGGCCGTGGGCGCTGTAATCCAGTTTTTCCAGTAGTGCTGCCGAGGCGGTGCTTGGATAGATGTAGGGTTTCAAGGCGTCGGCTTGCGCCTGTTCGATCAATTGTTCGAAAGAAAAGGAGCTAGCGGGCTCGGCCGCCAGGGCTGTCCGATTCAGGGCTGGCAGGAGTGCGGCCAGCGAAGCGTACGTCAGAAACTCGCGGCGTGTAGACATGGCGGCCTTTCCTTGGAGATAGAAATCCAGGCACCACGATCGGTACGACGCAGGCAACCGTGCTGCTTGCCTGAAGTTTTGAGCGGGAAGGGCAAAGTGTCTACTGTCAGAAATAACAGGTTGGCAAGTGTTTCAGACCAGTGGCGGAAGCGGGCTTCGCTGCCAGGACCATGGGGTTTTCAAACGCGACGGCCACGGTGTGATGCATCGCGCGCCGCCGCCCGAACGCATTAGTCGCGCCTGTCAGCCCTGGCCTGAGGCGCGTTGGGGGCTACACCCTCAGGCCGCCGTTTGCCGAATCGGCAACACCACGCGAAACGTCGTACCCTTGCCCGGCTCGCTGCGCACGGAAATATCGCCGTGGTGCTTTTTGATAATGCCGTAGGACAGTGACAGCCCCAGGCCCGTGCCTTCCCCCACCGGTTTGGTGGTGAAGAACGGATCGAAGATTTTTTGCACGGTTTCGGGCGCAATGCCGCAGCCGTTATCGGCGACTTCCAGCCACACGTTATCGCCCTCCACCCCATTGCTGATGGTGATCGTGCCTCGCTCGGGGCCCATGGCCTGGGCGGCGTTGATTACCAGGTTCATCACCACTTGGTTGAGTTGCGAGGCCAGGCATTCGATTTCCGGCAACGCGCTGTAGTGCTTGATCACGTCGGCCTTGTACTTGAGCTCGCTGGCGACGATGTTGAGGGTGGAGTCGATGCCCTGTTGCAGATTGGCCCACTGCCAGGTCTGGTCGTTGTCCACCCGCGAGAAGTTTTTCAGGTCCTTGACGATCTGCACCACCCGCCCGATGCCTTCCTTGGACTCCTTGATCAGGATGGGAATGTCTTCCTTGAGAAAGTCCAGCTCCAGTTCATTGCGCAGGATTTTGAGTGCATCGCGCTGTTCGGCCGAGGCGAGGCTGTCCTCGACCTGCCGGTAGGCATCGAGCATCTGCTGCAACTGATTGAAGTAGCTGTCGAGGGTGCTGAGGTTGGAGGAGATAAACCCCACCGGGTTGTTGATCTCATGGGCCACGCCGGCCGCCAGTTGCCCCAGGGACGCGAGTTTTTCCGACTGCACCAGTTGGCTCTCCAACTGCTTGCGCTCGTCGATTTCCAGTTGCAACGCTTCGCTGGTCTGGGTCAGGGCCAGGGTGCGTTGCGCCACCAGTTGCTCCAGGTGGCTGGTTTGCAAGGAGGCGCGGCGGGCCATGTCCCACTTGTTGGAGAGCGTGTTGGCCATCTGTTGCACTTCGATGTTGTCGAAGGGCTTTTTCAGGATCAGCAGGCGATCATGGCCTTTGAGGCGGTACAGCAGGTCATCCCAGGAGTAATCCGTATAAGCCGTGCACACCACCACTTGCAGGCCGGGGTCGACTTTCCATAACTCTTCGATGGTCTTGGCGCCGTCCCAGCCTTGAGGCATGCGCATATCGACGAACGCCAGGGCGTAGGGGCGCTTGTCCGCCATGGCTGCACTGAGCAATTGCAGGCCTTCTTCGCCGCCATAGGCCGAGTGCAATTCGAACGCCTGGACCTCGGGTTTATCGGTGTCGCCGAACAGCGCCGATTCCAAGTCGTCGAGAGCCTGGTTGGTCTCAACGGTCGGCATCAGGATCTTGCGGAAATCGTCGTGAATCGACGGCGTGTCGTCGATCAACAGGATGCGTCGATTGGGAGGCTGGTTCATGCAGGACTTCCGGCTGGGGTCATGGGAATCGTCAGGGTAAAGATCGCGCCCAGGCCAGGCCCGTCGCTGTGGGCGCTGAGCTGGCCACTCATTTCGACGGCGGCCAGCGCGCAGCTGTGCAGGCCGAAGCCGTGGCCTTCTTTGCGGGTGGTAAAACCGTGGGTGAAGATCCGCGTCATGTTCTCGGCGGGGATGCCTTCGCCGTCGTCTTTCACGCTGATCTGCAAGGTGTTGTCTGCCAGTGCCTGGACTTTGAGGGTCATCTGCCTCGGGCGGTCGTTGAGATTGGACATGGCGTACTTGGCGTTGCTGATCAGGTTGACCATGATCAACAGCAGGCGATGTTTGTCGGCGAGGATTTCCGGCACGGGGGCATATTCCTTTACCACCGTGACGTGATGCCGGCTCAAGGCGCCGGCGTTCATGCGCAGGGCATCCTCCATCAAGTCGCTGATATGCACCGGCTCCAACAGCGTGGCGGCACCGGCATAGGATTGCTGGGTGGAGACGATGTCTTTGATGTGGTCCACGCTTTTGCTCAACTGCGCCAACTCATCGGTCATGCCCTGCTGCTCCACGGCGATGACGTCCACCAGTTGGTTGAGGTAACCGGGCAGCAGCTTGCCTTTCTCATCTTCAGTGAGAAAGGTACCCAGGTCGGCCTTGTGCTCATTGATCAACTGCATGGCCTTGCCCAGCCCCAGCGCTTTGCTGCTGCGCAGTTTGCGGGTGACCAGGTCGGCGGAGATGTTCACGCTGTTGAGCACGTTACCCACGTTATGCAGCACGTTGGTCGCGATTTCGGCCATGCCGGCTTGGCGCGCGCTGTCGAGCAGTTCGCTCTGGGCATCCTTGAGCTGCTGGGTGCGCCGCTCCACGCGTTGTTCCAGGGTTTCGTTGGCGGCCTGCAACTGGCGGTTGACCCGGTTGATCTCGGCGAAGCTGCGCAACAGGCGCACGGCCAGGTAGAGCAGCATCGCCACCAGCAAGGTCGAGAAAATCAGTAGATAGCGGTGGTATTGATGGTCGATGCGGTCGGCTGCCTGCTGGTCCTGGTCGAGGTGGGTGGTCAGGTCGTCCAGACGTTCGGCCACGGGCACGTCGGCAATTCGTTCCAGCAGGTTGTTGACCACCGGTTGTTCGCGCAGGATCAGTGAAATGTGATTGCTCAGCAGTTCCACCGGGCCCTGGAATTCGCTCGGTAGCTGTTCCTTATTGGTAGCCAGTTTGCCCAGGCCCACCAGGATGTCGGCAGCCCGATCGTCACTGGTGACTTGAGCGAATTCCAGGCTGCTGAGCAGCAGGTCGTAGGTGTCGGTGGCCACGCCTTGCAACTGCAGCCGACCTTCGTCGTCAAGGCGATTGAACTGGGCCTGGATGTCGTCTTCGGCGGTGGGCAGGAACGCCAGGGAATTGCGCAGCACCGCGTTATGGGATTTGAACTGGTCCACCAGCCGGGCTTTTTCTTGCATTGCCGTCTGGTAGGCGGTTTGCGTGGCCTGCCAACTGCTCAGGTCGATCGGGTTGTGGTAGGTGTCGCGGCTGTTCAATTCGGCCCAGATCCGCGTCATCTCCGTGAGGGGCGTGACCAGGGGATCATAGTTGTGGGTGATCGCGATCCTGGCCTTGAGCACTTCGCTGTCCCACTGCGCATTGAGTTGTTGCAACTGGCGGATCAAGTCCCGCGACTGGGTGTAGCTGGCGGTCTGGTCACGAGCGGCCTTCAGGTACAGAAACACCAGAGTCGAGGCCAGCAGTAGGGTTACCAGGCCCAGCACGATTTGGGTGAAGCGACGGCGCGATTGAGTCGTCATAGTGGCTTGCCCGCCCATTCACCGGTCAGCGTCTTGAGAAACTGCACGATCAAGTCTTTGTCTTCCTGGTTAGGGTTACGCCCCAACTGGTACTTGAACATCACGTCGACGGCTTCTTCCAGGGTTTTGGCCGAAGCATCGTGAAAATACGGCGCGGTCACTGCCACATTGCGCAGGCTCGGCACTTTGAATACATGGCGGTCTTCCTCGTCCTGGGTCACCAGGTAGCGGCCCAGGTCGGCTTCGACCGGGTTGCCGCGGGCTTTGAAGTAATCGCCCATCACGCCGAACTTCTGGAACATATTGCCGCCGATATTGATGCCCTGATGGCAGGCGATGCAGCCGTAATCCTTGAAGCGCTGGTAGCCGTACTTTTCCTGGATCGTAAGGATCTCGGTGTTGCCCAGCAGGTACTGATCGAAGCGCGAATTGGGGGTCAGCAGCGTTTGCTCATAGGTGGCCAGCGCATTCTGCACATTGGCGGCCGTGACCCCGTCGGGGTAGGTCTGTTTGAAGGTGGTCTGGTAGTCGGGCAGTGCGGAAAGGTTCTGCACCACGGTGTTCCAGTCGCTGCCCATTTCCACCGGGCTGATCACCACCTGTTCGATCTGGGCTTGCAGGGTGTCCACCCGGCCGTTCCAGAACTGTTTGAAATTCAGGCTGGCGTTGAACACCGACGGGGTATTGATCGCCACCGGCTTGCCGTCGAAGCCCAGGGAAAATGGCTTGTTGTCGGCGCCTCCGGTTTCTAGGTGATGGCAGCTGGCGCATGACAAGGTGTTATTGACCGATAGGCGCGGTTCATTGAACAGTCGGCGGCCCAGCTCGACTTTGGCCGGGTCCAGGGTGGGGACCGGCGGCAGCGGTTTGAGCGCCTCATTCAACGGTGCAGCCAACAACGGCTGAAGCAGCCCCGGCCACAACACCAGCATGACGCCTAAACGGTAACGTGAGACTTCGCTCAAGCGAGCACTCCTTGCAGGCACTGGTCTATAGGTTGGGCATCAGTGTGGCGCTGCCCACTTGCAGCATTTGAGCGAAATCCTTGGGCGGTACGGCCTTGCTGAACAGAAAGCCCTGACCTTCTTCGCACTGCTGGGTTTTCAGGAAATTCAGCTGTTCGACGGTTTCGACCCCTTCGGCAATGATGTTCAGTTCCAGGCTTTTGCCCATGCCGATGATAGCGCTGATCAGTTGCGCGTCCTGGCTATTTACGTTCAGGCCGCGCACAAACGACTGGTCGATTTTCAACACATCGATGGGAAAGCGCCGCAAGTAACTGAGGCTGGAGTAACCGGTGCCGAAGTCATCCAGCGCCAGGCGCACGCCCATGGCCTTGATCTTTTGCAGGATGTCCACGGTTTCATCGACGTTCTGCATCAGCACGCTTTCGGTGATTTCCAGCTCCAGCCGAGCGGGCGGCAGGCCGCTTTGCTTGAGGATCGCGGCCAGGTTGTCGACGAAGTCGCGCTGGCGAAAGTCGATGGGCGAGACATTCACTGACATGCACAACGGCGGCAAGCCCATGCCGCGCCAGGCTTGCGCCTGCTCGCAAGCCTGGCGCAGCACCCATTGGGTCAACGGCACGATCAGGCCGCTGTCCTCGGCCACCGGGATGAAATCGGCCGGGCTGACCCACCCCGAGCGCGGTTGAAACCAGCGTATCAGCGCCTCCGCGCCGACGATGCGCCCGGACCTGAGGTCCAGTTTGGGTTGGTAGTGCAGCACAAATTCATCGCGCTCCAGGGCCTGGCGAATCGCGCTCTCCAGATTTTGCTGGCGTTGGGCGCGCAGGTTCATATCTTTGGTGTAAAAACTGAAAACGTTCGCGCCGCGTTCCTTGCTGGTGTGCATGGCGGTTTCGGCGTGCTTGATCAATTCCACCGCGTTGCAACTGTCATTGGGGTAGATGCTGATGCCCAGGCTCGCGGTGACGCTCAGGTCATGCCCGGCCACATGCCGCGTCGCGCTGATGGTCCTGAGCACTTTGTCGGCGATGTGTTGGGTTTGCTGAGGGTGCTGGACATCGTGGAGCACGATCACAAACTCATCGGAACCGTAGCGAAATACCGAATCGGAGTCGCGCACCGTTGCCACTAGGCTGAGGCTGACCTGTTGCAGCACTTCGTCGCCCACCGGATAGCCCAGGGCATTGTTGATGCGTTTGAAGCGGTCGAGGCCGATGAACATCACCGCCAGTTGCGTGTCGTGCCGCCGGCCAAGGGCGATAGCCTGGGTCAGGCGGTCCCCCAGCAGCGTGCTGTTGGGTAGCTCGGTCAGCGCGTCGTATTGCAGCAGGTGCGAGACTTTCAGCAGTTCCTGCACCCGTTCTTCGATGGTGCGCTCCAAACCGATCACCTTGCGGGCCACGTCCTGAGCCAGTTGCCATTTCCACGTCAGCGCACTGGCCATCTGGCGGATCTCAAGGTGGTCGAAGGGCTTTTTCAGGATCAGCAGCTGGTCGTTGTACTTCAGCCGTGCCTCGATGGCCTCGAAGGAATAGTCGGAATACGCCGTGCACAGCGCGATCTGCAGGTTGGGGTCGACGTTCCACAGCTGTTCGATGGTTTGCAGGCCATCCCAGCCGGGCGGCATGCGCATATCGATAAACACCATGGCATAGGGGGCGTTGGCGGCCAGGGCCTGGCTCACCAGTGCCAGTGCTTCCTGGCCCTGGTAGGCCGAATCCAACTCGAACACCTGGCGGGGAGCAGCGGGAGTGCCGAACAGGGTTTCCTCAAGGCTATCCAGAGACGGCTCGCCGTCTGCGTCGGCGCACAAGATCTTTCGAAAGTCCTCGTGAATCGACACAGTGTCGTCGACGATCAGAATGCGGCGGTTGGCCCGAGTTGAGTCTGCATTCCGCGCTGGCAAAAGGCTCGACGGCATAACGATTCCTTCCCTGGTTTCACTTCTTGGGGGGGGCCGACTACTGTGACAGCATAGCCGAGCTACCTTGAAATTGATGGCCAGTTGGCGTCAAATCGACCCCGCGCCTCGGGCGAGGGAAAGTGGCTTGGCAAGACGGTTCAATTTAGCTCAATTCCGTTTAATTTGAAGGCGCGTAGGCATGGATGAACAACTGGCGACGAAACCCACGATTTTGTTGGTCGACGATGAAGAGTCGATCCTAAACAGCCTGCGCCGCCTGCTGCGCGGCCAGCCTTTCGACGTGGTGCTGGCGGGCAGCGGCGCCCAGGCCCTGGACATCATGGCCGCCCAACCCATCGACCTGGTGATGACCGACGCGCGTATGCCGGGCATGGACGGCGCGCAGTTACTGGCCGAGGTCCATCGGCTGTACCCCGGCACCAGCCGCATCCTGCTCACCGGTTACGCCGACCTGCCGACGATCGTCAAGGCGATCAACGAAGGGCATATCCACCGCTACATCAGCAAGCCCTGGAATGACGAAGAACTGCAGCTGGTCTTGCGCCAGACCCTGGAACATCAGCGCCTGGAGCGTCTGACCCAGGTTCAGAACGAGCAGCTCAAGCAATTGAACGCCACCCTGGAAAAACGCGTGGCGGCGCGCACCAGCGAGTTGCAGCAGACCGCCGATATGCTCGACCTGGCCTACGACGAGCTCAAGCGCAGCTACGTGACCGGCACCGAAGTGTTTTCGCTGCTGGCCAACCTGCGCTTGCCCAAGAGCAAGCAAACCAACCGCGCGCTGATCGAACTGGTGCGCGTGTATTGCGCAGCGCAGAGCATCGACGAGTCCAGTGCCCGCGATCTGGCCATGGCGGCCGCGCTGTACAACATCGGCAAGCTGAGCTGGACCGACAGCATGCTGATGGAACCGGCGGACAAGCTGCACAGCACCGACCGTGAGCGCTATCGCGGTTATCCGACCCAGAGCGAATCGCTGTTGATGACCCTGGAACCGATGAAAGATGCCGCGCGGATCATTCGTCATCACCAGGAGCGCTGGGACGGCAGCGGCTTTCCCGATCACCTCAAGGGTGATGCGATTCCCTTCGGTTCGCGCCTGCTGAAGCTGGCGGTGGATTTTATCGAACTGCAAAAAGGCCTGATCCTGGAGCGGCAGATGAACAGCGACGAAGCGCTGTTGTTCATCCGCAAATACGCCGGGCGTCTGTATGATCCGGAGTTGATCGAGGGCTTTGTGCAGGCCTGCGCCACCTTCCTCAGCGACGTGACCCTGGGCGACCCGACCGTCAAGGTGCTGACCACCCGGGAACTGCAGGACGGTATGATCCTGGCGCGCAACCTCAACGCAGACAACGGCATGCTGCTGCTCAACGCCGGCAAGGTGCTGAACCTACCGCTGGTGGACAAGCTGATTGCGTTCGAGGCGATGGAGGGGGCCAAGTACAGCGTCTTTATCAAGGAACCGGACGAGGCGTGAGCCTTGGGCGGTGATTTTCACTGATTTGAATGCAAGGTTTTTATCGTATGTCCACCACTATCCGCATCGCCGCCGCCCTCCTGATCGGCGACGACGGCCAGACCCTGCTGGTGCGTAAACGCGGCACCCAGGCTTTTATGCAACCGGGCGGCAAGATCGACGCCGGCGAGCAACCCGCCGAAGCATTGGCCCGTGAGCTGTTCGAGGAACTGAACCTGCGTATCGACCCTGAAGCGGCGGCCTACTTGGGCCACTTCTCGGCCCCGGCGGCTAACGAGCCGGGTTGCACCGTGGAAGCCGAGCTGTTCCAGGTCAACATCGACGTACCCGTGGCCCCCGCCGCCGAGATCGAGGAAGTGCGCTGGATCGACCCGGCCGGTGACGGCGGCCTGGTCCTGGCGCCCCTGACCCGTGACCTGATCCTGCCGTTCTATCGCTCGTCCCTGGCCACCCCGGCCTGACGCCCATGCTGATCCGTGCGCTGGGGCCCGAGGATGCCGAGGCTTATCGGGCGTTGATGTTGGAGGCTTACGACACCTACCCCCAGGCATTCACCTCCAGCGTGGCCGAACGCGCCGCCATGCCCTTGAGCTGGTGGCAGAAGCGCCTCGACAACCCGCTGGATAGCCTGCTGGGCGGTTTTGACGGCGAGCGATTGGCCGGGATTGTCGGCCTGGCTTTCGAACCCCGGGAAAAGGCGCGGCACAAGGTCACGTTGTTCGGCATGTACGTGACCACGCAGTCCCAGCAACAGGGGCTGGGCCGCCGGCTGGTGGAAGCGGCGCTGGCCGAAGCACGGCGCCACCCGCGCCTTAAAGTCATCCAACTCACCGTCACCGCCGGCAACACCGCAGCGTTCACGCTGTACCAACGCTGCGGCTTTATCCAATACGGCCTGGAACCGCTGGCGGTGCGAGTGGGGGAGGACTACTTCGACAAGATCCATATGTGGCGCGAACTCAGGGTTAACTGAGGCCGGCGCGTTAGTGCGCCGTATGATCCCGCCCAGGCAATGACATCAACGGTGGGAGGGGGCTTGCCCCCGATGCTTATAGGCATCTACGCATCCTAACGGCTGGCCAGTAACGCTGTGTCGGCTGACCCGCCCCATCAGCGCACCGCACTCACCCCGTCCAACGTGGAAAACGACGTGTCCTTGGCCGTCAGCAGGAAGTCGCGCATATACGGCGCATCCAACATGTCGGCGCGAATGCCGGCGTACAACGTCGCGAACAACCCTTTCTCACCCAGGCGCTTGGCCTTTACGTAGCCGCGCGAGCTGTATTCATGCAGCGCCCAATGGGGCATGCCGCACACGCCACGGCCGCTGGCCACCAGTTGCATCATCATCACCGTCAGCTCGGAGGTGCGCACCTGGGCCGGTTCCACGTCGGCCGGTTCCAGAAAGCGCGTGAAGATGTCCAGGCGGTCGCGTTCCACCGGGTAGGTGATCAGGGTTTCGCTGAGCAAGTCTTCCGGCACGATATACGACTTGTTCGCCAGCGCATGCTGGTTGGCCACGGCCAGCATCGCCTCGTAGGTGAACAACGGTACATAGGTAATGCCCGGCAGCTCCAGCGGGTCGGAGGTCACCACCAGGTCCAGGTCGCCACGGGCCAGGGCCGGCAGCGGGGCGAAGGCAAAACCGGAGGCCAAATCCAGCTCGACTTCCGGCCAGGCGTCGCGGAATTGGTCGATGGTCGGCATCAGCCATTGGAAGCAACTGTGGCATTCGATCGCCATGTGCAAGCGCCCGGCGGTGCCGCCGGCCAGGCGCGCGATATCGCGCTCGGCGCCGCGCAGCAAGGGCAGGGTGGCATCGGCCAATTGCAGCAGGCGCAGGCCGGCGCTGGTGAAGCGCAGCGGTTTGGTCTTGCGCACGAACAGCGGCATGCCCAGGCGTTCCTCCAGCTCCTTGAACTGGTGGGACAGCGCCGATTGCGTCAAATGCAGGCGCTCGGCGGCTTCCACCAGGCTGTCGGCTTCGCGCAGGGCGTGCAGGGTCTTTAAGTGACGGATTTCGAGCACGGGCTCTCCATGAGGGCAATTTGTGTTGAAGTGCAATGGCGTGAGTTTGGCTCATGTTGCAAAGCATGTCGACCATGACCACCGGGCACTCTTCATCAAACTGTCATGGAACTGTGGCAGCGCGCTTGAACAAACTTCATCAGACTCGCGCTCTACTGGGGTTCTGCGTTTTGGTGTTTTTCATGCGTGTGTTGTTTTTATTGGCCGCCTTGCTGTTCGGCCTGCCGTCTTTTGCGGCCTCCCGTTGCGATATCAACGTCCCGACCCAAACGGTCGATCTGGATCAGGTGAGCCTTGCCTATCAAAGCATCGGCCGTGCTTCGGACCCGGCCTTGTTGTTGGTGATGGGCCTGGGCGGTCAACTGATCCATTGGCCGGATGAAGTGGTAGTCGCCCTGTGTCAGCAAGGCTTTCGGGTGATCCGCTACGACAACCGTGATGTCGGCCTGTCCACTTGGCGCCAAGCGCCGGCCAGCGCCAACCTGACTTTTGAAGTGCTGCGCTACAAGCTCGGCCTGCCGGTGTCGGCGCCCTACACCCTGACCGATATGGCCGACGACGCCTTGGGCCTGATGGATGCGTTGCAGATCCAGCAATTTCACGTACTCGGCGCCAGCATGGGCGGCATGATCGCCCAGCACCTGGCGGCCATGGCGCCGCAGCGGGTCGAGAGCCTCACCCTGATCATGACCAGCTCCGGCGCCGAAGGGCTGCCGGCGCCGAACGCGGCGCTTGTGCAGTTGTTGTCGCGGCGCAGCGCGCCCAATCGCGAAGTCGCTCTGGAGCAACAGGCCGATCTGCTGGCGGCACTGGGCAGCCCAAACATCAAGGACGATCGCCAGGCTCTGCTGCACCAGGCGGCGCTGTCCTATGATCGCGCGTTCAACCCCGAAGGTGTGAAGCGCCAGATCATGGCGATCCTCGCCGAACCCAGCCGCGTGCCTTTGCTCAACCAGCTGCGCGTGCCGACGCTGGTGGTCCACGGCACCGCCGACCCGTTGCTGCCGGTGATGCACGGCGTGCACCTGGCGGCGCATATCCAGGGTAGCCAGTTGAAGCTGATCCCAGGCATGGCCCACCGGTTTCAGGAGGCGTTCAAGGCGCCGTTGCTGACGGCGGTGCTGCCGTACCTGCAAGCCCATCGCGAGGATGCTGCGCACTGGGCACGCATCGAGCCCGTGGCGCCTTCGAAGGTGTTGTGACATTGGTGTATGGTGCAACCTTTATGGCGCATATGGCCTGCGAGGTTGCCTAGCATGAGTACTCCCCTGAAAATCGATTTCGTCAGCGATGTGTCTTGCCCTTGGTGCATCATCGGCCTGCGCGGCCTGACCGACGCCCTGGACCAACTGGGCGCCGAGGTACAGGCCGAGATCCACTTCCAGCCGTTCGAACTCAACCCGAACATGCCGGCCGAAGGGCAGAACATCGTCGAACACATCACCGAGAAATACGGCTCCAGCGCCGAAGAGTCCCAGGCCAATCGCGCGCGCATCCGCGATCTGGGCGCGGCGTTGGGCTTTGCCTTTCGCACCGATGGCCAGAGCCGCATCTACAACACGTTCGATGCGCATCGCCTGCTGCATTGGGCCGGCCTTGAAGGCTTGCAGTACAACCTCAAGGAAGCCTTGTTCAAGGCTTACTTCACCGACCAGCAGAACCCCTCCGACCACGCCACCTTGGCGATCATCGCCGAAAGCGTCGGCCTGGATATTCAGCGCGCAGCCCAGATCCTCGCCAGCGACGAATACGCCGCCGACGTTCGCGAGCAAGAGCAACTGTGGGTTTCCCGGGGCGTGAGTTCGGTGCCCACCATCGTGTTCAACGACCAATACGCCGTGAGCGGTGGCCAACCGGCCGAAGCCTTTGTGGGCGCGATTCGCCAGATCATCAACGAAGCCAAAAACTAGAGCCCCCTCTCCAAAGGTGGGAGGGGCGCTGCGACGATTCGATGGCTGAGTGTCAGTCAGCGCTTGTAGCGCTCCAACCACCTATCGAGGGCAAGCCCTCTCCCACAGGGTATGGCAGTGTGCTTGGAGTAAGTGCTGGCCCGCGCCTTGCATTGACCCCCTAAAGCCTTAGGGGAACACTGCCTTGAATATTCTCGATCTTGACCACAGCCTCACTGCGCAGGCGCCGATTGCCCGGCGGTTGGCCAGCGGCCAGGCCACGCGTATCGACCTGCTGGACCTGGGCCCCAAGCTGCGGCTGTGGTCCACCGCAAACACCTGGAAGCGCTTCGTCGAACGTCTGGCCCAGCGGCCTCGGCCCACCGACGCGCGACCGGAAATCCTGTTTATCGGCTCCGGCGATTATCACCACCTCACCCCGGCGTTCCTGGCCGATTTGAAAGAGCCGGTCAGCCTGATCCACTTTGACAATCACCCCGACTGGGTGCGCTTTGCGCCCAAGCGTCACTGCGGCTCGTGGGTCAACCGTGTGCTGAAAATGCCGGCGATTAAACGCATCGTCACCCTCGGCCCATGCAGTGACGACCTGCATAACCCGCAACTGCGCGGCGGTAACCTGGGGGCCCTCAGGCGCGGGCAGTTACAGCTGTTTCCCTGGCAGCATGCGCCGTCGAAAGTGTGGGGGCGGATCGGCGATGGCGCCGGGCATCAGCAGCGTGAAGATCAGCTGTATTGGCGCAACCTGGCGGAGCTGGATTGGACCGCATTTCTTGAGGAGATGATCAGCAGCCTGCCCACCGAAGCGGTGTGGATCACCGTTGATAAAGACGTGCTGGCCAGCGAAGACGCGGCCACCAACTGGGACCAGGGCGGCATGCGCCTGACCCACTTGCTCCAGGCCCTGCGCGCCTTGGCCGCGCGCAAACGCATTATCGGCATCGACGTGTGCGGCGAGTTCGCCACGCCAGCGTTCAGCAACGCGTTCAAGCGCTGGGAGGCCAAGTCCGATCAACCCCCCGCCGAGCGCTGGAGCCCTGAGGACTTGCAGCGCAATGCCGCGACCAATCAAGCCCTGATCGAACTGTTTGAGGAGTTGTTCCCGTGACCCTGACCGTAGTGGTGCTGGTGGCGTTTTCCATCGTGCTCGATGTGATCGGCCAGCTGTGTTTCAAGATGGGCCTGGACCGTTTGCCGGAGCTGGAGGGCGGCTTTCGCCTGAATGCGTTCTGGGGGCAGGTATTCAATGCGCCGTTGTTGTGGGCGGGGATCGGTGCCTATGTGATCGAGTTTTTCGTCTGGCTCGAAGCTTTGTCCCGCGCGCCGCTGAGCTTGCTGTTTCCGGCGGCGGCGCTGGCGTATTGCGGGGTGGTGCTGGTCGGCAAGCTGGTGCTGGGGGAAACCGTCAGCCGTCGGCGCTGGCTGGGAACCTTGGTGATCACCTTAGGGGTGATGCTGGTGGCGATTGGAGGAGGGCAGGCATGAGTACGCAGAACGTCAATGCCGGTTGGCTGCACGAACGCTTGGGCACGGTGGTGCTGTGGGCCCTGCTGATCTGCACCGAGAGCGCCGGCCAGCTGTTTACCAAGGTCGCCGGCGATCAGCTGGGGCAGATGGATTTCAATTGGCGGTGGCTGGTGGAAGTCGCGCATAACCCCGGCATCCTGGCGGCGATTGCCTGCTACATCGGCGCGTTTTTCGTGTGGATGCTGATCCTGCGGCGCAGCAGTTTGTCCCTGGCCTTTCCCCTGAGTTCGCTGGTGTTCGTGGTGGTGCTGTTGGGGTCGTGGCTGGGGCTGGGGGAACATATCAGCCTGCTGCACTGGGTGGGGGTTGCAGTGATCATTGGCGGCATCGCCTTGCTGGCCGAAGGCGAAGAGAACTGATGGTAGAGGGGCTTGGCCCCCCGATGTTCATGGGTGGGAGGGGCAAGCCCCTCCCACATTGAATCAGTCGAACTTGTAGCTGATCGCCGTCTGCACCTGCCCCTGGTTCACATCGCCAGTCTGCTTGACGATGCTGCTGTCCGCCGCCGAGCCCACCAAGTGCACCCAGCTGGCGCTGGTCAACAGGGACCAGTGGGGCGCCAGGGGGAATTCGAAACTCTGGGTCAGCGTTACATTCTGGAAGCCGCCGCTGGCGCTGTATGGGCGATACCCGGTGGCGGCGGCCTCGTGGTCGTCCACGCCGAAAAACGTGTTGGTCTGCCGTGCGTCGGCGAAATGCGCCACCAGGCCGCTGCTGCCGATGATTCCGCCGCCCAGCGGGTAGCCCAGTTCGCCACCCAGTTTGCCCAACGTGCCGCTCTGGGCGTGGCCGCCGCCAACGGCCTGGCCCAACTGCGCGTAGACCCGCCAGAAATCAGCCGGTGCGTACTGCACGAAACCACCGATCTCAGCCATGTCCGACACATTGCGCAGGCCCTGTAGCGAGCCGTTGGAAGTACGTCCCTGCAGGTAATTGATATACGGCCCAGCGCTGAAACCGTGGGTGTTCAACGCGCTCCAGGTCAGGCCGTCGTCGGTGCTGAGGCTGACATTGCCCCAGTCCAGGTCCACATAGGGCACCGGCCGGGTTTCGTAGCGGCTGCCGGTCGGGTCGTGGGGCTGGTAGCTCAGGCCGGCGCCGACTTCACCGCTGATGCCGTCGGCCAACGCGGCATTGGAGACACTCCACAGGCCAAGTAAACCGGCGAATGCCGCGCGGGTGATCCTCAACATGGTCACTGTTCCTTGATTGAATACCCGCGCATGAACGCGCAAAGCATGGCGGCCGTGCAAGCACTCATCTTGTTTGTAGCAAGCTACAAAAATTGTAGCTTCCACGACACTTATCACCTGCGTACCCCGAGCAAAGCCCCGGCCCCATGGGGTGATGGCCAGTTGGCACAGTCTCTGCTCTACCCCTGGTGCAAGCGCATGCAGCGCGCCCTCTTCAAGGTAAACGCAGATGATTGACTGGCATATCGTGTGTGACTTCGACGGGACCATCACGCCCACCGATGTCATCGACAACGTCCTCCAACGCTTCGCCGGCCCCGAGTGGGAAACCATCGAGCAGCAATGGCTGGACGGGCATATCGGTTCACGCGAATGCCTGAGCCGCCAACTGGCGCTGATCAAAGCCACGCCCAGCGAGCTGCTGGCGTACTTCGACAGCGTCGAGATCGACCCGGACTTTCCGGACTTCGTCGATCACGTCCTCGGCCTGGGGGCGAGCCTGGAAGTGGTCAGCGACGGCATCGAGCAAGGCATTGCGCGGATTTTGTCGCGCAACTACGTGACCTTGCTGCCGATCCTCGCCAACCGCCTGCGCCAGGTCGACCAGAACAGCTGGCGCATCGACTTCCCGTATTCCAGCGATGCCTGCCGCGCTGCATCCGGCAACTGCAAGTGCAAATCCACGCCAGGCAACAAGCGGGTGCTGGTGATCGGCGACGGCAAGTCCGACATGTGCGTGGCGTCCACCGCCGACTTCGTGTTCGCCAAGGGCGGCCTCGCCGAGTACTGCACCGCCAACGCCATCCCCCACGCGCGCTTCGACACCTTCGCCGAAGTGACCGCACTGCTGGCGCGGCTCCCGCAGAGCCTTGCCGCCAACGCCACCTCCTTTGCTACCGACTCTCAGGAACTCTTCCATCATGTCTGATATCCGCATCGCTACCGCCGAAGACCAGGTGCTTCTGGATAAAGAAGCCAAGTATTGCTCCTACGGGGACACCGTCCACTACATCGAGCCGCCGCGCATTTTCAGCCGCTGCGAAGGCTCCTACGTATGGGACACCGAAGACCAGGCCTACCTCGACCTGCAAATGTGGTACTCGGCGGTCAACTTCGGCTACGCCAACCCACGCCTGAACAACGCGCTGAAACAGCAGATCGATACCCTGCCGCAGATCGCCAGCCAGTACCTGCACAAGGGCAAGATCGAGCTGTCGGAAATGATCGCGGTGGACGCCAAGAACAAGTTCGGTCGCGACGGTCGCGTGCACTTCAATGTCGGCGGCTCGCAATCGATTGAAGACTCCCTGAAGGTGGTGCGCAACGCTACCAACGGCAAAAGCCTGATGTTCGCCTTCGAAGGCGGTTACCACGGGCGCACCCTCGGTGCTTCGTCGATCACTTCCAGCTACCGCTACCGTCGCCGCTATGGCCACTTTGGCGAGCGCGCGCAGTTCATCCCGTTTCCGTACCACTTCCGTGGGCCCAAGGGCATGACCAAGGAAGAATATGGCAGCCACTGCGTGCAGCAATTCGCGCGGCTGTTCGAGACCGAATACAACGGCGTGTGGGACCCGAAAGTCGGGCAGAGCGAATACGCCGCGTTCTACGTCGAACCGATCCAGGGCACCGGCGGTTACGTGATCCCGCCGATGAACTTCTATCGCGAACTCAAGCAGGTGCTGGATCAGCACGGCATTCTGCTGGTTTCCGATGAAATCCAGATGGGCTTCTACCGCACCGGCAAGCTGTGGTCGATCGAGCACTTCGACGTGCAGCCCGATGTGATCGTGTTCGGCAAGGCGCTGACCAACGGCCTCAACCCCCTGGGTGGTATCTGGGCTCGCGAAGAGTTGATCAACCCGAAGATCTTCCCGCCAGGCTCGACCCACTCCACCTTCGCCTCCAACCCGCTGGGCACGGCGGTGGGCCTGGAAATGTTCAAGATGACCAACGAAGTCGACTACGGCGCGATGGTGATGGCCAAGGGCAAGTTCTTCCTTGAAGGTTTGCAGGATTTGCAGAAGCGTTTCCCGATCATCGGTGACGTGGACGGCCTGGGCCTGGCCCTGCGCTGCGAAATCTGCGGCCCGGACGGTTTCACCCCGGACAAGGCAACCCTGGACTACATGGTCGAGGAAGGCATGAAGGGCGATATGGTGGTCGACGGGCAGAAACTCGGCCTGATCCTCGACGTAGGCGGTTACTACAAAAACGTGATCACCCTGGCGCCGTCCCTGGAAATCAGCTACCCGGAAATCGAACTGGGCCTCAAGCTGCTGGAACAACTGCTGGTACGGGCGACCAACCGGTGAACAGTCACGGGTTCGACCTCGGTGAAGGTGATGCCGGTTTCGTGCTGGGCAACGGTCCGGTCGGGGTCCTGTTGATCCATGGCCTGACCGGCACCCCGAACGAATTGCGCCAGGTCGCCAAGGGCCTGGCCAAGGACGGTACGTGCACGGTGTACGTGCCGACCCTGGCCGGGCACTGTGGCGGCAACAGCGACTTGCAGGCCACCGGCTGGCGCGACTGGTACGAAGGCGTGCGCAAGACCTTCGTGCAGGTGCGCCAGCGGCATGGGCAAGTGTTCGTCGGTGGCTTGTCCATGGGCGCGGTGATGTCGATGTACCTGGCTTCGGAGCATCCGGGCCAAGTCGCCGGGCTGCTGATGTATTCCACCACCCTTAAGTACGACGGCTGGAGCATCAGCAAAATGGCGTTCATCACGCCGTTGCTGATCCGCATCCCGTTCGGCGTGCGCCTGTTCCGGTTTACTGAAAAGCCGCCCTACGGCATCAAGAACCAACGGTTGCGGGCAATCGTCGAGCGGCAGATGAAGGAGGGTGAAAGCAGCGAGGCGGGGTTATTGACCATGGAAGGGGTGACGGTGCGCGAGTTGCACTGGATGAACGCCGTGGTGAAAAAACGCATGCCGTCGATCAACGTCCCGGCGCTGGTGCTGCATTCGATCGAAGACGATATCACCAGCCGCTGGAACGCCGACTACGTCGAACGCCACCTCGGCGGGCCGGTGACCAAGATCCTGCTGGACGACTGCTACCACATGATCACCGTCGACCTGCAATACCGGCGGGTGATCGAACTGAGCGCCGCTTTCATCCGCGAACGGGCGAACGATGATGTGTTGGCGTGTTGTGGTTAACGCGACTGTTGTGCTGAGCGGGCTGTGCGCCAAGCAAGCTCTTGTTGGTGAGCAGGTCAAGCCTGCTCACCAAGCGACCTGACCCAACTAGATCCTCAGCCAAAAAAGGGGAACACGTGATCACCACCCAAGCCTTTGCAACCATCCGGGCGCTCCAGCGCAGTGCCTGGAACGATTGTTTTCCTGGTGCGCTGGAGGACTGGGACTACTACGTCGCCGTGGAAAACGCCGCCATCGAGGATTTTCAATGGCGCTACCTGGCCGTGTACGACAATGGAACGCTGGTGGCCGTGGCGCCGGCCTTTATCACCCATTACCGCCTCGACACCACCGTGTCCGGTGTCGGCAAGCGCCTGACCACGCGCTTGCAACGCGTGTGGCCCGGGGCTTTGCAGTTGGGGTTGTATGCGGTGGGCTCGCCGGTGGCCGAGCGCTGCGACGTCGGGTTTGCCAGTGACGTGCCGGCCGCGCGC
This sequence comes from Pseudomonas sp. MD330_10, assembly GCF_042610415.1. NCBI lineage: Bacteria > Pseudomonadati > Pseudomonadota > Gammaproteobacteria > Pseudomonadales > Pseudomonadaceae > Pseudomonas > Pseudomonas sp. MD330_10. Next base: position 347,734 of record NZ_JBHGZU010000004.1, read on the forward strand.
CGACCGCTGTTGCTCAAGCACCTGTTGCACGCCGCGCGACAGGACGCCGATGACCTCGGCATCGGCCTGCTGGCGGTCAAGGATGCCCCCAGCCATGACCCGCACTGGCGCGAAAGTTGCCGCGCCGCCGGTTTCCAGAGCATGCCGAGCCTGCCCACCGGCGTGCTGCCGCTGCCCTATGGCTCGGTGGACGCCTACCTCGGCTCGCTGGGCAAATCCACGCGCAAGGACCTGCGCCGCAAGCTGCGCGCGCCAGGCCCGCGTGTCGAGTGGCGGGACAATATCGATGATGTGCTGCCCGAGGTCATGAGGCTGTACGAAGCCACGCTTACCCGCGCCGAATTGCAGTTCGAACGCTTGCCCGCCGACTACTTCACCGGCGTGCTCGAACGCCTCGAAGGGCGCGCGGTGTGTGTGCTGTACTGGGTGGACGAGCAACTGGTGGCGTTCAACCTCATGCTCAGGGACGAACATCGGCTGGTGGACAAGTTCTTCGGGCATGACGTCGCCTTCACCCGCGACCACAACCTGTACTTTCGCAGTTGGCTGACCAATGTCGACTACTGTATTCAACACAAAATTGCAGCGTACGAGTGCGGGCAGGCCGGGTATGCCAGTAAGCTGCGCCTGGGCTGCGAGTTCCAGGGCAACCAGGTGTTCTTCCGACACCGCAACCGCCTGGTCAACGGACTGCTCGCGCTGGTAAAACTGTTTATTCGACCGGATCGTTCCGACCCTGCCATGGCTGCCGCAATAAGCGAAACCCGATGATCACCAAGACCCGCCAGAAAGCCCGTCCGTTTGCCATTTCGCGCTGGAGTGTCCAGCGCAAGCTGGTGCTGGCGTTCTGGTTGGTCAGCGTGATCCCCACCATGATTGCGGCGGAATTGGCCGCCACCACGCTGTCGGAAATTTTCGACAGCAACGTGCGCATCTGGCTGCAGGAGTCGACCAAGATCGTCAAGGACGAGATCGACGATATCCTTCACGACAACGCGCGCATGGCCAAACTGTTCTTGCGCTACACCAGTCCGCCAGAGAGCAGGCAAGCCGCCAAGCACGATCGTCTGACCGCGGACATAGCCGATGCCACCGACATCGATGTGGTCGCGCTGATCCGCGTGAGTGACAACAAACCGGTGTTCAGCACCGCCGCCGACGACATCGTCAAACAGATCAGCCTGGCCCGGAACACCGTATTGCAGACCGTGCAGGTGGGCGGTGTGTCCACCGGCATCGTGGTCTCCACCTTCGAGACCACCCAGGAGGGCGTCGACTATGTGCTGTTGGTCGGCACCTACCTGGACAGCAGCTTCCTCACCAGCGTGGCCGATGTGCATTCCCTAGACCTGCGCCTGTACCTGGCCAACCCGGACGGCTTCTCGGAAATCTTTTCGACCCAACGCTTCGAGGATCACCCCTCGCGCATCCCCAAGGACGTCGAAACCGCGATGCGCAGCACGCGCCAACCCAGCGAGCAGTTCACCCATAACTACAGCGGCCTGTACTGGCCAATCTTCAACGACGCCGGCGAGTTGCAAGGCGTGATTTTCAGCGGGTTGCTGCGCCACACCAGCCTGGTGGGGCTGGTCAACCAGAGCAACTTGTTCGTGCTGATCTTTGTGCTCAGCTCGGCGTTGTCCCTGGCGGCCGGGGTGCTGGTGTCGCGACGCCTGACCAAGCCGCTGCGGGATCTGTCCCAGGGCGTCAGCGCGGTGATCTCAGGCGATTATGCGCACCGCGTCGAGGTCAGCGGCGGCGACGAATTGGCCCAGTTGAGCAGCACCTTCAACCACATGACCGAACGCTTGGGCGAATTGCACCAGCTCGAAGCCCAATTGCGGCGCCGCGACCGCCTGCATGCCCTGGGCGAAGTCGCCATGGGCCTGGCCCACGAGATCCGCAACCCGTTGGGCATCATCAAGACCGCCACCCAGTTGCTGCACCGCCGCGCCGACCTGCCGGACGCCGACAAGCGCCACCTCGAATACGTGATCAGTGAAGTCAGCCGCATCAATGACCTGATCACCGAGTTTCTCGACTTTGCCAAGCCCAACCCGCCGCTGCGCGTGGTGCAACCGGCGCGTGCACTGGTGGAAGAAATCCTCGGCTTCTGCGCGCCAGAACTGGCCACCCATAACATCGATGCGCAGATCGACGACCAGGCGCCGGGGGCGACGCTGTATGCCGATGCCCGCCAACTCAAACAGGCGTGTCTCAACCTGATCATCAACGCTATCGACGCCATGCCCGACGGCGGGCGTTTGACCTTGGGCATTCGCAGCGTGGGCGACAACACCGTCATCAGCATTGCCGACAGCGGCCAAGGTATTCCCGCCGAGATGATCGAGCGTATCTTCACGCCGTTTGTCACCACCAAGGCTTCGGGCACGGGGCTGGGGCTGGCCAAGGTCTATTCGATCATGGAAAGTCACGACGGCAGCATCGAATGCGCCAGTGAGAAAGAGGCCGGCGCCACCTTCAGCCTGTACATTCCGGCGCGGGGCGAAGACGACGAGGACAGTCATGACGCATAACGTATTAGTAGTCGACGATGAGCCCAAGCTGTGTGATTTGCTCGCCTCGGCCCTGGGCCAGAACGGCATTCAAGTATTCACCGCCGGCAACGGCCTGCACGCGCTCAAGGTGTTGGAGCAGGAAGACATCGACCTGGTGATCAGTGACTGGCGCATGCCGGGCATGGACGGTGCGGCGCTGCTGGCGGAAATCAAAACGCGCTACCCCCACGTGCCGGTGATCGTGATGACTGCCTACAGCACAGTGAAAAACGCTGTGCAGTCGATGCGTAACGGCGCCTATGACTACATCGCCAAGCCGTTCGATATCGACGAACTCGATATCACCGTGGCCAAAGCCCTGCAGTTTCGCGACATCCTGCGCGACAACGCACGCCTGCGCGCCGAGCTGGATGAGCACGCGCAGTTCGACAGCCTGGTGGGCGACAGCCCGGCGTTTCGCAAGGTGCTCCAGGCAGTGGATTCGGTGCGCGACAGCAGCGCCACCATCCTGCTGACTGGCGAGAGTGGTACCGGCAAGGAAATGGTCGCGCGCGCCATCCACAAGCACGGCAGCCGCGCCGACAAACCCTTCGTGGCGGTCAACTGCGCGGCGATTCCCGAAGGCTTGTTGGAAAGCGAGATGTTTGGCCATCGCAAGGGCGCGTTCACCGGCGCGGTGTCGGACCGGGTCGGGCGCTTCCAGCAGGCCGACAAGGGCACGTTGTTTCTCGATGAAGTAGGCGATATGCCCCTGGCCTTGCAGGCCAAGATCCTGCGCGCTTTGCAGGAGCGGGTGATCGAGCCGGTGGGCGACCCGCGTGAGCGCAAGGTGGACGTGCGAGTGATCGCCGCCACCAATAAAAACCTGCTGGATGCAGTGGCCAACAAAGAGTTTCGCGAAGACCTGTATTACCGCCTCAATGTGTTCCCGATCCCGCTACCGGCCCTGCGCGAGCGGGTGGAAGACATCGCGCCCCTGGCCCGGCATTTCGCCCAGACCCTGAGCGCCACCGCCGGCAAACGCATCACCGGTTTCAGCCCCGAGGCCTTGCAGGCCATGGCGGCGTATCACTGGCCGGGTAATATCCGCGAGCTGCAAAACTGCGTGGAGCGCGCGACCATCGTGGCAGCCACGCCCGTGATCGAAGACATCGATTTGCCAGGCTATCTGTTTGCTTCCAAGCCCAGCGAGGGCGGCGTGGCGACGATTCTCAGCGACGGCCCCGGCATTCCCCAGGACTTGGATGCGGCGCTGGCCGAGGTCGAGAAAGCCTACATCCTGGCGGCGTTACAGGAGAGCAACGGCGTACAGGCCGCGGCGGCGGCAAAGATCGGGATTTCCGAGCGCAGCTTCTGGTATCGCCTGAAGAAGCTGGGCATCCAGGTCGACAAAATAGTCCGCTGACTCAACCGGGATAAAACTGTGGGAGGAGGCTTGCCCTAATGCCAGTCAGTTAGGGGATTCAGTTGATCCAGCCCAGGCAATAACTTTCAAAGGTGGGAGGGGGCTTGCCCCCGATTGCAGTGGCCCAGTTACAGATGAGCTGACTGTCACACAGCTATCGGGGGCAAGCCCCCTCCCACATGTTTGACCGCAGTGTGTCAGGTGTGAAGGCGTACCCAGACGCTTACCAGCACAGTTGCGGCGATTAGCCACGCTACTGCCGCTACGGCTAAAGAAGCCTCCAGGCGCATTCGGTCGACCATCACATACAACGCAGCCAGGTACACAAAGTACGGAATGATCGACCACATGCCGAACAGGATGGTGGTCTTCAAGTCTTCCACCGAGCGGCCTTTGCCGACGATGTAGTGGGCGATCAGCGCAAAGGTCGGGAACAGCGGCACCAGCCCGGCGATGTAGTAGTTCTTGGTCTTGGCCAGCGCGGCGAGTATCAGCACCACCGCCGCGCCCAGGGCGGCCTTCAGAAACAGATCCATCAGTGACTCAACCCATATTTTTTGACTTTGTCGAACAGCGTGGTCTTGGCCATTCCCAGCTCCTGGCTGGCTTGGGTCAGGTTGCCGCCGCTGCGTTGCAGGGCGTCCATCAGCAAATTGCGCTCAAAGGCTTCCACCGCCTCGGTAAAGGCCAACCCCTGGCCGCCGCTGCTGGCGCCGCTTTTTTTGAATGCGGGCAGGCCGAGTGCGAAGCGTTCGGCGACGTTGCGCAATTCGCGGACGTTGCCGGGCCAGTCGTGGCTCATCAAGCTGGATAGGGTCTGGTTATCCAGCTCCGGCGCGGTGCGGTCGAAACGCAGGGAGGACTGCTGCAGGAAATGCTCGAACAATTGCAGGATGTCTTCGCGGCGCTCGCGCAGTGGCGGCAACTCCAGGGTGACTACGTTGAGGCGGTAATACAGGTCGCTGCGGAACTGACTGGCGCGGCTCAGCTCGTCCAGGTCGGATTTGGTCGCGGCAATCACTCGGCAATCCACCGCCACGCTCTGGTTGGAGCCGAGGCGTTCCAGGGTGCGTTCCTGCAACACCCGCAGCAGTTTGATCTGCAGGTTGATGGGCATGCTTTCCACTTCGTCGAGGAACAGCGTGCCTTCATGGGCGTGTTCGATCTTGCCGATACGCCGCTTGCCGGCGCCAGTGAAGGCGTTGGCTTCGTGGCCGAAAATCTCGCTTTCAAACAGGTTTTCCGGCAAGCCGCCGCAGTTCAGGGCGACGAACTGGTGGGCGTGGCGCCGGCTGAAATCATGCAGGCAGCGGGCGACCAGTTCCTTGCCTGTGCCGGTCTCACCTTCGATCAACACATTGGCTGAGGTGTCGGCGACATTGGCGATCAATTCGCGCAGGTTCTGCATGGCCGGCGAACGCCCGATGATTCGGCCTTCCAGGGAGTCGCGTTCGGCCAGTTGACGGCGCAGCGCCCAGACTTCCCGCGCCAGCCCGCGCTGCTCCAGGGCGCGCCGGGCGACGTCCACCAGGCGTTCGGGGGAGAAGGGTTTTTCCATGAAGTCATAGGCGCCGTTGCGCATCGCCCCGACGGCCATGGAAATATCGCCGTGCCCCGTGATGAGCACCACCGGCAGGCTTTTATCCAGGGCTTTGAGGCGGGTGAGCAGCTCCAGGCCGTCGATGCCCGGCAGGCGGATATCGCTGATGACAATGCCGGCAAAGTTCTCGCCGACGCGCTTCAAGGCTTCCTCGGCGCTGGCCACCCCCACACTGGTGATGTCTTCCAGCGCCAGGGCCTGCTGGCAACCGAGCAGCACATGGGGGTCGTCTTCGACGATCAGGACGGTGAGGTCATTGGGGTCTGTATTCATGTCGACTCAGTGGGGTGAGCGCCCGCCAATGGCAGGCTCAGGACAAAGGCCGTACCACCGCTGGGCGGGTGTTCCACGGCGAGGTTGCCGCCGGTGGCCGCCGCCAGGCTGGCCGACAGGGTCAGCCCCAGGCCCAGGCCTTGTTCGCCGGGTTTGGTGGTAAAGAACGGTTCGAACAAATGTTTGCGCGCCTCGGGGTCGATGCCGTGGCCATTGTCGCGCACCTGCAAGCGGTATTTGCCCTCGGCGTTGCTGCCCTCCAGCCACAGTTCGGGCGCCGGCTGGGCCTGCATGGCATCCAGGGCGTTGCCGATCAGGTTGACCAGGATCTGCTCCAGGCGCGTTTGATCGATCTGCAATGGGGCGTCGGTAAAGTCACGGTGCAAGGTCAGTGGCAGGTTGTCCAGACGCGCGCTCAGCACCTGGAGCGCGGCGTCCACAGCCTTGGCCAGGCTGGCTTGGCCCTGGTCGTCGCCACGCCGGGCGAACGAGCGCAGGCTGGCGGTGATGCGGCCCATGCGGTCGATCAGTTCGTTGATGGTCTTGAGGTTGGTGCTGGCGGTGTCCAGCGCGCCGCGTTCGAGGAAGCGCACGGTATTGCCGGACAAGGTGCGCAGCGCCGCCAACGGCTGGTTCAATTCATGGGCGATGCTGGTGGACATCTGGCCGATGGCCGCCAGTTTACCGGCCTGCACCAGTTCATCCTGGGCGCGGCGCAGGGTTTCTTCGGCCTGGCGCCGTTCGCGGATCTGGCCCTTGAGCCGTTCGTTGCTGGCGCGCAGGTCGGCGGTGCGTTCGGCGATCCGCCGCTCCAGTTGGCTGTTGGCTTCCTGCAAGGCTTCCCGCGCGGCGAGGCGGGTGGCGATGACCTTGCGTCGCTCGTTCCAGGCAATCAGCAGGAATGCCACCAGGCCGAAGGCGACCGCCACCAGGATGCCCTGATTGATCGCTGCGCGACGCAGGTCGTTGAGTGGGGTGAGGAGGGTGAAGCTCCAGGGTGTGTCATTGAGCGGGCGCGATTGCGCCAGGTAGCTGACCTCGTGCTCGTCGTTGACCACTTCACTGTTGGCCGGGAAGGTCAGTTTTTCCGTTCCTTCCTTCAAACGCTCGCGTGCCAGGGGCTCCAGCTCGTTCAAGGTGGCCCAGTAGTATTGCAGGCTGTGGGCGAGGCGTTCTTTGACCTCGTCGCTCAGTGGACGCACGGCCTTGAGGCGGCGGGCCGGGTCGCTGGAGAGAATGATGATGCCGTTCTCGTCGCTCACGAACGCTTCGAGGCGCGCACGCTGCCAGCGCTCTTCCAGGGCTTCGAGGCGCACTTTGACCACGGCGACGCCAATGATTTTGCCGTGCTCCTCCAGGCCATGGGCCAGGTAGTAGCCAGGCTCGCCGTTGGTGCTGCCGATGCCGTAGAAACGACCGGGCTGGCCGCGCACGGCGTTCTGGAAATATGCGCGGAAGGACAGGTCTTCCCCCTGGTAACTGTCGGCATCGCGCCAGTTACTGGTGGCGAGTACGCGGCCAGTGGTGTCCATCACGTAGATGGCCCGGCTGCGGCTGCGTCGGTTCAGGCCTTCGAGGTAATCGTTGACGGCTTTGCGGGTTTCTTGATTCGGGTCGGCCAGCAGCGTGGAGACACTGGTTTCCAGCTCCAGCAGGCTGGGCAGGTAGGTGTATTTGCTGATCTCGCTCTCGACGGTACGGGCATGCAGCTCCAACTGGCGTTCGCCGTTGTCGCTGAGGGTGCGGATGCCATAGTACTCACTGATCCAGAAGCCGATGTAACCCAGGCCGATCATCAGGGCGATGATCAACGGCGGCAGGAACAACTGGCGAATCAGGCGAGGTTTCACGGCAAGTGATGGCGGTGCGGCGCGAAATTGGTTGGGGTCGCATTTCATCACAGATGCCTTGGGTCAACCAGAGCTTGCCATGTAGGAGGGGGCTTACCCCCGATGACGGTGGCTCAGTAACAGATGTACCGACTGACACACAGCTATCGGGGGCAAGCCCCCTCCCACACTGGCTCGGGCTTAATTGCTTAGTGCTGCAGGATTTTCTCGAGGAACTGCTGCGCGCGCTCGGAGCGGGCGCTGATGTCGCCGAAGAATTCTTCTTTCGGGCAGTCTTCGATGATCTTGCCGGCATCCATGAAGATCACGCGGTCGGCCACTTTACGGGCGAAGCCCATTTCGTGGGTCACGCACATCATGGTCATGCCTTCCTGAGCCAGTTGCACCATTACATCCAACACTTCGTTGACCATTTCCGGGTCCAGGGCCGAGGTCGGTTCGTCGAACAGCATGACGATCGGGTCCATGGCCAGGGCGCGGGCAATCGCCACACGTTGCTGCTGACCACCGGAGAGCTGGCCAGGATGCTTGTGGGCGTGTGCCGACAGGCCGACGCGCTCAAGCAATTGCAGGCCTTTCTTGGTGGCTTCTTCCTTACTGCGGCCAAGCACCTTGATCTGCGCGATGGTCAGGTTTTCGGTGATGGTCAGGTGTGGGAACAGCTCGAAGTGCTGGAACACCATGCCCACGCGCGAGCGCAGTTTCGGCAGGTTGGTCTTCGGGTCGGCGATGGAAGTGCCGTCGACCACGATGTCGCCTTTCTGGAACGGTTCCAGCGCGTTCACGCACTTGATCAGGGTGGATTTGCCCGAGCCGGAGGGCCCGCACACCACGATTACTTCGCCTTTTTTAACCTCGGTGCTGCAATCGGTCAGCACCTGGAAGTCGCCATACCACTTGTTGATGTTCTTGATAGAGATCATACGGCAAACCTTTTTTGCAGACGCTTGACCAGCAGCGAGGCGGAAAAGCTGATGATGAAGTAGACGACACCGGCGAAGATCAGGAACTCATTGGAGCGGCCGATGATATCGCCGTTGGAGCGGGCGGAGTTGAGGAAGTCCACCAGGCCCACGGTGTAGACCAGCGACGTATCCTGGAACAGGATGATCGACTGTTGCAGCAGCAACGGGGTCATCTTGCGGAACGCCTGGGGCAGGATGATCAGGCGCATGGTCTGGCCGTAGGTCATGCCCATGGCCTGTGCTGCCGCCATCTGGCCCTTGGGGATCGACTGCACGCCGGCCCGCACGATTTCACAGAAGTACGCGGCTTCGAACATCATGAAAGCCACGACGCAGGAGGTGAACGCACCGATTGGGGTGTCTTCGCCGGTGATCCAGCGCAGCACGAACGGCACCGCCAGGTAGAACCAGGTGATCACCAGCAGCAGGGGGATCGAGCGGAAGTAGTTCACATAGGCGCCGGCCAGACGCGACAGCAGTTTGCTGGACGACAGGCGCATCAGCGCGAGAATCGTGCCCAGGGCGATACCGCCGATCACGCCCATGACCATCAGCTTCAAGGTCATGATCATGCCGTTCCACAGGCCGGGCATGGCGGGGATGATACCGCTGAAATCGAGTTCCATTATTTACCCCCCACGGAGATCAGGCCGGGCACTGCGACTTTCTTCTCGACCAGGCGCATCAGCAGCATCAGGCTCATGTTCAGGGTGAAGTAGATCAGCGTGGCCAGGGTGAAGGCTTCGAACAGGTTGGCCGAGAACTCGGCGGTCTGTTTGGTTTGCGCCAGCAGTTCCATCAGGCCGATCAAGGACGCCACGGAGGAGTTCTTGAAGACGTTGAGGAATTCCGAGGTGAGGGGCGGGATGATGATGCGGTAGGCCTGGGGCAGCAGCACGTTCCAGTAGATCTGCGGCAGCTTGAAGCCCATGGCGCGGGCGGCGGCTTCCTGGCCGCGTGGCAGCGCCTGGATACCGGTGCGCACTTGTTCGCAGACACGGGCCGCGGTGAACAGGCCCAGGCACACGACAACGCTCAGGTAGGCCGAGGTGGTCGGGTTCAAGTCCTGCTTGTACCAGTCCTGCAGGTTCTGCGGCAGCAGGTCGGGCACCAGGAAGTACCAGATAAACAGCTGCACCAGCAACGGCACGTTACGGAACAGCTCCACGTAACAGGTCGCAATGCCGGATACCAGCCGGTTCGGCACGGTGCGCATGACCCCCAGAATGGAGCCCAGCAGCAAGGCGATGATCCATGCCACGACGGCGATGGCGATGGTCCAGCCCAAGCCGGCGATGTACCAGTCGAGATAAGTCTCGCTGCCCACGCCGGTGGACTTGAAGAACACGCCCCAGTCCCAGTTGTAATTCATTAGGGTCTCCCCCGAAATCGATCGATGTACAAGCACCCGCTTGGGGAAAATCCATTCCCGCCTGACGTTGAACGCCAGGCACACGCGATCGGCTCGAAAACCGCCAGGTCGAGTGTTCCAAGTTAAAACCAGCAGGTAGTAACAGACGCCTGAGGGAGGGTTGGCTCCCTCAGGAGATAAGGTTAGTCAGCTTTTAGATCTTTACTTCCGGAGCCGGCTTATCGGTCGGGTTCTGGATCAGTTCCTTGACCTTGTCGCTCATCGGGAAGTTGAGGTTCAGGCCTTTAGGTGGAACCGGGCTTTCGAACCACTTGGCGTAGATCTTGTTGATCTCGCCGGACTTGTACAGACCGATGATGGCGTCATCCACGGCTTTCTTGAACGCTGGGTCGTCTTTGCGGACCATGCAGGCGTAGGCTTCGAAAGACTGCGGAGTACCGGTGATTACCCAGTCATCCGGCTTCTTGGCCTTGGCTTCCTCACCGGCCAGCAGGGCGTCATCCATCATGAACGCTACGGCGCGGCCGCCTTCAAGCATCTGGAAGGATTCGCCGTGGTCTTTGGCGGAGATGATGTTCATGCCCATCTGCTTGTCGGCGTTCATCGACTTGATGATGCGCTCGGACGTGGTGCCGGCGGTGGTCACGACGTTCTTGCCTTTAAGGTCGGCAAAGTCGGCATAGCTTGGCTTGCCATCTTTGTCTTTCTTGACCAGCAGACGGGTGCCGATTTCGAAGATGTTGGTGGTGAAAGCGACTTGCTGGGCGCGTTCGGCGTTGTTGGTGGTGGAACCGCACTCGATGTCGACGGTGCCGTTCTGAACCAGCGGAATACGGGTCTGCGAGGTCACCAGGTTGTAACGGGTCTGCAGATCGGGCTTGTTCAGGTCTTTTTTCAGGGCTTCAACGATGGCCAGCTGAATGTCGTGGGAGTAACCCACAGGTTTGCCCGAGCCATCCGCGATGTAGGAGAACGGAATGGAGCTGTCGCGGTGCCCGAGGGTGATGGTGCCGGAGTCGTTGATTTTCTTCAGCGTGCCGGTGAGTTCGGCGGCAAAGACTGGAGTGCTGATCAGAGCAGCAGCGATAGCTGCGCCCAAAATATGGGGAACGATGCGCATCAATACTTCCTCGACATTTGTTTTTTTTATGAAGCCGGCTAAACGGCTCTCTTGTACAGCGAATGTCCGTGACGGCTCCTGAGGCGTCTCGGCAATCGTCCAAGAGTGTAGAGCATGAGTCGTGCCAGGCTTGAAATAAAAGGTTAACTGTATGATTTAAAAGGTGATTAAGTTTGTGTTACGGGATTTCGCCGGTCTTTTGATCCGGCAAACCGAATAGCGTGGGAAGTCGTGTTCGGAAAACCGAATGGCCGTTGGTTGGTCGATCGGCGTAAGTGTGTACGGGACAAACGCAAAAGCGCCGCGTTTATTCAGAATAAACGCGGCGCTCTCAGGTTGTTACTCGCAGGCTCAAGACCATGCGGCGGCAGGTCAGGCCGCTTGGAACTTACTGCGGTTCTGCTCAACCTTGGACAGGTAGCGCTGGACGTTGTCCTGCTCTTGCTCAGTGGTAAACAGGCCCAGCTTGGTGCGGCGCCATAGGATGTCCTGAGCCTGGGTGGCCCATTCTTCTGTGCACAGATAGTCGACCTCGCGGGTGTACAGGCCACCGCCCAAATGCTCGCCCAGGTCAGCCAGGGTTTGCACGCCCTCCAGCAGGCGCCAAGTGCGGCTGCCGTAGGTTGTGGACCAGCGGCGTGCGATCTCGCTCGGAACCCAATCGAACTTGGCGCGAATCGCCTCGGCCAGCGCTTCGGGCGTGCTCATGTCCTCACCACCCGGCAGGCTGGCCGTGGCGGTCCAGCTAGGACGCATCTGCGTGAAGTACGGCGCCAGTTGGGCCATGGCCGATTCGGCGAGCTTGCGATAGGTGGTCAACTTGCCACCGAACACCGACAGGATTGGTGCCTCGCCCGTACTCCCGGACAGTGCCAGGGTGTAGTCGCGGGTGATCGCCGATGGGTTGTCCGACTCGTCGTTGCACAACGGGCGTACGCCGGAGTAGGTGTGCACGATGTCATCGCGGCTCAGTTGCTTCTTGAAGTGGGCATTGACCACCTTGAGCATGTAGTCGGTTTCGCCCTCGGTGATCGCCACTTTCGCCGGGTCACCGGTGTATTCGCGGTCGGTGGTGCCGATGATAGTTAGATGATTCAGGTACGGAATCGTGAAGACGATGCGCTGGTCTTCGTTCTGCAAAATGTGCGCGTGGGCGCCTTCATACAATTTCGGCACGATCAGGTGGCTGCCCTGGATCAGGCGGATGCCGTAGGGCGAATCCAGTTTCAGGTCATCCTTGATGAATTTGGCCACCCATGGGCCGGCGGCATTCACCAACGCACGAGCGCGAATCGAAAACAGGCTGCCGTCGGCACGTTCCATGTTCATTTCCCACAGACCCTTGCTGCGATGGGCGCTGACGCACCGGGTCTGGGTGTGGATATGGGCGCCCTTTTCGCGGGCGGCCATGGCGTTGAGCACCACCAGGCGGGCGTCGTCGACCCAGCAGTCGGAATACTCGAACCCTTTGGTGATTTCGCTTTTCAGTGGGCTGTCCGGGCCAAACTTGAGGCTCTTGGAACCCGCGAGTTTTTCGCGCTTGCCCAGGTTGTCATAGAGGAACAGCCCAGCACGAATCATCCACGCCGGACGCAGGTGCGGGCGGTGCGGCAGGACAAAACGCATTTGCTTGACGATGTGCGGCGCCTTGGCCAGCAGCACTTCCCGTTCGGCCAGGGCTTCGCGCACCAGACGGAATTCGTAATGTTCGAGATAGCGCAAACCGCCGTGGATCAGCTTGCTGCTGGCGGAAGAGGTGTGGCTGGCCAGGTCATCCTTTTCGCAAAGGAATACCGACAGCCCACGACCGGCTGCATCTGCTGCAATGCCGACGCCATTGATCCCGCCGCCGATAACGGCAACGTCATAGACTTCAGCAAGCGGTGGAGCAGGCAAGGTAGAAGGGTTCATCGGCTGGCCTCGCGATTTTTTCGTATTGGAATTCGAACATTAATGTTCATTTGCGAAAATGGTAGCCGATAAACGCGGGCACAGCCACCCGACTTCGATTGAAAAAACTCATCGAAGGGCAGGAAAAGGAAAAATTGTGAACATTGGCCCGTCTAAGGCTCGAGATGTTTCAGCGAGTATTGATAGCTATCGGGGGCAAGCCCCCTCCCACATTTGAATGGTTATACACATCAAAGTGTGGGAGGGGCTTGCCCCCGATAGCATCAGTAAAGGCCCTACACGACTTCCAGCCGAACCTTATGCTGATTCAGCAACTGCACCAACGCCGGCACCGGCTCTTGGTCAGTCACCAGGCAATCCACCAGACTGATCGGCCCCAACCGAATCATGGCATTGCGCCCGAATTTGCTGGAGTCCGCCGCCAGAATTACTTGCCGGGCATTGGCGATGATCGCCTGAGACACGCGCACTTCCTGGTAATCGAAATCCAGCAGGCTGCCGTCCTCGTCGATGCCGCTGATACCCACCAGTGCGAAGTCGACTTTGAACTGATTGATAAAGTCGACGCTGGCCTGGCCCACCACGCCGCCGTCGCGTCGCACATTGCCGCCGGTGAGCAGCACGTCGAAGTCGTCCTTGGCGCTGAGCATGGCGGCGACGTTGAGGTTGTTGGTGATGATTTTCAGGTGGCTGTGGTTCAGTAGCGCACGGGCGATGGATTCGGTGGTGGTACCGATATTGATGAACAGCGAGGCGTGATCGGGGATCTGGGCGGCGATGGCTTCGCCGATGCGTTGTTTTTCGTCGCGCATCTGGTCGGCACGCATGGCGTACGCGGTGTTTTCGACGCTGGAGTCATAGGCTGCGCCGCCATGGTAGCGACGCAGCAGATTAGCGTCCGCCAACTGGTTGATATCGCGGCGGATGGTTTGCGGGGTGACAACGAACAACTGCGCCATTTCCTCGATACTGACGTAGCCGCGTTCGCGGACCAGTTCGAGAATTTGTTGCTGGCGGGGAGGCAGATTCATGGGGCGTCCTTTGGGCTGCCATACAAAAGTGGCCCATGATGACGCAGGAATCTGCTCCCTACCAGTTACAACCCGAGGTTGGCTTATTCGGCGCCTTCGTGGGGCTCCCAGTCTCGGGTGCGGCTGACTGCTTTTTGCCAGCCGGCGTAGAGTTTTTCTTTTTCCTTTTCGTCCAATTGAGGTTCGAATTCGCGCTCGATCACCGCTTTGCCGCGCAATTCGTCCAGGCTGCCCCAGAAACCGCAGGCCAAGCCGGCCAGGTACGCCGCGCCCAGCGCTGTGGTTTCACGCATTTGCGGGCGCTCCACCTGAGTACCGAGGATGTCGGCCTGGAACTGCATCAGGAAGTTGTTGGCCACCGCACCGCCGTCTACGCGCAGGGCTTTGAGGCGTTCGCCGGAATCCTGCTGCATGGCGTCCAGCACGTCGCGGGTCTGGTAGGCAATCGACTCCAGAGCTGCACGAATAATGTGATCCACACGTACGCCACGGGTCAGGCCGAACAGCGCGCCACGGGCGTAGGGGTCCCAGTACGGTGCGCCCAGACCGGTGAAAGCAGGGACCAGGTACACGCCGTTGCTGTCCTTGACCTTGCCGGCAAAGTATTCGGTGTCATGGGCGTCGTTGATGATCTTCAGCTCGTCACGCAGCCACTGCACGGTGGAACCACCGTTGAATACTGCGCCTTCCAGGGCGTAGGCCACTTCGCCGCGCGGGCCGCAGGCGATGGTGGTGAGCATGCCGTGCTTGGATTTCACGGCTTTGTCGCCGGTGTTCATCAGCAGGAAGCAGCCGGTGCCGTAGGTGTTCTTGGCCTGGCCGGCTTCCACGCACATCTGGCCGAACAGTGCGGCCTGCTGGTCACCGGCGATGCCGCCGATGGCGATACCGCTTTTGGTGCGGCCGTAGATTTCCGACGAGGACTTCACTTCCGGCAGCATCTCGCGCGGAATGTCGAGGATCTCCAGCATCTTCGCATCCCACTCCAGGGTGTGGATGTTGAAGAGCATGGTGCGCGAGGCGTTGGTGTAGTCGGTGACGTGGGTTTTGCCGCCTGTAAATTTCCAGATCAGCCAGCTGTCGACGGTACCGAACAGCAGCTCGCCGCTGCGCGCACGCTCGCGGCTGCCTTCGACGTTGTCGAGGATCCACTTGAGTTTGGTGCCCGAGAAGTACGGGTCGGTGACCAGGCCAGTGGTGTCGCTGATGTATTGTTCGTGACCGTCGCGCTTGAGCTGCTGGCAGATTTCGGTGCTACGGCGGCACTGCCAAACAATGGCGTTGTAGATCGGGCGGCCGGTGACTTTGTCCCACACCACGGTGGTTTCGCGCTGGTTGGTGATGCCGATGGCGGCTACCTGGTCATGGTGCAGGCCGGCCTGGGCCAGCGCTTCGACCATCACCGCGCTCTGGGTGGCGAAGATCTCCATCGGGTCGTGTTCGACCCAGCCCGCTTGCGGGTAATGCTGGGCGAACTCACGTTGGGCGGTGCAGACCACGTTGGCGTCACGATCGAAGATGATTGCCCGCGAACTGGTGGTGCCCTGGTCGAGGGCAATGATGTAGTTCTTATTCTGAAGGTCGGTCATGTCGATTGCCTTAAACGAAATAGGAAGTCAGAAATCAGCCTGGGCCGCGAAGGGCAGGGGCGCCAGGCTGGCGCTTTCAGGAAATACGGGTATTGCCGTTGACAGCCGTGTCAGGTGTTTCAATTACAGCAGGTGCGGCGCTCGGCAGATGACGGGCGATCAGGCCGCGATACGCCGCAGCACCAAGGCACGCACCCACGATCGGCGCGAAAATCGGCACCAGGAAATAAGGAATATCGCGGCCGCCGGTAAGGGCCATTTCACCCCAGCCGGCGAAAAAGGTCATCAGCTTCGGCCCCAGATCCCGCGCGGGGTTCATCGCAAACCCCGTCAGCGGGCCCATGGCGCTGCCGATCACGGCGATCAGCAGACCGATCAACAGCGGCGCCAGTGGGCCGCGTGGCAGGCCGTTGTTGTCATCGGTCAGGGCCATGATCACGCCCATCAGGATCGCGGTAATGACCATTTCCACCAAGAACGCTTGGGCGGTGCTCAGCAGCGCATGGGGGTAAGTGGAGAACACCGACGCCAGCTCAAGGCTGGCTTGAGTGCCGCGCACCAGATGGTGGGTTTGTTCGTAATCGAAAAACAGATTGCTATAGAGGGTGTAGACCAAGGCGGCCGAGCAAAAGGCGCCGGCGATCTGGGCGAGGATATAGAAAGGCAGTTTGCGCTTGTCGAAGTCGGCGAACAGGCACAGCGCGATACTCACCGCCGGGTTCAAGTGGGCCCCGGAAATCCCGGCGCTCAGGTAGATCGCCATGCTCACGCCGACCCCCCAGATGATGCTGATTTCCCACAAGCCAAAACTGGCACCCGCGACCTTGAGCGCAGCGACACAGCCGGTACCGAAGAAGATCAGGAGCGCAGTGCCCAGAAACTCGGCCATGCATTGGCTTGAAAGTGAAGGCTGTTGAAGAGCAGTTGTCATGGAAAACCTCAATTGTTTTTCTTGTCTGGCGCTAGACCTCAACGGCCTTGCGCGATTTTCACCGCGGCGGGGATCCCCATCTCCGTTACGGCTTACTGCTCGAATGCGTAGGATTATTTCCCACTGTATTCGGAAACGAAAAAATATAGACAAGAATGACCGCTGTCAAAGGTCGAAAGTGAACTGTCAGTCACTTTCCAACTATTGGTCTGATGAATGATCACGTCACCTACGCCCGATGCGTGTCACGGCAGTGGGCGCACTAGAGCGTTTCGTGCTGGGTTGGCCTAGAATTGGCCATCTGTTTGCCACGCTTGGAGTATCCATGACCCCTGCACTGGATCTTTTGAAGAAAGTTCGCGCCGAACATCGTATTCATAGTTATGAACACGACCCTAAGGCCGCCTCCTATGGGCTGGAGGCCGCAGAGAAATTGCGCCTCGACCCGGCGCAGGTGTTCAAGACCTTGCTGGCGAGCAGCGAGAAGGGCGAATTACTGGTGGCCGTAGTACCGGTCGTCGGAAGTCTGGATTTGAAGGCCCTGGCTCATGCGGCGGGGGTCAAGAAAGTCGAAATGGCCGATCCGGCGGCCGCGCAGCGTTCAACCGGTTACTTGCTGGGCGGCATCAGCCCGCTGGGGCAGAAGAAGCGCTTGCGCACGTTTATTGATGTGACGGCACAGCCCTTCGCGACGATTTTTGTCAGCGCAGGCAGGAGAGGGTTGGAAGTGGAGTTGCCGGCGGCAGTGCTGGCGGAGCATACCCAAGCCAAATTTGCCGAAATTGGCCGGGCATAATCCAGATTGCTGAAGATGCCGTGTGGGAGGCGGCTCACTCCCACACGTTTCGTGACTCAGCTGGCAGTGCTGTAGCGCCGTACGCCGGATTCGAGCTGGGGAATTTGCGCCGCAACGCTGCCTGACGCTTGGAACAGTACCAAGTGTTCAGCGGCGACACGAATGCCAACCTCCGCGCCCACCAGGTGGTCGGCATGGCTGGGAAAAATCGACTCCAGCTGTGCGCCGGTCGGCAGTTGCAGGCGGTACAGGGTGGACGCGCCGAGGAAGGTCTTGCCGACAATCCTTGCCTTCAACGCGCTGTCGGGCGCATAGACGATATCGTCCGGGCGCAGCAATACATCCACCGCACCGCCCGTAGGCCAGGTATAGGCACGGTTGCCGCGCAGATCGCCCAGCTCGGTGCTGACCGACTCCGGTGAGCTCAACTGCCCACGAATGAAGTAGCCCTGGCCGATAAAGCTGGCCACATAAGGCGTCTGCGGTTCGTGATAGAGGTTGTAGGGCGTGTCCCATTGCTCCAGCCGGCCTTCTTTGAACACGCCCACCTGATCGCTCACCGCGAAGGCTTCTTCCTGGTCATGGGTGACCAGGATCGCACTGGTACCGCGCGCCTTGAGGATGTCGCGCACCTCATGACTGAGCTTGCGGCGCAATTCGCCATCCAGGTTAGAGAAGGGTTCGTCCAGCAGCAGCAATTGCGGTTCCGGCGCAAGGGCGCGGGCCAGTGCCACACGTTGTTGCTGGCCGCCGGACAGCTCATGGGGAAAGCGCTTGCCCAGGTTTTTCAGGTTGACCAGTTCCAACAGCTCGGCCACCACACGCTCTTTTTGCGGGTGCTTGCGAATGCCAAAGGCGATGTTGTCGGCCACGCTCAGATGGGGAAACAGCGCGTAGTCCTGGAACACCATACCGATGCGACGTTTCTCCGGCGCCAGGGTGAAACCGGCGCTGGAGATGACTTCGCCTGCCAGACTAATCTCGCCTTCGTACACCGGCTCAAACCCGGCGATCGCGCGCAGGGTTGTGGTTTTGCCGCAGCCCGAGGAGCCCAACAGGCAGCCGATATCACCGGCATTGAGGTGCAGATTGAGGTTCTGCACCACGCGTTGGTCCTGATAGCCGCAAGCCAGGTTGCGCAGGTTCAGCAGTAATGAATGGCTCATGCGTGGTGGTACGCCGGCTCGACCAGAAATTCGAGCAGGGCCTTCTGTGCGTGCAAGCGATTTTCGGCCTGATCCCAGGCGACCGAACGCGGGTCGTCGAGTAGGTCGAGGCTGATTTCTTCGCCACGGTGCGCAGGCAAGCAGTGCATGAACAGCACGTCCGGTGCGGCCAGGTCGAGCAGGTCGCGGTTGACCTGGTAGGGCGCGAACAAGGCCAGGCGCTTGGCGGTTTCGTCTTCCTGACCCATGGAGGTCCACACGTCAGTGCTCACTAGGTGCGCGCCAACCACGGCGTCTTTTGGATCGCGCAGCAGTTGCACGCGGCCATCGGCCTTGGCCAGGAACTCAGGGTTAGGCTCGTAGCCTTCCGGGCAGGCGATGCGCAGGTGGAAGTCGAATTGAATCGCCGCTTCTATATAGCTGTTGCACATATTGTTGCCGTCGCCGATCCAGGCCACGGTCTTGCCCTGGATCGAGCCGCGGTGCTCAAGGAAGGTTTGCATATCGGCCAACAACTGGCAGGGGTGCAGGTCATCGGACAGGCCGTTGATCACCGGCACGCGCGAGTTGGCGGCGAATTCGGTCAGGGTGCTGTGGGCGAAGGTTCGGATCATCACCGCGTCGAGCATGCGCGACATGACGATGGCGCAATCGCTGATCGGCTCGCCACGGCCCAGTTGGGTGTCCCGCGGCGACAGGAAGATGGCCTGGCCGCCCAGCTGAATCATGCCGGCTTCGAAGGACAGGCGGGTACGCGTGGATGATTTCTCGAAAATCATCCCGAGTACGCGGTTTTTCAAAGGCTCGAACAGTACACCGCGGTTACGCAGGTCTTTAAGCTCAATGCCTCGACGGAGCACGCTGACCAGCTCTTCGGGCGTGCAATCCATCAGGGAGAGAAAGTGCCTTGCGCTCATCATTAACTACCTTTTGCAACAGACCGCAGATACTCAAAGCCTTGTTTATTGTGACAACGGGCGAGACCTGCGGCGAAAGCCGCACGGGGGCGACGAAATAGGGGAAGGCGCGATATTGACATTAAATGTCGCGTCTTACCAATAGGGCTACGTTTTTAGGGGTTTTCAAGCAGGGCGCCGAGACGCGTTTGAAGACAATTTCCTGACAGCAGCGGCCCATTTGTACACTGGCCTCGCAACCTTTTGCAATGCGCGGAGGCGGGCTCGGGCCAGGCTGCGTCGGTTTCAGCCGGTATGGGCGGGGTTCTGTAACATTTGCTCATGCTTCGCCATGGCCCGGCCTGATGCCCGGCGATTCACAGGGCGAACGATGCTGGCGCCCATTGAGGTCCCGGCCCATAGTCAGCCCAAAGCCCCTATAAAGAGACTGGCCATGACCAAGACTCTCCACCACCGTGCCTGCCATCTATGTGAAGCCATCTGTGGTCTGACCCTGGAAACCACCCGTAACGACGACGGGCGCCTGGCGATCACCTCGATCAAGGGCGACCCGCAGGATACCTTCAGTCGTGGTCATATCTGCCCTAAAGCTGTGGCGCTGCAGGATATTCAAAACGACCCCGACCGCCTGCATCAACCCATGCTGCGGGTGGGCAGCGAATGGCAGCCGATCCCATGGGAGGAAGCATTCGCCCTGGTGGCCGAGCGGCTCGCGGATATTCAGACACGGCACGGGCAGAATGCGGTGGCGGTGTATCAGGGCAATCCCAGCGTGCATAACTATGGGCTGATGACCCATAGCAACTACTTCCTGGGCCAGCTCAAAACGCGCAACCGGTTTTCCGCGACGTCCGTGGACCAATTGCCCCATCACCTCACCAGTCACCTGATGTACGGCCACGGCCTGCTGCTGCCGATTCCGGATATCGATCACACCGACTTCATGCTGATCCTGGGCGGCAATCCACTGGCGTCCAACGGCAGCATCATGACAGTGCCGGATGTGGAAAAGCGCCTCAAGGCGATCCAGGCCCGTGGCGGCAAAGTGGTGGTCGTCGACCCCCGGCGCAGCGAAACCGCAGCAATTGCCGATCAGCACCTGTTCGTACGGCCTGGGGGCGATGCAGCCCTGTTGTTTGGTGTGCTCAACACCTTGTTTACCGAGAACCTGACTCGCGTCAGCCATTTGCCGGTTGAGGGGCTGGACGAGGTTCGCCGTGCGGTCAGCGGCTTCACCGCCGAGGCGATGAGCCGCCAGTGTGCCGTGCCGGTCGCGCAGATTCGCCAGTTGGCACGGGATTTCGCCGCAGCGGACAAGGCTGTCTGTTACGGGCGCATGGGCGTATCGACCCAAGCGTTCGGTACCTTGTGCCATTGGCTGGTGCAGTTGATCAACCTGGTGACGGGCAACCTGGACAGGATGGGCGGCGCCTTGTGCACGTCGCCGGCGGTGGATTTGGTGGCATCGACCGGAGGCGGCCATTTCAACCGCTGGCAGAGCCGGGTGTCCGGGCGCCCGGAATACGGTGGCGAGTTGCCGGTATCGGCGCTGGCCGAGGAGATGCTGACCGAAGGGGATGGCCAGATTCGCGCCCTGGTGACGGTGGCTGGTAACCCGGTGCTGTCTACGCCGAACGGTCGCCAATTGGAGCAGGCGCTGGATGGTCTGGAGTTCATGGTCAGCGTCGATCTGTATATCAACGAGACCACGCGTTACGCCGACCTGATCCTGCCGTCCACATCGGCGCTGGAGAACGATCACTACGACACCACCTTCAATATGTTCGCGGTGCGCAATGTCACTCGGTTCAATCGCGCGATCTTGCCCAAACCCGAAGGTGCGTTGCATGACTGGGAAATCTTCGTGGGCTTGGCTCAGGCATTCGCGGCGAAGACCGGCGCGGCCCTAAAGCCGACCATGCCGCCGGCGCAGATGATCGACTACGGGCTGCGTGCCGGGGCTTATGGCGATGCGTCCAGCTACAAGTTGTCTCTGGCGATGCTGGCCGATCATCCCCATGGCGTGGACCTGGGCCCGCTGCGGCCCAACCTTGCCGAGCGCTTGAAGACCGCGAACGGCAAGGTGCAGGCGGCTCCAGCGGTGATCCTCGCCGACCTGGCGCGCTTCGCGGCTCAGCCAGCACCTATGGCCGATGAGCTGTTGTTGATCGGCCGTCGGCATGTGCGCAGTAATAATTCCTGGATGCACAACTATCACCGCCTGGTGAAAGGCAAGCCGCGCCATCAGTTGCACATGCACCCCGACGATCTGGCTCAGCGCCAGCTAAGCGATGGCCAGCGGGTACGGGTCAGCTCACGTATCGGCATGATCGAGGTGGAGGTGGTCGCCAGTCAGGACATGATGCCCGGCGTGGTCAGCCTGCCCCATGGCTGGGGGCATGGTCGCCCTGGTGTGCGGATGAGCATTGCCAGCGAACAGCCTGGCGCCAGCGCCAATGACCTGACCGACGAGCGGCAGTTGGATGAGTTGTCCGGCAATGCGGCCTTGAATGGCGTGCCCGTGCAAGTCGCCGCGGCGTAAGGAGCTCGAGCACCCTGCGGGAATTTTGCGTTACAATGCGCCACCGTGCCGACCTGTGAGTCGCAAAGTTCCTGCAGAGGTGTTCCATGGATATCATCGAAACGATCAAAGAGCAGATTGCCAACAACACTATTCTGCTTTACATGAAGGGTGCTCCGAACGCTCCTCAATGCGGTTTCTCCGCGAAGGCGTCCCAGGCCATCATGGCGTGCGGCGAGAAGTTCGCTTACGTCGATATCCTGCAAAACCCAGAAATTCGTGCCAACCTGCCCAAGTACGCCAACTGGCCAACCTTCCCACAACTGTGGGTGGCCGGTGAGTTGGTCGGCGGTAGCGACATCATCGTTGAGATGGCGGCCGACGGCTCATTGCAAGCGCTGATCAAAGAAGCAGCGGCAAACGCGGCAGCCAAAACTGACGCTTGATCGCCGTGTAACAAAAAGCCCCGCTTCTCGTGAGAGAGCGGGGCTTTTTTGTGCCTGTGTGCGTTGGGTTTATTCGCCCATCTGCGACTGCAGGTAATTCTCAAGGCTGACTTTGTCGATCAGGCCCAGTTGAGTTTCCAGCCAGTCGATATGTTCTTCCTGATCTTCGAGGATATCTTCCAGCAGTTCACGGCTGCCGAAGTCGGCGCTTGTTTCGCAATGAGCGATGGCGGCCTTCAGGTCGCTGTGGCTCTTGCGTTCAAAGCCCAGGTCGCTGCCAAGCATTTCCTGGGTGTGCTCGCCGATGTTCAGCTTGCCCAGGTCCTGCACGTTTGGCAGGCCTTCCAGGAACAGGATGCGTTTGATCAGCGCATCCGCGTCCTTCATGGCCTTGATAGATTCTTTGTATTCACGTTTGCCGAGCTTTTCCAGGCCCCAATCGTCGTACATGCGCGCATGCAGGAAGTACTGATTGATCGCGACCAGTTCATTGGCAAGGATTTTGTTGAGTTGCTGGATGACTGAGATGTCGCCTTTCATGACTGGGGTCCTGCCCTGTAATAGCTGTGTATAGGGCGGAGTTTGAGCGGCGAACTCCGTAGTGTCAAACCTAAGTTATTGAATAATAAATGAAAATTAATCGGAATAAGAATGTTTGTGTTCCGCGTCTTGACGCTAACTAGTTGAATTACGGGCATAAAAAAACCGAACACTAAGTTCGGTTCTTTAAAACATGCCCGATCAGGCGTGAGTAAATTCTGCTGAATAGGGGAGCGAAGCCTGCGCGGTCTGCAGCTGCGTCAGGGTTTCCCGTACCACTTGCTTGGCAAGACAAGCGCATTTACCGCACTGGCTGGCAACGCCGGTGGTTTCACGCACTTCCTTGTAGCTGCAGCAACCTTCGTAGATTGCTTCGCGGATTTGTCCGTCGGTGACGCCAGTACAGAGGCACACATACATAAGGGAGAACCGTCGCGGGTTTAGGGCTTAAGTGCGATGGATCTTAATGTTAACGAGAATGATTGTCAAAGTAGATTCATGGACTTTTCGCGCCGGCGCCCTCGCGCTGACGAACGGTTTTTTCCGTGTATGATGGTCGGTCTTCACGAAGCGTGACTGCGTCACAGGCTTGTCGCTTGAACACGGCAGACTCTGGATCGGTCCTTTTACTTCAATCTTCATCCCACATCAGGAGATACCCCATGAGCGTACTCGTCGGTAAACAAGCCCCGGATTTCGACGTACCTGCCGTTCTCGGCAATGGCGAAATCGTCGACAGCTTCAAACTGTCTGAAGCCATCAAAGGCAAATACGGCCTGGTGTTCTTCTACCCGCTGGACTTCACCTTCGTCTGCCCTTCGGAGCTGATCGCTCTGGACCACCGCATGGACGATTTCAAGGCGCGTAATGTTGAAGTGGTTGCGGTGTCCATCGACTCCCATTTCACCCACAACGCCTGGCGCAACACCGCCATCAACGATGGTGGCATCGGCAAAGTCAAATACACCATGGCTGCCGACATGAAGCACGAGATCGCCAAGGCTTACGACGTTGAATCCGAAGGCGGCGTGGCTTTCCGTGGCGCTTTCCTGATCGATGACAAGGGCGTTGTTCGCTCGCAAATCATCAACGACCTGCCACTGGGTCGTAACATGGAAGAGCTGATCCGCCTGGTCGACGCGCTGCAATTCCACGAAGAGCACGGCGAAGTGTGCCCTGCCAACTGGAAAAAAGGCGACAAAGGCATGAACGCCTCGCCAGAAGGCGTTGCCGCTTACCTGACCGAGAACGCTGGCAAGCTGTAAGCCACGTTTACGGTAAAAAAAACCGGCCTGAGAAGGCCGGTTTTTTTATGCGTGGGATTCCATCTCAGTCGTTGAAGTCTTCCCAGCCGCCCATCTGCTTCCAACGATTGACGATACCGCAAAACAGCTCGGCGGTCTTTTCGGTGTCATAACGCGCCGAGTGGGCTTCACGACCGTCAAAGTCGATGCCGGCGGCCTGGCAGGCTTTGGCCAACACCGTCTGGCCGTAGGCCAGGCCGGCGAGGGTGGCAGTGTCGAAGCTGGAGAACGGGTGAAACGGGTTGCGCTTCATGTCCAGACGCGCCACGGCGGCGTTCAGGAAGCCCAGGTCGAAGCTGCTGTTGTGGCCAACCAGGATCGCGCGTTTGCAGCCGTTGGCCTTCAACGCCTTGCGCACGCCACGGAAGATATCGGTCAGCGCCGCTTCTTCGCTCACGGCCATGCGCAGCGGGTGATCAAGCTTGATCCCGGTGAATTCCAATGCGGCGGCTTCGATATTGGCGCCTTCGAACGGTTCGACGCGGAAGAAGTGGGTATGCTCCGGGAACACAAAACCCTGCTCATCCATGCCAATGGTGGTGGCGGCGATTTCCAGCAACGCGTCGGTGGCGCAATTGAACCCACCGGTTTCTACGTCGATGACAACCGGCAGATAGCCGCGAAAACGCTCGGCCATCGGGTGGCGGGAACCGCCACCACTGTGCTCGTGTTCGTCATCGTAATGGTCTTCACTCACTTGCTTTCCTCCAGCAGGCGCCAGCGCAGTGTTTCACCGGCGCGCAGCGGGATGACAGTCAGCTCGCCGAACGGCAGGCTGGCAGGGGCGGTCCAATCGTCGCGAACCAGGGTGATGCGATCGGTGTTGGCCGGCAGGTCGTAGAAGCGCGGGCCATTGAGGCTGGCGAAGCCTTCGAGCTTGTCCAGCGCGTTACGCTGTTCAAATGCTTCGGCATACAACTCGATAGCGGCGTACGCGGTGTAGCAACCGGCACAGCCGCACGCCGCTTCCTTGGCGTGCTGGGCATGGGGGGCCGAGTCAGTGCCGAGGAAAAACTTCGGATTGCCGCTGGTGGCGGCATCCAAAAGCGCCACTTGGTGAGTATTGCGCTTGAGGATCGGCAGGCAATAGAAGTGCGGGCGAATCCCACCCACCAGCATGTGGTTGCGGTTGTACAGCAGATGATGCGCAGTGATGGTCGCGCCGACGTTGGCCGGGGCCTCGGTGACGAACTGCACGGCATCGGCCGTAGTGATGTGTTCGAACACCACCTTGAGCGTCGGAAACAACTCCACCACGCGGCGCATGTGCTCGTCGATGAAGATCTTCTCGCGATCGAACACATCGACGTCGCCACGGGTGA
This sequence comes from Pseudomonas sp. MD330_10, assembly GCF_042610415.1. NCBI lineage: Bacteria > Pseudomonadati > Pseudomonadota > Gammaproteobacteria > Pseudomonadales > Pseudomonadaceae > Pseudomonas > Pseudomonas sp. MD330_10. Next base: position 373,312 of record NZ_JBHGZU010000004.1, read on the forward strand.
CCTCACCGTGGATCAGCAGCGGCATGCCGACTTCCGCCATGGCTTCGATGGCCGGCAGGATCTTGTCGATACTGGTCACGCCGGAGTCGGAGTTGGTAGTGGCGCCGGCGGGATACAGCTTGGCGGCGTGCACGAAACCGCTGGCCTTGGCCTGGCGAATTTCTTCCGGCTGGGTGCGGTCGGTCAGGTAAAGCACCATCAGCGGTTCGAAGCGGCTGCCGGCCGGCCGTACCGCGAGGATACGCTGGCGATAGGCGTCGGCTTCGGCGGCATTACGCACCGGAGGTACCAGGTTAGGCATGATGATGGCGCGGCCAAACGTGCGCGCAACATCGGCCACGGTGTGGGGCAACGCAGCACCATCGCGAAGATGAATGTGCCAGTCGTCGGGACGCAGCAGGGTCAGGCGGTCGGACATTGGGGATTCCAGGCGGGTCAATCTGGTGGGAATGCTACCGGAAAAGACTCGTGCAGGCACTCGCTATCAAGTTTTGCGGGATACGACCGATAGCACTGGGTATGCCTTAACGATGTATGACGCTTTGAAGTGTTGTAGAAACCAGTGGAGCCTCCCGTGCGCCAGCATTATCTAGCCCTGCTCAGTGTGTTCGCCAGTCTGCCTACAATGGCACTCACGTTCCAGACACGACTGGAGAATATTGAGTGGAAGGTGGAAGGCGACCAGTTCGAGTGCCGTCTGACCCAGCCGATTACTGATTTCGGCTCAGGTGAGTTCGTGCGTCGAGCCGGCGAGCAGGCGACATTCCGCCTGAAAGCCTACAACGGATCGCTGGGCGCTGGATCGGCCACCTTGTTGGCGGCTGCCGCTCCGTGGCAGCCGGGTCGCGGTGACATAAATCTGGGAGCGGTGCGCGCCGGGAGCGGCGACGTCCTGTTCAATAGTTCACAGGCCCAGGCCGGGCGTCTGTTCATCGGCTTGCTCGAAGGGCGTTCGCCTACTGTGCGGCATTACGGGCGTGAGGGTGGGTATTCGGAGATCCGTTTACTGCCAGTGAAATTCAATAAGGCCTACAGCGACTATCAGTTGTGTACGACTAAATTGCTGCCAATGAACTACGATCAGGTCAAGCAGACCGTGGTGGGCTTCCCCGGCGGCGGTATCGAACTGGATGCAGCGGCTAAGCAAAAGCTGTCGGTGATTCTCGCATTCATGAAGGCCGATCCTACCGTCAACCATATCGAGTTGAACGGCCACTCGGACAACAGCGGCAATCGCCTGAGTAATCGCGATATCTCGCGTCGGCGCGCCTTGGCGGTCATGGATTACTTCAAGGCCAATGGCATCCCGGAATCCCAGATCACCCTGCGGTTCTACGGTGAAAGCTACCCTCTGGCGCCCAACACCAATGCCGCCAATCGCGCCCGTAACCGTCGCGTGAATATCCAGTTGGAAAGAGTGGCGGCCCCCGAGAAACCGGCGCCCCAGGCCGCGACACCCAGCAATCCGGCGCACACCTCCTAAGGTGCGACCATTGGTCGCCCGTTCGACATAATCTGTCGCTTTATCTTCATTTGCTGTCGCGCCCCTGTAATTTCACGGTTTTGATCGGTAGAATCGACGCCTTTCCGTACAACCCCGTGGAGTGATGGCATGGCCGACGTAAACAAGGTCGTTCTCGCGTATTCCGGCGGCCTGGACACTTCGGTGATCCTCAAGTGGCTGCAGGATACTTATAACTGTGAAGTGGTGACCTTCACCGCTGACCTGGGTCAGGGTGAAGAGGTCGAACCTGCACGTGCCAAGGCGCAAGCCATGGGCGTGAAAGAGATCTACATTGACGACCTGCGCGAAGAGTTCGTCCGCGATTTCGTTTTCCCGATGTTTCGCGCCAACACCGTCTATGAAGGCGAGTACCTCCTGGGTACCTCCATCGCACGTCCTCTGATCGCCAAGCGCCTGATCGAAATCGCTAACGAAACCGGCGCCGACGCCATTTCCCATGGCGCGACCGGCAAGGGCAACGACCAGGTCCGTTTCGAGCTGGGTGCCTATGCGCTCAAGCCTGGTGTCAAGGTGATTGCACCTTGGCGCGAATGGGACCTGCTGTCCCGTGAAAAGCTGATGGATTACGCCGAAAAGCACGCAATCCCGATTGAGCGTCACGGCAAGAAGAAATCCCCGTATTCCATGGATGCCAACTTGCTGCACATCTCCTATGAAGGCGGCGTGTTGGAAGACACCTGGACCGAGCACGAGGAAGACATGTGGCGTTGGACCGTCTCCCCTGAAAAGGCGCCGGATACCCCGCAGTATCTGGAACTGACCTACCGTAACGGCGATATCGTGGCGCTGGACGGCGTCGAGATGACCCCGGCCACCGTACTGGCCACCTTGAACCGTATCGGCGGCGAGCACGGTATCGGCCGTCTCGATATCGTCGAGAACCGCTACGTGGGCATGAAGTCCCGCGGCTGCTACGAAACCCCGGGCGGCACCATCATGCTGCGCGCGCACCGCGCTATCGAGTCCATCACCCTGGACCGTGAAGTGGCTCACCTCAAAGACGAGCTGATGCCCAAGTACGCCAGCCTGATCTACACCGGCTACTGGTGGAGCCCGGAGCGTCTGATGCTGCAACAGATGATCGATGCTTCCCAGGCTCACGTGAACGGTGTGGTGCGCTTGAAGCTGTACAAAGGCAACGTGATCGTCACCGGTCGCAAGTCGGATGAGTCGCTGTTCGATGCCAACATCGCCACCTTCGAAGAAGATGGCGGTGCCTACAACCAGGCAGACGCCGCAGGCTTTATCAAGTTGAATGCACTGCGTATGCGCATTGCTGCCAATAAAGGCCGTTCGTTGTTCTGAGTCGCGGATACGCTTGAAAAAAGCCCCTTACTCAAGGGGCTTTTTTTTGCCTGGCTACTTTAGCAACACCACATGTTTATCCGCGTTTAAATCTATGAGCAATTGCGCCAAAAATTGTACTGATCAATTTATTTGCACAGATTGCGGTGGGTAATTTGTAGGAGTACTAAGAATTTTATAATTAAGCGGGAACTGGTCTTACAGAAAAATCACTCATATAAATGCTATGTGAGTGTAATTAAGGAAAGGTCTGTAGGAATTCAGGATGTAAAAAAATATGTTTATTGGAACTGAAGCAAACGATTTTTTTCCCGCTACGTCAGTCTCTACTTCGTCGTGGCAAGGGGTATTTCCTGAAAGTGCTGTGAGGGGGGGTTACCGCCTGTACCTAATTTTCCGGAAATTTCATTCAAACTATGTATGGACCCGGAAAGGTCTGAAAGGCTGCATAAAACTGGAAACATCCGACTTGGTGTTTTTTTGTAGGGCGATTCCTTTATGGTTGTGGGTTGGGTCTCTGCTTGCTGTTGCTTGGGGGGGAGCGCTATGCCAACTAGGAAACGACTAGGCTATTGTGCTTGCTCTGAATAATTCGAACAGCGAAATTGGACTTTCTTATGAATAAAGTGCTGATCGTGGATGATCATCCTGTCATTCGTCTTGCTGTGCGTATGCTAATGGAGCGTCATGGTTATGAAGTCGTTGCCGAGACTGATAACGGTGTCGATGCGTTGCAACTTGCACGGGAACATATGCCGGATATTGTCATACTGGATATTGGAATTCCCAAACTTGACGGACTGGAAGTTATTTGCAGGCTGTCCTCAACCAAACAACCTGCGCCGTTCAAGGTGTTGGTGCTGACGTCTCAAGCTCCCGGGCATTTTTCAATGCGTTGCATGCAAGCCGGAGCTGCTGGCTATGTGTGCAAACAACAGGATCTGACCGAGCTGCTCAGCGCGATCAAAGCCGTTTTGTCGGGCTACAGCTATTTCCCGAACCAGGCTTTGAACTCGGTGCGTTCCACTATGGGTAATGCCAGCGAGGCTGATATGGTCGAGCGTCTGTCGGGGCGTGAGATGATGGTGTTGCAGCAACTGGCCCGTGGTAAGACGAACAAGGAGATCGCTGACGGTATGTTCCTCAGCAACAAGACGGTCAGTACCTACAAGACGCGCTTGCTGCTCAAGCTCAATGCCCGCTCTCTGGTTGACCTGATCGAACTGGCTCAGCGCAACGGCCTAGTGTAGAGGAGGGTATAACACCCTACGTAGCCAGGGTGACCGGCAGAAAAAAGCCTCCGTCAGGGAGGCTTCCGGTGATCGACCGCTTGGTCAGAGGTCGAAATCGTAATCGGCCAATTGCTTTTGCAGGCGTCGCTCTTCCAGAAGATTGTCGATGGTGCGGCGTTTGCTCAGATTGGTCTTGGCCACTTCTGCAACAGGTGCATCAGTTCCATCGTCATCCGACTCCACAAGGTCGTCTTCGATTTCCAATTGTTCTTTGCCAGTGCTCATAAGGTTAACTCCAGGCTAAGACTGCCGTTGGCGCTCCTTATAACGATAATCCGCGGGCGGGTAAAAAAGATTTTTTCAATCGTGAGATGAAGAAAATCAATGATTCCTCAATCGTCGGATGTCTTGTCTTTGTATTCACACAAATCTTCGATCCGACAGCTCCCGCAACGGGGCTTTCGGGCTTGGCAGACGTAGCGTCCGTGCAGGATAAGCCAGTGGTGGGAATCAAGCAGGTAGGGCTTGGGCACGAACTTCATCAGTTGCTTTTCTACCTCCACCACGTTTTTCCCGCGAGCAATTCCGGTGCGGTTGCTGACTCGGAAAATATGCGTATCCACGGCCATGGTCAGTTGTCGAAAGGCGGTGTTGAGCACCACGTTGGCGGTCTTGCGACCCACGCCTGGCAGGGCTTCCAGTGCTTCACGGGTTTGCGGTACTTCGCTGCCGTGTCGCTCGATCAGCAAACGACAGGTCTCGATCACATTCTTGGCCTTGCTGTTGTAAAGGCCGATGGTCTTGATGTACTCCGACAGCCCCTCAACGCCCAGGGCATAGATTGCTTCGGGTGTATTGGCCACGGGAAATAACTTGGCTGTGGCCTTATTGACACCCACGTCCGTGGATTGAGCGGACAGGATCACCGCAATCAGCAGCTCGAACGGTGACGAGTAAGCCAGCTCGGTCTTGGGTTCTGGATTGTCTTCGTGGAGCCTGCGAAAAATTTCCAGGCGTTTTGCAGCATTCATGAGGCGAAATGTTCCTTGCAGACGGTCAGCGGGATGTCGAAGTGGAGAGCCCTGTGTGAGGCCCTGCGAGCGATAGTCCAAGCAGAATAAGCCTGACGGGCATCAATATGTGTCATGGCCGCGCCGAAAAGGCCAGCAAGGCCGGGTTCCGTGCCTGTTACAGCTCAGTCACCATGGTTATCCACCTGGCGTTGAGCTTCATCGAGCCTATGCTGTGCATCCGCCAGTTGCTGCGCGTCGGCCTGTTGGTCCTGGGCCTTCTTCAACTCGGCGCGGCGCATCGCCAGCTGGATCTTCGCGCGTTTAAGGTCAGCAGAATTGCGGTTGGGTTGTATGGCTACCGGAGCGCCACTGAACTCCAGCGCTGCCAGGGCCTGCTCCGCCGCCTCGAACTGCTGCTGGAGGACAATCAGTTGCGATTGTTGCTCAAACGTCGGCGGATGCCCAAAGGCTTTCAAGGATTTGTGCAGTTGGGCGCGGCTCATGGTTACATTGATCTTGGCCTTCTTCACTGCCGCATCACGTGCTGCTTGTGCTGCGTCTATCGTCGTTACTTCTACAGGCGCCGAGCGCTTGGGGCGGGCCAGGCGCTCGGCGAGTTTGTGTGCTTCTTCGCGCTGCAGGCGCGCGTTGCGTTGTTCGAAGCGGCGACGGGCGCGACTGCGTTTGACCTCGCGCTCAAGGCGTTCTTTATCATCGCTCGCCAAACCACCCACAAGCGCAACGACGCTGAGCGGCGCACGCATCTCGATGCAATCAACCGGACAGGGCGCCACGCAAAGGTCACAGCCGGTGCACTCGTCGATGATCACCGTGTGCATCAGCTTGGCGGCGCCGACAATGGCATCCACCGGGCAGGCCTGGATACATTTGGTGCAGCCGATGCACTCGGCCTCGCGGATGAAGGCGATTTGGGCGGGCCCGTCTCCTCGGCTGGTGTCCAGTTCCAGCATCGGCACGTTCAGCAATTGCGCGAGCCCAGCAATGGTCTCCTGACCACCGGGCGGGCACTTGTTGATCGCTTCACCCTTAGCAATTCCTTCGGCGTAAGGTTTGCAGCCTGGGTGCCCGCATTTACCGCATTGGGTCTGCGGCAGCAGCGCGTCGATACGTTGAATGAGGTTCATGCTGAGATCGTTGTCATGCCGGTTGATTAAACAAACAGAGCCTGATTATCCGGCAGGCAAGAAGGGAGGCTAGCTGCAAAGCCCCGTCGCCGAAACGACAGGGCTTGTTGTGCAGATTTACTTGATGCGCTGACCCGGCTTGGCGCCACTGTCAGGGCTGAGCAGGTAGATTTCTTCACCGCCAGGCCCCGCCGCCATCACCATGCCTTCGGAAATACCGAACTTCATTTTCCGCGGCTTGAGGTTGGCGATCATCATGGTCAGGCGACCATCGAGTTTGGACGGGTCCGGGTAGGCGCTCTTGATCCCGGAGAACACATTGCGCCGCTCATCGCCGATATCCAGCGTCAGGCGCAACAGTTTGTCGGCACCTTCCACCGCCTCGGCCTTAACGATGAGGGCAACGCGCAGATCGATGGCGGCGAAGGCGTCGAAATCGATTTCCGGGGACAGCGGGTCCTTAGCCAGTTCGCCATTGCCGGCCGGTGCGGCGTCGCCGGTGTCGGTCTGGCTGGCGGCCAGGTCTTCTTTCGAAGCGTCGGTCATGGCTTGTACCTTCACAGGGTCGATGCGCGTCATCAGCGGCTTGAACGCGTTCAACGGGTGGTTGGCGAGCAAGGTGGCGTGGTCGTTCCAGGTCAGGGGGGCGACATTCAAGAATGCCTCGGCATCGGCGGCCAGCAGTGGCAGCACCGGTTTGAGGAAGATCACCAACTGGCGGAACAGGTTGACGCCCGTGGCGCAGATCGCCTGCACCTCAGCTTCTTTGCCTTCCTGTTTGTTCAGTGACCATGGGGCTTTATCTGCGATCCAGGCGTTGGCGCGGTCGGCCAGGCCCATGATTTCACGCATGGCGCGGGCGAAGTCACGGGCTTCATAAGCATCGGCGATGCTCGGCGCGGCGGCCAGGAAGGCGTCGGTCAGCTCCGGTGCGGCATTCTCGGCCACCATCACGCCGGCATTGCCCTTGTGGATAAAACCGGCGCAACGGCTGGCGATGTTGACGACTTTGCCCACCAGGTCAGAGTTGACCTTCTGCACGAAGTCTTCCAGGTTCAAGTCCAGGTCATCGACGCCACGGCCAAGTTTGGAGGCGTAGTAGTAGCGCAGGTATTCCGGCGACAGGTGGTCCAGGTAGGTGCGCGCCTTGATGAAGGTGCCACGGGACTTGGACATCTTCTGACCATTGACGGTCAGGTAGCCGTGCACATTGATGCCGGTCGGCTTGCGGTAGCCCGAGCCTTCAAGCATTGCTGGCCAGAACAGGGCGTGGAAGTTGACGATGTCCTTGCCGATGAAGTGATACAGCTCGGCCGTGGACTCCTTGCTCCAGAACGCGTCGAAGTCCAGCTCCGGCGTGCGGTCGCAGAGGTTCTTGAAGCTGGCCATGTAGCCGATCGGCGCGTCCAGCCACACATAGAAGTACTTGCCTGGCTCGCCTGGAATCTCGAAGCCGAAGTACGGCGCATCGCGGGAGATGTCCCATTGCTGCAGCCCGGCATCCAGCCATTCAGCGATCTTGTTGGCCACGGCGTCCTGCAAAGTGCCGCTGCGGGTCCAGGTTTGCAGCATCTGCTGGAAATCCGGGAGCTTGAAGAAGAAGTGCTGGGAGTCCTTGAGCACCGGGGTGGCGCCGGAAATCGCCGACTTGGGATCCTTCAGGTCGGTGGGGGCGTAGGTGGCACCGCATTTTTCGCAGTTGTCGCCGTACTGGTCTTCAGTGCCACACTTGGGGCAGGTGCCCTTGATGAAGCGGTCGGCCAGGAACATTTTCTTTTCCGGGTCGAAATACTGGGTGATCGAGCGAGTTGCAATGTGGCCGGCTTCTTTCAATCGCAGGTAGATCTGGCTCGATAGCTCGCGGTTTTCTTCGGCGTGGGTCGAATGGAAGTTGTCGAAGTCCACCAGGAAATCGGCAAAGTCGGCGCTGTGTTCAGCCTGCACATTGGCGATCAGTTGTTCCGGCGTGATGCCTTCCTTTTCGGCGCGCAGCATGATGGCCGAACCGTGGGCGTCGTCCGCGCAGACATAAATGCATTGATTGCCGCGATGCTTCTGGAAGCGCACCCACATATCGGTCTGGATGTACTCAAGCATATGGCCAAGATGGATGGAACCATTGGCATAGGGCAGGGCGCTGGTGACGAGGATCTTGCGTGGCTCGGACATGGGGCTCGGCTACTTGATGAAACGGAGGTCGGCCACTATAAAGCGCCGGCAAATTTATTTCACCCCGTGGCGTTGTTTCAGCATCCTGCAAACTGTCGAAAGCATGCCGTTACGTGGCCGGAACGGTTAGGATAGCCGCCTGTTTCAGTCAGTCTTTTTCGGGAGTAGCCCATGAGCGCCGTGAATCGCGCAGCGGTGGAAGCCGTTCTTCGCCAGTACACCGACCCCTATTTGAACCAGGACCCGGTGAGCGCCGGCTGTGTGCGAGCCATCGAGGTCCAGGGCGATCAAGTCTCGGTCCAGTTGGAGCTGGGCTACGCCGCCGGCCTGTTCAAGAACGGCTGGGCACAGATGCTGCAGATGGCCATAGAAGGTTTGGACGGCGTACGTTCGGCCAAGGTCGATATTCAATGTGTCATCGCCGCGCACAAGGCGCAGGCGCAGATCCCGGGCTTGGCCAACGTCAAGAATGTGGTGGCAGTGGCGTCCGGCAAGGGCGGGGTGGGCAAGTCTACTACGGCGGCCAACCTGGCCCTGGCCCTGGCCCGCGAAGGCGCACGTGTGGGCATTCTCGACGCCGATATCTACGGCCCGAGCCAAGGCGTGATGTTCGGCATCGCCGAAGGCACGCGGCCGAAGGTCAAGGATCAGAAGTGGTTCGTGCCTATCGAGTCCCTGGGCGTGGAAGTAATGTCCATGGCGTTCTTGACCGATGACAACACGCCAATGGTCTGGCGAGGGCCGATGGTTTCCGGCGCGTTGTTGCAACTGGTCACCCAGACAGCCTGGGGCGACCTGGACTACCTGGTCATCGATATGCCGCCCGGCACCGGTGATATCCAGCTGACCCTGGCGCAGAAGGTGCCGGTGGCGGGTTCAGTGATCGTTACCACGCCTCAGGATCTGGCGCTGCTGGACGCGAAAAAAGGCGTGGAGATGTTCCGTAAGGTCAACATTCCGGTGCTGGGCGTCGTGGAAAACATGGCGGTGCATATCTGCTCCAATTGCGGTCATGCCGAGCATTTGTTTGGTGAAGGGGGCGGCGAGAAGCTGGCCACCCAGTATGGCGTCGAGCTATTGGCCTCGCTGCCGTTGTCGATGCTGATCCGCGAACAGGCTGATGGCGGCAAGCCTACGGTAATGGCTGAGCCTGTTAGCCAAATCGCCATGATTTATCAGGAACTGGCCCGCCATGTGGGCGCGCGGATCGTGCTGCAGGAAGCGGCCATGCCATCCATGCCGACGATCACTGTCAGCGAGGATTGAGGCGAGGAGGGGGCGATTACGCTTTTGCGCAATGTCTCATGTAAGCATTCGCTTACTTTTTCGTAAGCGAATGGTTTTTTTCCTCGCCCTGGGTGGCTAAAAAATGCGAAAGACTTTTCTATCTTATTGAAACATAACAATTATTTAGGGGTGTTCTGTTACGTCGGCGTGCTGGAGTGGATGTAGCATCCCGTTGAACTTCCCTTGGAACTCTCTAACATCAGTCCTGTGTCCACGGATTGACACGGCCATCAAGGAACGATGGTTAAAGGAATATCGCGGGATGCGATTCATCAGGATGATGAAAAGGAATAAAGGGACTAAGGAAAAAATGTGGGCGGGTCATACCGCCCCTTTTTTCGCCTGTAGAAAAGTAAAAGCAGGTCCAGGAAATGCAAAAAGGCCCGCAAGGGGCCTTTTGAGGAACGGTGAGGCTATCAGCGTTCGAGGTCGGCGATTTTGCCGGTCTTGCCATCCCACTCTTCGGCGTCAGGCAGAGCGTCTTTCTTCTCGGTGATGTTGGGCCAGATATCGGCCAACTCAGCATTCAACGCGATGAAGTTTTCCATGCCGGCAGGCACCTCATCTTCAGAAAAAATCGCTTGGGCCGGGCATTCTGGTTCACACAGGGCGCAATCAATGCACTCGTCCGGGTGGATGACCAGGAAGTTCGGGCCTTCGTAAAAGCAGTCCACCGGACAGACTTCTACGCAGTCGGTGTACTTGCACTTGATGCAGTTGTCGGTGACGACGAAGGTCATTTCTAATTTTCTCCTCAGGCGGCGGCAGCGAAACCCTTAATGGCAGGGCTCGCGAGGTTCGGGAGCGATAGTCTGCAGGCCAGGCTAAAAGCCAGCAGCATCCCAAACCGCGCGAGAGTCTACCAGTTTGCAGGCCTGTGCGTTATATCCGAGTCTTCAGTGCATATAACATTTCGAGTGCTTTACGCGGCGTCAGATCGTCCAGCTCCAGCTTGGCCAGTTCATCCAGCACGGGGTGGGGCAGGCTGGCGAAGAGATCGCTCTGATGTGGCGCGGCACTTTGTCGCTGAGTCTTGGCGGGACTGGCAACCGCAGTTTCGTGGGGTAACGCAGTGGTTTCCAGGCGACTGAGGTGTTCGCGGGCGCGGCTGATCACGTCGTTCGGCACACCGGCCAGTTGCGCAACAGCCAGGCCGTAGCTTTGACTGGCCGGCCCCGGCAATACATGGTGCAGAAACACGATACGCTCGTTGTGCTCGGTCGCGTTCAAGTGCACGTTGGCCACCAGCGGCTCGCTTTCCGGCAGTACGGTCAGCTCGAAATAGTGGGTGGCGAACAGCGTGTAGGCGCGTAAATGTGCCAAGCGCTCGGCGGCGGCCCAAGCCAGGGACAGCCCGTCGAAGGTGCTGGTGCCGCGACCCACTTCGTCCATCAGCACCAGGCTGCGTTCGGTAGCGTTATGCAGGATATTGGCGGTCTCGCTCATTTCCACCATAAAGGTCGAACGCCCACCGGCCAGGTCGTCGCTGGAGCCGATCCGGGTGAAAATCCGGTCTACCAGGGACAGCTCGCAACTGGCCGCCGGCACAAAACTGCCGATATGCGCCAACAACACGATCAACGCGGTCTGGCGCATGTAGGTGGATTTACCGCCCATATTCGGGCCGGTGATCACCAGCATGCGGGTATCGTCATCCAGCGACAGATCGTTGGCGACGAACGGCGTGGTCAGCACCTGCTCCACCACCGGGTGACGCCCCTGCACGATGCGCATGCATGGCTCGCTGACGAACCTCGGACAGTTGAGGTCAAGGTTGAGGGCGCGTTCGGCCAGGTTGCTCAACACGTCCAGTTCCGACAACGCTGCAGCCGTGTCTTGCAGCGGCGCCAGTTGGCCGATCAAGTCTTCGAGCAGCGCCTCATACAGCATCTTTTCCCGCGCCAAGGCTCGGCTTTTGGCTGACAGTGCCTTGTCTTCGAACTCCTTAAGCTCCGGGGTGATAAAGCGTTCGGCACCTTTAAGCGTCTGGCGGCGCTGATAGTCGATCGGTGCCTGCTCGGCCTGTTTGCTGGGCAGCTCGATAAAGTAGCCATGCACGCGGTTGTAGCCGACCTTCAGATTGGCCAGGCCAGTGCGGGCTTTTTCGCGGGCTTCCAGGTCGATAAGGAATTGCCCGGCGTTTTCGCTCAGGGCTTGCAACTCATCCAGTTCGCTGTCGTAACCGGTCTTCAGTACGCCACCGTCACGGATGATGGCCGGCGGGTTATCGATGATGGCTTTTTCCAGCAGCGCCGCCAGTTCCGGGTAGGTGCTGGTGGTCACGGCCAGTTGTTGCAGGTGCGGCGCGTCCAGTTCCGTCATGGCTGCTTGCAATTGCGGCAGGGCGCCGAGCGCATCGCGCAGGCGCGCCAGGTCGCGCGGGCGCGCATTTCGCAGGCCGATCCGCGCCAGAATGCGCTCGATATCGCCGATTTCCTTGAGCTGCGGCTGCAGCTTTTCAAAGCGGTAACCATCCAGCAGGCAGGTGATGGAGGATTGGCGTGCTTGCAGCACCTTCAGATCCCGCAGCGGACGGTTCAGCCAACGGGTCAGCAGGCGGCTGCCCATGGCGGTCTGGCAACGGTCGACCACCGATTGCAAAGTATTGTCGCGCCCGCCGGCCAGGTTGGTGTCCAGCTCCAGGTTGCGACGGCTGGCGCCATCGAGCACCACGGTATCGTCCAAGCGTTCGTGGCGCAGGCTGCGCAAGTGCGGCAGGGCGGTGCGCTGGGTTTCCTTGGCATAGCTGAGCAGGCAACCGGCGGCGCCGATGGCCAGGGTCAGGGTTTCGCAACCGAAGCCTTTAAGGTCTTGCACGGAGAATTGCTGGCACAGGCTCTTGAGCGCCGAGTCACGCTCGAAATCCCACGGCGCGCGACGTTTGGTCCCACGCCGTTTTTCCGCCGGCAAATCCTTGGGCCAATCGTCCGGGATCAGCAACTCCACGGGATTAATGCGCTCCAGCTCCGCCAGGAGGTTCTCCCAGCCCTTGATCTCCAGGACTGTGAAATTGCCGCTGGTGATATCCAGCACGGCCAGGCCGAACAAGCGCTCATCCCCCAGCACCGCCGCGATCAAGTTATCGCGACGCTCATCCAGCAGCGCTTCATCACTCACCGTACCCGGCGTAATGATGCGCACCACCTGACGTTCCACCGGGCCTTTGCTGGTGGCCGGATCGCCGATCTGCTCGCAGATCACCACCGACTCGCCCAGCTTTACCAGCTTGGCCAGATAGCCTTCGAGGGAGTGGTAAGGAATCCCACACATCGGAATTGACTGCCCCGCCGACTGCCCGCGCGCGGTCAGCGTGATGTCCAGCAACTTGGCAGCCTTCTTCGCGTCTTCGTAGAAGATCTCGTAGAAGTCGCCCATGCGGTAGAACATCAACTGATCAGGGTGCTGGTTTTTCAAGCGCCAGTACTGCTGCATCATCGGGGTGTGGGAGGACAGATCGGACGTGTTCTTACTCATCAGATAGTTAGCAAATTCGTTGAAAGGAGTGGGGCAAAGGTGGGGCGCTCGGCCCTGCTTATTGCAATGGCCGCAAGGTTAACATGTGAAGTCGGCGCTTCGCAGGTTGCAAACCGGTGTACAAAACGCAGAGACGCTGCCCCTGATACAGCGCGACCTGTGCATAAAATATGCAAATTAGCATTTGCCAAGCTGCAAAACACCCGGCACTATCGCCGTTATGCAAAAACGCAACGTTTCTATCGTATTAAGAGAATTGCTGGACCGCGACCGGATCTCCCCAACGGAGCTTCACCGGCGTACCGGTGTGCCTCAGTCCACGCTGTCTCGGATCCTCAGCGGCAAGATTGTCGATCCGTCTGACAAGCATATCTCCCGCATTGCCGAATACTTTGGCGTGAGCACCGACCAACTGCGCGGGCGCGTGGCCGTAGGCGCTGCGCGGGACGACGGGCGCGACCCGATGCATTCGGAACTCAAGGACATAAGCCTGTGGGACGACGACACCCCTATCAATGACGATGAGGTGTCGATCCCCTTTCTGCGCGAGGTTGAATTGGCTGCTGGATCAGGAAGATTCGTCATCGAGGAAAGCGAGAAAGCCAGCCTGCGTTTTGGAAAGCGCAGCTTGCGACACAATGGTGTGCAATTCGACCAGGCCAAGTGTGTGACGGTGCGCGGCAACAGCATGTTGCCAGTGCTGCGCGATGGCGCAACCGTCGGGGTCAATGCGGGCAAGAGCGGCATCGGCGATATCGTCGATGGCGATCTGTATGCCATCAATCACAATGGCCAATTGCGGGTCAAACAGCTCTATCGCCTGCCATCCGGGATTCGTCTGCGCAGCTTCAACCGCGACGAGCATCCGGACGAGGACTACAGTTTCCAGGAAATCCAGGACGAGCAGATCAGTATCCTCGGCCATGTGTTCTGGTGGGGCATGTACGCGCGTTAACCCAATTCAGTAGGACAAAACCCGCCAAGCAGCGGGTTTTTTTTCGCCTGCCAAAAGCCAGTAACCCCTTGAATCACCAAGCCAAAAATGCACATGAGCATATCCTGAGTGAAAATAAATGCATTTACGCATTGACTGTATATGCATGCATGCATATTCTTCATCTCAAGCCAGCCAACAAGGCCTGGTGGAGGCGGCAAGGATGCTGCCAAGGATGACAAGGAAGGCACGCAACATCGGCAAGGACGCCATCACAGCGATGGCAGGGATGCCAGGCAATACCGGCAAGGATGCCGACGCTCTTTAGTGACACCGCTTTACAAGAAACAGGCAGCGATGAACCGGCCTTAACGGTTCAGAGGGTTGGCAACTGACCCGGGTGTGCAGCGTAAAGCACCAGAAGCAGTTATCCGGCAGACAGGGATCGTGGTCGGAAAAACATTGAGGAAAGAACCGTACCGCGCCAGTAGCGCCGAAGGTTCGAGGACAGCATTACTGAAAAGCCCGGGCAACCGGGCTTTTTGGAATGCCTACCTATAAATGGATTTACCCGGAAAACCGGCATTCAGCCGGCATTGCTCAGCCAGGAGGCGTGACATGACAAACGAGCAGCAAGCGTTAGCGGAAATGCCTATCTGGCTGGTGATTGCACTGGCCTTGATCGGCGGGGTATCCGGCGAAATGTGGCGTGCCGACAAGGAGGGCGCCCGCGGTTGGTCGTTGATCCGGCGCCTGGCCTTGAGGTCTGGCGCGTGCATGGTGTGCGGGGTTTCGGCCCTGATGCTGTGTTACGCCGCCGGCATGTCGATCTGGACAGCCGGTGCCATCGGCTGCCTCACCGCCATGGCGGGGGCCGACGTAGCCATCGGTCTTTATGAACGCTGGGCGGCCAAGCGTATCGGGGTCAACCAGACGCCGACTTCGCGGCCCGATCAGCAGTAATTGCTGCAAGGACGCGACCCTATGACACTTATCGAAAAACCTTCCCAACTGCCCATCGCGATCGCAGAAACGCTCAAGCTGGCGTTCCCGCACCTGCGGGTGGGCAATCACCAGGATTTCAACGGCGCCACGGATGCCAGCGGCATTTTGATCGGCGTGGAGCGTAACGGCCCCGGAATACGCGCCTTGGACGGGCGTAAGGCGCATGCCTTGTCGGTGTCTCTCAAAGTCACGGTTGCCAGCGGTGCGGCGCCCTTTGACGCCTGCGACTTGGCCAGCCAACTGATGGATCTGGCCCTAGACAACCGCTGGGGGCTGCCGGCCGAACAATGCGACCTGCCCATGGCCATTGTGGCAGCACCCTCCGTTCTGGGCTCCAGCGAAACGGACTACGACACTTGGACGGTGTCCTTCAGTCAAACGCTCTATCTGGGGCCGCCGCTGCTCGAAGATCCTACGGGTAAACCGATGTTTGCCTGCACCTGGGAAGTCTCGAATATCGACGATCCTGATCAATATCGAGCTCTGCAGGAGTAGACCATGTTCGACGCGTTACTACGCATGCATCTGGGGCCGATCATCGAGCGCCTGGCGCAAATGGAGGCCCAGCTCGAAGACCTGTACCGCCGTTCCGACAGTTTTTGTCGGATTGGCGTATGTGAGGACGTCGATGCCGCCAGCCACACATGCAAGGTTCGGCATGGCGATTTGCTCACCCCGGCCATTCATTTTTTCAACCCCAGCGCCGGTGCGCAGACGGAAACCCGCATCCCATCTGTGGGCGAGCAATGCCTGCTGCTCAACTATGCAGGTGGAGAAGGGGGGACGCAGTCCGTGGCCTTGTTCGGCCTCAATAGTAGTCAGTTTCCGCCTGTCTCCCGTGTGGCGACGTTGACGCGTCGCCTTTATCAGGACGGCACGCAAAGCGATTACGACGATGCCACTCACCTGTTCAATTGGCGCAACGGACCCACCACCGTCACGGGCTCACGGGAGCAGGTCGTCGCACAGGTCGGCGCCGCCAGCCTGGTACTGACGGCCGACAGCATCGCCCTGCAATTGGGGGCTACCGGCCTGCGGCTGGATGCCGGCGGGGTGCATTTAAGTGGCCCGGTGGTGGATCACCAGGGCCGTGTGATCAGCAGCGCATAAGGATTTGCCATGCTCGGAATCGATAGAAACACCGGGGCAGCCGTGGATGACTGGCTGCAGTTCGTACAGCGCGCCACCCGAGCGCTGACCACTCCCATAGGCACTCGCCAGAAGCGCCCGCTGTACGGTTCGATGATCCCGCAGCTGCTTGGTCAGAACCTGGGCGACGACCTGCTGATCCTCGCCCAGAGCCATGCCGCGCACGCGTTCTACAACACCCAGAATGGCATCGCGGATTTTCAACCCGAGGTCATCGTCGCCACGCGGCAAGGCGCTGGTTTGTTGCTGCGTTTTGCCGGCACCTGGAAAAACCGTCAACAAACCTTCGAGGTCGTGACATGAGCATGTTGATCCCCGGCCAGAACCAACTGGCGGAGCCGGCGCTTATTGCCGTGGAGGCGTTCGAGCCATTGTTGGCGGAATTCAAGGCGTTCGTCATCGATTACGTGGCCACCCGTGCGCCGCAAAGCGCGCCCAAACTCAAGGCCAGTCTGGACAATGAAAGCGAATTATTGACCCTGGCCCTGGAAGCGTTTTGCGTACGCCTGCAAACCCATGAACGCAAGTACAACGCCCGTATCAAGCAGATGCTGGCGTGGTGGGCAACCGGCAGCAACTTGGATGCACGCCTTGCCGACATGGGGCTGGAACGCCAAGTCCTCGACCCTGGCGACCCGGCCGCATTCCCGCCGATACCACCCATTCTGGAAAGCGACGACGATGCCCGTCTGCGCTACTACCTGGCACCCCATGCACCGGCGGCAGGCTCGCGGATGCAGTATCGACGCGAGGTCTTCACCCTGGGTGAACGGCCGTCGGTCAAGGTGCAGAGCGCCACTCCCGGCGTGGTTACGGTCAGCTACACCTTCGACCCGGACGGCTACGCGGCCCAAGTCAAGGATGGCAATGCGCGGCGCACCGCTCCAGGCGAAGTCATGGTCACGGTACTGTCCAGGGAGGGCGACGGCAGCGCATCCTCCGAATTGCTTGACGGCGTGCGACGACATTTCGCACGGCCGGATGTAAGGCCGGAAACCGATCTGGTCAGCGTGCAGAGTGCGCAGATCCTGCCGTACAAAATCCGCGTCGTGGCCAAGATCAACGCCGGGCCGGATTCCGGGTTGACCCAAGTGGCGGCTCAACGCCTGCTGCAAACCTACGCCGACTCCTGCCATCGCCTCGAAGGACGCGTCGACCCCAGTTGGATCGACTACGCCATTCACAGTGCGGGCGCGGCGCAGTTGCAGATTCTCGAACCTCTGGAACCGATCATCACCACAGCCTTCCAGGCCCCTTATTGCACCGGTGTCGAGGTGGAGGTGCGCACGCTATGAGTGAAAGCAAAGCGAGCCTGTTGCCGGCCAATAGCTCAGCACTGGAGAAAGCCCTGGACCTGGGCTTCGGCACCCTGCTGGACCGCGTCGTACCGCCGTTTCCCGCGCTGATGAACCCGCTGCAAACCCCCGTCGAATTTCTGCCGTACCTGGCCGCCGACCGGGGTGTCAGCGAATGGAATACCCAAGCCAGCGAAACGGAAAAACGCCTGACCGTGGGGCTTTCCTGGCAGATCCAGCGTCAGGCGGGCACGCCCAAGGCGTTGAACCATGCGGTGGAGTCTTTGGGTTTTACGCCCAATATCAGCGCCTGGTATCAGCAGCGGCCGCTCGGCGTGCCGTACACCTTTGACGTGCAGGCAATTGTGGGGCGCAGTTGGTCCAGCGGTGACCACAACCGGCTGATTCGGCGTATCAACGCGGCCCAGAGCGAGCGTGATCAGGCCACCATCACCATTGTCCACGAGACCTTGGGCGGCCTTTCGATCAGCAGCGCGCTCGACCCGCCGTTGAGTGACAGTGAGTTTTCCCTGCGGGGCGCTCTACCCGAAACAGTGCTGGGCGCCCGGCTTACCCAAACCGGCGCAGTCCTGCACTACACCATTAACGACTACGACCTCAGGGCGCAGCCATGACAGATGACATTACGCGCCTGGTGCGCTTCACCGCCAAGGGATTGGATGAAGTGCTGCAGGCAAAGAACCAGGGTTTGAAAGGTGAAATCACCCACATTGGCGCCGGCACCGGCCGCTACAACCCGGACGGCAGCGAAGTGGCCTTGCGCGACGAACGCCAACGGGTCGCCATCGTGGATTACGAAGACCTGGGCAATCACCAACTCAGGATGGCCGCGCTGTTTGACGGCGACGGGGAATATGAAATTGGCGAGTTTGGCTTTTATCTCGCCAGTGGGACGCTGTTGGCGGTGTATTCCGTCGCAGGCAAGTTGCTGACGTATAAAGCGGCGGCGGCTCGAATGCTGCAGAAGTTTACGCTGGATGTTTCGCCGTTACCGGGGGATAGCGTGGTGATTGTGGTGGGCGCTGAAAGTCTCAACATTCTTCTCTCAGAAGAGTTGGCTTCACTTTCCGCAGCCTGCATTGACAATATGACGCGTGGTTTGAATGTCGTATTCCGCGTTATGGCGCTCGAGGCTAAAACGACTTAGCATCGATGTCGGCTTGGGATATTAAGAGGCGTCTAATGCGTTGATGTGAAGTATCTAGGGAAGGAAAAAATATGGAGTTCCAAATATGAGTACTGAACAGCAGCTAGTCGCAGTTGTAAGTGCGGCAAATAGATTGACAAATACAGTTGAGAATAAATTGGGTGAAATTGATAAGGCCCTTGCCGATGCTAGAGAAAAATACGAATCTCAGATTTCGGGCTTGACACGCAAAATTCCACGATTGGCAGTTACTAGAAACTTCCATATGGCACCTGATACCACGGGCGCCCTAATAGATGGGTGGTATGTTCATTCGCAAGTAACAGCGACAAAAACTCGGACAATTACTCAGTTATCTCAGTCGGCTGGACGCTCACAAGCTGACGTGGATTTCATGCGTCAGGTTCAGGCGGATGTCAGCGAGCAGTTCCCAGGCTTCGATATTTGGGCCGCTGAATATTGGCGAAATCCGATTAATGTCTGGCAGATGAAATGGTCGGAGGGAAGTGTCAGTCCTTGGTTGGCGTTTCCTTGCTCCATCGATACTGGGAGACTAAGCGGAGCAACGCCCGTTTCTCTCAATACACACATGACTGCCGCTGCTTTTGTGCGAGTCGTAGAGGGAGCTGTTGACGGGACTTGGACTACCGGAAACGAGAAAGGTAAGTGGCGCTGGTGTTCTTTAGGGATGGATCCCGCGGGCTTCTTTTCCCACTACATGCATGTTCATCCGATGCGGATCTCCAATTCAGGGTTGATCGAAGTTATGCTTGCTGGTGCCTGCACAGGTGTCGTTAATCACCCAGTTGACTGGGGAACAATGTTGGCTTTGGGATAAGGGGATCATTGATGAAACCAAAATTCTCGTTGGCGGAAATTCACCCACTAATTAAGTGGACCATAATCCGTAAGGCTCGGGATGCCGATTTGGCGGCCAGCGACTATGCCGCGATGCCTGATTATCCCATTGCAGATCAAGACCGCCCCGTCTTCTTGGCTTATCGCCAAGGGCTTCGCGATCTCCCGGACCAAGGCAGCGACCCGGACGCGGTCGAGTGGCCATCTAAACCGTCCTTTCTCAAATAACCTCACCGCGAAAGCGGTTTTTTTTCGCCTCCCCAAAGCCCCTCCTCAAGGGGCTTTGGCGTTCTCAACCCGGAGAAACCCACCTATGCCTACCCGCCAAACCTACACCGTCCTCATCCCATTCCCTACCGGAGGCGGCCATTGGTCCACCGTTGGCCAGGAACTGGAACTGCTGGACATCGAAGCATCCGCCCTGCGCACCGCTGGCCGTCTGGAACTGACCAGCGTCCTTAACTCCACCCCCAAGAAGGCTGAATAACCATGGCTGAGGTTCTGAACTTCGAGCACAACGGTATTACCGTCAATGCCACCGAATCCCCCGAGGCCATGGGTGGCCTGGGTGATAACGTCATCGGTCTGGTCGGCACCGCGCCGAACGCCCATGCGTCGATTCCAAAAAATGCGCCGTTTCGCATCAATAGCTTCAGCACCCAGGCGCTGCTGGACACCACCGGTGCCGAGTCGGGCACGTTGTTCCACGCCGTCTACCAGATTCTCAAAGTGGTGAAGGTGCCGGTCTATGTGGTGATCGTCGAAGAGGGCGCCACTGCGGCCGATACGCTCAACAATGTGATCGGCGGTAACGACCCGGTCACCGGCCGCAAACTGGGCCTGGCCGCACTCGCCAGCGTGCCTGAAGACCTGACCATCATCGGCGCCCCCGGCTTCACTGGCACCAAGGCCGTGGCCGGCGAGTTTGCCTCGTTCGGCAAGCGCATCAAGGCGCGTGTCGTGCTCGACGGCAAAGATGCCAGCGTCGCCGACCAAGTGGCCTATAGCGGCGAACTGGGCGGCGCCGACCTGGGTTTCGACCGCTGCCTGCTGGTGCACAACATGCCGTCGGTGTACTCCAAGGCGGCGAAGAAAAACGTGTTTCTGTCGCCGTCGTCTCTGGCGATCGCCGCGCTGGCCAAGGTCAAGCAGTGGGAGAGCCCGGGTAATCAGGTGACATTCGCCGAGGACGTTTCCCGCGTGGTCGAGTACAACATCCTCGACACCTCCACCGAAGGCGACCTGCTCAACCGTTATGGCGTGAGCTACTACGCGCGCACCATCCTCGGCGGCTTTTCGTTGCTGGGTAACCGTTCCATCACCGGCAAATTCATCAGCTATGTCGGCCTGGAAGATGCCATCAGCCGCAAACTGGTCAAGGCCGGCCAGAAAGCCATGGCCAAGAACCTCACCAAGTCCTTCATGGATCAGGAGGTCAAGCGCATCAACGACTGGCTGCAAACCCTGGTCGCCGACGAAACCATTCCCGGCGCCAGCGTGTACCTGCACCCGGAGTTGAACAGTGTCGAGAAGTACAAAAACGGCACCTGGTTCATCGTCATCGACTATGGCCGCTACGCGCCCAACGAACACATGATTTATCAACTCAACGCCCGCGATGAAATCATCGAGCAGTTCCTGGAGGACGTTCTCTAATGTTTACCAACCGAGTCAGACAGGCCATTGCGGCCACCCTCCAAGGCCTGCCGTTGTCCGCGACCGTGGAAGAGTTCACCCCGCCGAAGATCGAGTTCGACATGGAACCCATGTCCGGTGGGCGCTTTATCGCCGAGGAAATGGCCAAGAGCGGCAAGGTGCTCAATGCCACGCTGGTCCTCCAGGGTGCCGGTCCTGAAATCATGCTGGCGCTGGGCGTGCGCATGGGTGACGACATCCTGCTCAACGTACGTGAAGCCGGTCAGGACCAGGACGGCAAGACGTATTTCACCTACCACACCGTCGGCGGCAAGCTCAAATCCCTGGATGAAGCGAAGCTGAAGATGGGCGACAAGGCGCTCACCACGCTGGAGTTGTCCTGCCGCACCTACAACCGACTGGAAAACGGCATCCCGGTGATCGACATCGATGTGCGCACCCAAAAATTCGTGCTCAACGGCGTCGACATCCTGGGCGATGCGCGCCGCGCTGTGCTGATGCCTTAAACCCCTGGGGGCGGGTGCGCTCGCCCCTTGCTTGAACAAGGAATTGCCCCATGGCCTGGATGCCACCGCTGCATAGGTTGCTGTCTGCAATCACCGCCGACACCGGCGCGACGATCGAGCAGGTGCAACTCAAACCGCTGTACTACGCCGCGCAAAAAGACGCGCTGGCCCGGGCCGGTGACGACGAGGACGATCAGTTCTTTGAACTGGCGAAACTCGCCACCGGCCTGTCGGAAAAAGAACTCGACCAGCTCAAGCGCCCGGACTACGTGTCTATCGCTCAGTACGTACACGAGATGTCGACGCGACCTGCTTCATTCTTTCTCAACGAACCTCAGCAGTCGTCCCACGACCTGCCCATCCAACTGCTATTGCCCCTGGACGCAGCCGGCCGAACCCTGAATGAACTGCCCCTGGAAATGCCCGCCCTGCGCGCCACCAAAGTGATGAAAAAACTCGCCACCAACAAAGAACGCGCCGAGTTCATCACTGCCCATTGCACCGGCTTGATGATCCCGGATCTCGCGGGGTTGACCGTGCCGGACTGGACAGAATTGCAGGAGCGCATCGACGATTTTTTAAATCAACCGGCGGACTTCTTTCGGAACGCGACATCGACGTGATCCTCGATGTGGTGCCGCTGGTTTACTCGGTAAACGAAGCGGAAATTCTCGACTGGGACGCCGCAAAAGCACTGCGCCGCTACGACATTGCGATCACTCGCCTTGGGGTTAAACAGGAGTAAAGCGAGATGCAAGAGACTCAATATGCGACCCGGCTCGCGGTGCAAGACAACCGCTGGATGCTCGGTGACGCGGATCTGGGCAGTGTGCTCGCACCGTTCTCTGCAAGCTTGGCCGCGCCTGAACGCGAGGCTCCATCACCGCAATCGACGCTCAGCTCGGCGCTGGTTACCGTCAGCGTGGACCTGAATGCGTTGACCCTGGAGCAGGTACGGTTGCGCGAGACGCTGGAGACGCTCAACACGACGTTGTTCATCACCGGCGCTGCCCTGACCGCCCCGGCCCTGAGCCCCGCGACCAGTGAGACGAAGAAAACGCCGGAAGAAACAAAGCCTGCCGAATCCTCCGCCACTCAATTGCTCAAGTGGGCCGTTGAAGGCTTGGCGGATTCGTTCAGAACCAAGGTTTCAGACAAGGTGCTTGAAGCGACCTTGGGCAAGATCCCCCGCATCGGCGCGGTGTTTAAGGGGGCCGGCAAGGGCGGTGACGCTTGCTGCGCGGGTGTCAGCGAGGCGCTGCGGGGGCGTAAGCGTTATGGGCCCAACAAGTCATCTGGGAAGAGAGGGCCAGGCAAGCCTACGTTCATGAAGTCAAGGCGCAGTCCCCCCCGAACCTCTTTGAGTTTGTTCGCCACGGTGCGCAGCCTCTTCGAGAAGGTAAGCAAGGTCTTCGAAGGTCCGCGCCTGGGGTTCAATGCCTCGACGATTGCTCCACGCACAGCGGCCCCTTCGAGCCTGGCTGGCGCCGCGACCCGACTGGAATCATCCGTCGTGCGCAGGCTGGGCCCGCTGAAGTACGTCGACACCGCGATGGCCGTCGTGCAAGGCGTGCGCCAGGGCGATGCAAAAGCCGTTGGCAGTGGCCTGAGCACCGCCGGTGGCGCCTGGGCTGGCGCATCGGCCGGGGCTGCACTTGGCACGCTGGTTTTTCCCGGTATCGGTACCGCCGTCGGTGGTGCAATCGGTGGCTTGCTGGGCAGCGAAGCGGGCAGTTGGCTCGGTGACAAACTGTTCAGTTCAAGTGATCGCTTGCCCGCGCCGAATGCCTTGAGCAAGGAACTCAACAGTGCTCGCACCGACAACATCCAGGTCACGATCTCGCCGAGCATCCAGATCACTGGCGTCAACCCCGCCGATGCCCAGCAAGTGGTCAACCAAGTGCTCCAGGCCCTGCAATTCCAATGCATGCCCATGGTGACCGATTCCCTCGGTATTCGACGCAACGCGGCATTGGCCGACCCCGGAGGTGATTGATGCGACAACAGATGGTATTGGGCGATTTTATCTTTGGTCTCTCACGAGGTTTTGCCTACGCCACGCTCACCCACAGCAGTTACGGGGGCTGGAGCAACCTGGAAATCATTGCCAGCAAGCCGCAGTCCCGTCAGAGCGGTCAGGCTCTGGAGAAACTCACGTTCGGCGGCACGGCAATGTACGCCGTAGGTATGCAGCGCCTGGACGAGTTACGCGCCTTGCAGAATGCGCGGGCACCGCTGCCGCTGGTCGACGGGATCGGCCGGAACTGGGGGCTGTGGCGCATCAACGCCGTGGTGGAAAACCAAAGCCATGTGATCGACGACGGCACCGCCATGGTCATGTCCTGGAGCCTTGAATTGGAGGAGTTCGTCAATGCGTAGAGTGCGAAGTATTGCCGGGGATTCAGTCAACCTGCTGCTGTACCGCGAGTTGGGGCGCTGTGACGACGCTGCTGAAGAAACCCTCTGGCGCCTGAACCCCGAACTGGCCGAGCACGGGCCGGTATTGCCGGCGGGCGTGTGGGTGGTGGTGCCGGAGTTGCACGCCCGGCCAGCGGCTTTGCGGCCGATTTCGGCCTGGGATTGAGGAGGCCATATGACACAGGGATTCACCCCGGTCGTTGAGTTCTACGGTGCCAATGCGGCATTGCTTAACCAACGGTTGATGCACTGGAGCCATACCGATGCCGCCGGTATCCAGACCGACCGACTGGAACTCACGCTCAATACCGAGGGCCTGGAAGGGTTGCCGAGCTTGAGCGGCAAGATCGGCATGCGGGTCGGCTATCAGGAGTCGGGCCTGGTGGAGAAGGGCGAATTCGTCATCACGCAGCGAACCCCGGTGCTGTTTCCGATGCGCCTGATGATCGTCGCCACCGCCGCACCTTTCAGTGCTGCGGACCCCAGCCATTACCGGCAGCGTCGCTCCGCCAGTTACGGGCCTACCACCCTGGGCGCGCTGTTTCGTCAGTTAGTCAGCCGGCATGGCTATTCACCCCGGGTGGCACCGGCGCTGGAAGGCATTCCGATTCCCCATATCGATCAATCCAACGAAAGCGACATGGCGTTTATCACGCGCCTGGCCAATCGCTATAGCGCCATCACAAAACCGATCAACGAACTGTATGTATTGGCGGAAGCCGGCAAGGTTCACTCCCTTTCCGGCCAGCCTCTGCCGGATGTGACGTTATCCGTGACCCAGGACAACCGGCCCGGTGACCAAGCGTTCATCACAGCCAGGCTCGACGAACAATCGCGCTCTAAGTACATGGGGTGCCGTGTGACCTGGTGGGATGCCGCCGGGGGCAAACAGCACGTCGTGCAAGTCGGCATTGCGCCGTTCAAAACCTTGCGCCAACGCTGCCAGAACGAAGCCGAAGCCCGCGCTGTGGCCGAAGGCGAACTGCGGCGCGTGGGCCGTGAAGGTTTGAAATTACAGATCGATTGTCCAGGCAACCCGCTGCTCGCCGCTGAAGGGTTGCTGCTGCTGGATGACAGCTGGCCGTCCTATATGCAAGGGCGCTGGTCGATCACCCAAGTGACCCATGTGGGTGACCCGACGACGGGGTATCGCAGTTCGATTGTGGCGGGCGGGTTGTCGATCTAGACCTTCTTACAGAGTAGAAATCATGCTGATTACGCTTGCCCAACTTGTCCACGTCATGCCAGCAGCCCGCCTCGTAGCGGGTGTTTTTTTGCCCGCCATAAATGCTGCGATGGAACGGTACGCTATCGACACCCCCCAACGCATCGCTGCCTTTCTCGCTCAGATCGCTCACGAATCCGGCGAGCTGCAATACCTGCGCGAATTGGGCAGCCACCAATACCTGAGCAAATACGACACCGGCAGCTTGGCTGCGCGCCTGGGCAATACGCCCGAAGCGGACGGTGACGGTCAGAAGTATCGGGGCAGGGGGCTCATCCAGCTTACCGGCCGTCGAAACTATATGACGTGCAGTCGGGCGCTATTCGGCGACGATCGCCTGTTGGCACAGCCTGAACTGCTTGAGCAGCCCCGGTGGGCGTGTGAGTCGGCGGCTTGGTATTGGGCAAGCAATGGTCTGAACGCGTTGGCCGACAAGGATCAATTCACCACGATTACGCGCCGCATCAATGGTGGGCTCAATGGTCTGGAGCAGCGCATGCAGCTGTGGGCGCGGGCGAAGGCAGTGTTATGCGGTTCTTAACGTCCTACCGTTTGCTCGGCTATTTCCTGCTGGTGGCGATGGCGGCGGGGCTGGCCTGGCAGGTGCAGGTCTGGCGGTATGAGGCGCAGATCCAACGGTTGGCGACGATACATGCCCGGGAGCTCGATCAACAACACCAGTTGGCCGTGCGTCAACAACAGGCCGAACACGACAAGCGACTGGCCCTGGAGCAGAAGCTCAGCGCCAACGATCAACAACACGCGCAGGAGTTAAGCGATGCACAACGTCATCAGGCTGCTTTGCGTGATCGCCTGGCCACTGCTGATGTGCGGTTGTCAGTCCTTCTCGACACCCGCGACCCCGCCAACGGTAGTGCAGTGCCAGCCCCCACCACCGCCAGCGGCCTGGTTCATGCAGCCCCGCGAGCCCGACTTGACCCGGCGCATGCTCAGCGAATTATCGCCATCACCGACGACGGCGATAACGCCCTGATTGCCTTACGAGCGTGCCAGGCCTACGTGCAAACCATCGCCCGTTAGCATCTTGATGCAGCCTGTGGCTTGCGTGCGCGATCGGCTCCTGTAGGGTAGGCGAACGCCCGCCCACTCCAGGAGACGACCGTGAACGAGATCACTCAACTTGCCGCTGAACTGGGCCGCCGCCTGCAGGTGCTCAATGCACATGTCACCACGGCAGAGTCCTGTACCGGTGGCGGCATTGCCGAGGCTATTACGCGGATTCCCGGCAGTTCAGCCTGGTTCGAGGCCGGTTATGTCACCTACTCCAACCGGCAGAAGACTCGACAGTTGAATGTTCCCGACGAGCTGTTTGCCAAGGTAGGGGCCGTGAGTCAGGAAGTGGTGGAGGCGATGGTGCGCGGCGCCCAGGAGAAAAGTCTGGCGCGATTCGCCGTGGCGGTCAGTGGCGTGGCAGGGCCGGATGGTGGTTCGCCGGAAAAACCGGTGGGTACCGTTTGGCTGGCGTTCGGCGTGGGGGATGAGGTTACGGCGCAGCGCGAGCACTTCAAGGGCAACCGTGACGAGGTCCGCCGACAAACGGTCAAGGCCGCGCTGGAGGGCTTGTTGCGACGAGCTGCAGTAGAAATAGAAAAACAGGGGTAGGCGATCTCCGATCTTTGTGGAACAATACTGTCTACTTATACAGGTGTTGGCCGTCAGGCCTTATTGATTACGTGAGGACTTTAATGGACGACAACAAGAAGAAAGCCTTGGCTGCGGCCCTGGGTCAGATCGAACGTCAATTCGGCAAGGGTGCCGTAATGCGTATGGGCGATCACGACCGTCAGGCGATCCCGGCTATTTCCACTGGCTCTCTGGGTCTGGACATCGCACTCGGCATTGGCGGCCTGCCAAAAGGCCGTATCGTTGAAATCTATGGTCCTGAATCTTCCGGTAAAACCACCCTGACTCTGTCGGTGATTGCCCAGGCTCAAAAAATGGGCGCCACCTGCGCGTTCGTCGATGCCGAACACGCCCTGGATCCAGAATACGCCGGCAAGCTGGGCGTCAACGTTGACGACCTGCTGGTTTCCCAGCCGGACACCGGTGAGCAGGCCCTGGAAATCACCGACATGCTGGTGCGCTCCAATGCCATCGACGTGATCGTGGTCGACTCCGTGGCGGCCCTGGTACCCAAGGCTGAAATCGAAGGCGAAATGGGTGACATGCACGTGGGCCTGCAAGCCCGTCTGATGTCCCAGGCGCTGCGTAAAATCACCGGTAACATCAAGAACGCCAACTGCCTGGTGATCTTCATCAACCAGATCCGTATGAAGATCGGTGTGATGTTCGGTAGCCCGGAAACCACCACAGGTGGTAACGCGTTGAAGTTCTACGCTTCGGTCCGTCTGGATATCCGCCGTACTGGCGCAGTGAAGGAAGGCGACGAGGTTGTCGGTAGCGAAACCCGCGTCAAAGTGGTGAAGAACAAGGTAGCTCCACCTTTCCGTCAGGCCGAATTCCAGATTCTCTACGGCAAGGGCATCTACCTGAACGGCGAGATGATCGACCTGGGCGTGTTGCACGGCTTCGTCGAGAAATCCGGCGCCTGGTATGCCTACAACGGCAGCAAGATCGGTCAAGGCAAGGCCAACTCGGCCAAGTTCCTGGCGGATAATCCTGATATCGCCGCTGCGCTTGAGAAGCAAATTCGCGACAAGCTGCTGACTGCCGCGCCAGACGTGAAAGCTGCCGCCAACCGTGAACCGGTTGACGAGATGGAAGAAGCCGACACCGACATCTGAAGCAAACGATGACTGTTGTACTGGATACACTCGTCGCCGTTAGGCGCACTGCAATGGACCTGCTCGCTCGCCGCGAGCATGGTCGAGTCGAACTGACGCGTAAATTGCGCCAGCGCGGCGCAGAGCCCGAGATGATCGAAGCCGCTCTCGACCGTTTGACGGAGGAGGGCCTGCTTTCCGAATCCCGTTACCTGGAAAGTTTTGTTTCCTACCGAGCCCGGTCCGGCTACGGTCCTGCACGAATTCGCGAAGAACTGAGCCAGCGCGGTTTGCAGCGTAGCGATATCGACCTTGCTTTGCGTGAGTGCGATATCAACTGGCAGTCGCAACTGGAGGATACCTGGCGTCGCAAGTTCTCTGGTCATCTACCGATTGATGCCAAGGAGCGTGCGAAACAAGGTCGATTCCTGAGCTATCGCGGGTTTTCAATGGATATGATCAGCCGTTTGCTCAGCGGTCGAGAGATGGACGACTGAGTAACGCAGATTCGTTCCGGCGAACGGCTACATAACCCCTGGTCGCTCAATACGATCCCCCGATACACCCTAAAAGGCCCGCTATGAAAATAGCGGGCCTTTTCGCGTTTCTGAATTCACGCCGGCTCCGGTGTCACTCGCTGCTGCGCCGTGCCCTGGGCATGGGCCCAGTTCTCTGGCAGGTTGATGTAGTCCACCAACTCTCGCAAACGGCCTTGATCTCGCCCGTTGAAATTGAACACCAATCGCGTCAAATGGCTGAATTTCGGCTCATCATGTTCCTCCCCGGTGTAAGCCAGTTGCTGGAACTCGCCACTCAAACGCAGGCTGGCGAATTCAGTCTGCAGATGCGCCAAGGCCTGTTCGCTGAGCGGATGGTTCATGCGCATTACAAACTCCCGTTTGAGCCAGCGTGTGGAGTGGAAGTTGGCGTAGAACTGATTGATTTCGTCCACGGCCTCTTCAGCGCTGTACACCAACCGAACCAGCTTGAGATCGGTCGGCAGAATGTAGCGATTGGCCTCCAACTGGTTGCGGATAAAGTCCAAAGCGCCTTGCCAGAACCCACCGCCGGGCGCATCCAGCAACACCACCGGCACCAGCGGGCTCTTGCCGGTCTGGATCAGCGTTAATACTTCCAGCGCTTCGTCCAGGGTGCCGAAACCGCCTGGGCATAACACCAGCGCATCGGCTTCTTTGACGAAGAACAGTTTGCGGGTAAAGAAGAAGTGGAAGGACAGCAGGTTTTCAGTGCCATCGATGGTGGGGTTGGCGTGCTGTTCAAACGGTAAGGTGATATTGAACCCCAGGCTATGCTCCAGGCCAGCACCCTCGTGTGCTGCCGCCATGATGCCGCCGCCACCGCCAGTGATCACCATCAGATCGGAGCGCGCCAAGGCGGTGCCCACCTCGCGAGCCAAGGCATATAACGGGCTTTCTACCGGAGTGCGTGCCGAGCCGAATACGGTGACCTTGCGTCGCCCCTTGAACTGTTCCAGAACCCGGAACGAGTGGTCCAATTCGCGGATGGCCTGTAGGGTTATTTTGGCGTTCCAACGGTCGCGGTCGTCTTGGGCCATGCGCAGCACGGTAAGGATCATGTCGCGATACAGGGGGCTGTTCGGGCTGTTGGGGGCGATCTGTTGGAGCTGAGCTTCGACTTGCTGTGTGAGCTCGGGCCCGTGTTCTTCAAAATGTCGTATCAAGCTGTCATTCGGTTGGTAAGGCATTCAACGTCTCCTTATTCACAGAGGTTGGGCCGGCGGCGAGTGATCGTCCGGCGGTCACGACACTGCATGTGTCGCTGCATGCCTTAGGCATTGCACATGTTTGCCAGTCGGCAAAGCGCGCTCTGTATGTTCCTAGTGATTTAAAAACCTCTGCACTGCAAGTCGCAGTAGGGAAACCCTCTTGTGCCCTGAAAATGTTACAGGACGGTATGGAAACCGTTACGCAAGGGTGTTTGAGATGACTCGATCATGGGCCGAAAAAGCCTTGGCTGGCAACCGCTTATTGGTTGATCAGAGGGGGGGCTGGCGGGGAACAATTGCAAAGGGGGAGTACGCGCCACGGGACCGCAGCGCGGGGATAAAGCCGAATTTACTTTTTCTTCTTCGTCGGGGCTGGGCAGTCCGCTTCTGCGAACTTCACCGATGCCACAGGGCGGTTGCTCTTGTTCTCGGTGATTTCATAGCGCATCACGGCGCCCTTGGCCATCAACTCGCGGTAGCCGGGGTTTGTGCAGACGCTGCGGCCCAATTGGAAGTAGACAGCCTTGGGGTTGGCGCGCATCTGTTCGGCACGGTCGGGCAGCACACTCAGGTGGTCGATCAGCTGCATACCTTCAACGGTGTAGGCCACTTCCAGGGTTTTTTCGTCGATTTCCCGCGGCAGGCCTTTATTGCTCTCGGCGGCAACGCTTTGCAGCTTCTTGTTCATTTGCGCCTCCAGCAGCGAGGCAGCGTGGGCGCCCATGGGCAAAACCAGCGCAAGCGCGACGGATGGGGCGACAAGACGCAGCATGGAACGCAGCATGAAATTCTCCTGATTCGGTTACAGGTGCATAGACCCGCCACTGCGCTGTGCGTTCAGTGGCGCGCGATTATAGGTGAGGCCTTGCCGCTACAGCCAGGCGTATCGCTGGTAAACTGCGGCCACTTCAGCCGATCTTGAGTGACCCCGTGTCGATTTTCCCGTTTCTACGGCGCATGCGATGAGCCACGCCGTCTCCCGCCTGCGCACTCAGCGCCTGGCGCGCGCCATCAAACCTTTCGTCAATCGCGGCTCCCGCGCTGAGCGTTGCCCCGGCTGCCGGGTCATTCCCGAATATTGCCTGTGCGCCTGGCGACCCAAGGTCGCAGCCAGGTCCGCCATGTGCCTGTTGATGCATGATGTTGAGCCGATGAAGCCCAGCAATACCGGCTGGCTGATCGCCGATGTTATCGATGACACCACGGCGTTCGCGTGGTCGCGTACCGAGGTCGATGCAGGGTTGCTCACCTTGTTGGCCGATCCGCAGTGGCAGCCCTATATCGTGTTTCCCGGCGAGTTCGTGGCGCCGGAGCGTGTCGTCAGTGCCGTCACGGTGGAGGAGGGCAAGCGTCCGTTGTTCATCTTGTTGGACGGCACCTGGAGCGAGGCGCGCAAGATGTTCCGCAAGAGCCCTTACTTGGAACATCTGCCGGTGTTGAGCCTGGCGCCTGAGCAACTGTCACGCTATAAGCTGCGCCGCTCCAAGCGCGATGATCACTTTTGCACCGCCGAAGTTGCGGCCCTGTGCCTGGAGTTGGCTGACGATGGCGCCGCCAGTGAAGTCTTGGACGCCTACCTCGATGTATTCAGTACCCACTACCTGGCGGCCAAGTTTCAGTTGCCACTGGACCTGGCGGACCCTGTTCACGCGCGCCTTGCGCCCTATATACCGGAGCTTTAGCCAGACGACGTTTGCATGATGGCACCTTATCCCTGCAACCCGCTAAAATGCCCGTGGGCGTAGTGCTTGACCCCCCAGGCTACGCTGGGCATGCTGGGCGCCGATTGAGGTGCCAGCATGGATTATCGACGTCGTTTCACGTCGAGCACGCCCTCTGGCGATGGCTGCCTGGCCACCGCCTTGTGCATTGGTGAACCCTGAACCCATCGGGGCTCCCATAAAAACAGGATCATTTAATCAATGGCCACATACGAAATCCTGATAGCCGACGACCACCCGCTGTTTCGCAGTGCGTTGCGTCAAGCGGTGACGCTGGGCCTAGGCCCGGATGTCCGCCTGGTCGAAGTGGCCAGTATTGCTGAGCTGGAAACCCATCTGACCGACAAAACCGACTGGGATCTTGTGCTGCTCGACCTGAACATGCCGGGCGCATACGGTTTCTCCGGGCTGGTGCTGCTACGCGGGCAGTACCCACAGATTCCAGTGGTGATGGTCTCTGCCCAAGAAGAGGCCGATGTGGTGGTGCGCTCAAGAGAGTTTGGCGCCAGTGGATTTATTCCCAAGTCTAGCTCCATGGAGCAGATTCAAGCCGCAGTGCGTGCCGTTCTGGACGGTGACGTCTCGTGGCCCCCGCAAGCCTCGGAAACCATCAATGTCTCTGCCGAGGCCAAGGCCGCACAGGAGGGCCTAGCCAGCCTGACACCCCAACAGTTCCGGGTCTTGACCATGGTCTGTGAAGGTTTGTTGAACAAGCAAATTGCCTACGAGCTGAAAGTCTCGGAAGCGACCATCAAGGCCCATGTCACGGCGATTTTCCGCAAACTGAACGTGCGTACGCGCACCCAGGCGGCCTTGCTTTTGCAACAACTTGAGTCAATTACGCAGCATTAAGCCGTTTTCGATTCACGCTTTTTTGACTTCGCGTGATCTAGTTTCCCCACTCCTTTGGTTCAGTTGCCTACATCTATGTCGCCTTTCAAGGGTCAAACCGGTATCAAACGTATCTTCAATGCTGGGGGATATTCCCTGGATGGCCTGCGCGCGGCATTCACCGGGGAGGCGGCGTTCCGTCAGTTGGTGTTGCTCAATGTGATCCTGATCCCGTTGAGCTTTTTTCTGAGCGTCAGCCGCGTCGAGCGTGCGTTGCTGATCGCCGTGTGCCTGCTGGCGCTGATCGTCGAGCTGCTCAATTCGGCGGTGGAAGCGGCGATCGATCGCATCTCTCTGGACCGTCATCCCTTGTCGAAAAACGCCAAGGACATGGGCAGCGCCGCGCAATTCGTGGCCCTGACCATGATCACCCTGGTGTGGGCCGTCATCCTGATTTAAACCTCAGGCAATGGTCGGCAGCACGATTTCGTCGCTGCGTTGCACGCCGGCCGTGAACGCGCGACAGAGTTCCAGGAACTCGCGCATCGCTGAGGTCTGGTATTTCTGCTTGTGCCAGATGAAGTAGAACTGCCGCATAAGGTCCAGATCCGGCGTTTCCACCGGCACCAGGCTGCCACGGCGAAACGCATCGCGCAGCGCCAGCCGTGAGATGCAGCCAATGCCCAGTCCGGACTCCACCGCTCGCTTGATCGCCTCGGTGTGTTCCAGTTCGAGGCGGATATTCAGCGCGCTGCGGTGATGGCGCATGGCTTGGTCAAACGTCAGGCGCGTGCCGGAGCCTTGTTCACGCAGGATCCACGCCTCATGGGTCAACTCGTCCATGCTCGCCATGCCGCGTCTGGCCAGGGGGTGCTGCGGCGCGCAAAACACCACGAGTTCGTCCTCTACCCAAGTCTGCACCTCGATATCCGGGTGGCTGCAGTCGCCTTCGATTAGACCCAGGTCAATTTCGTAATGCGCGACTTGGTGCACGATATGCGCAGTGTTTTGCACATGCAGTTTCACCTGACTCTCGGGGTGTTGTTGCATGAAGCTGCCGATCAGCAAGGTCGCCAGGTAGTTGCCGATGGTCAGGGTGGCACCGACCGCCAGGGAACCGAAGCCGGACTTGCCGTTGAGCAGGTCTTCGATCTCCTTGGCCTGGTCCAGCAGCGCCACCGCCTGGGGTAACAGTTGATGGCCGAGAGCGTTGAGGCTCAGGCGTTTACCGGCGCGGTCGAATAATTGGCAGCTGGATTGACGCTCAAGCTCCGTGATCGAAGTGCTGGCGGCGGATTGGGATAAGGCCAGCAGGCCAGCAGCGCGCGAAACGCTTTCCTGCTGGGCGACGGCGACGAAGACTTGCAGTTGACGGAGAGTAAATCGCATATCGATATAACCGATAACCCTTATCTTAATAATTCAGTTAACAGATATTGTCGCCGCCATTAGAATGCGCTGCAATTGCGCGCTTCACATTTAGTGCAGACCCATTTCCAGGAGTCCCCCGTACATGAGCAACATGAACCACGAGCGTGTCCTCAGTGTTCATCACTGGAACGACACTCTGTTCAGCTTCAAGTGCACCCGCGATCCGGGCTTGCGCTTCGAGAACGGTCAGTTCGTGATGATCGGCCTGCAACAGCCCAACGGCCGCCCGCTCATGCGCGCTTACTCCATTGCCAGCCCAAACTGGGAAGAGCATTTGGAGTTCTTCAGCATCAAGGTGCCGGATGGTCCGCTGACCTCCCAATTGCAGCATCTGAAGGAAGGCGACGAAATCATCATCAGCAAGAAACCGACAGGCACCCTGGTGCTTGACGACTTGAAGCCCGGCAAACACCTGTACCTGCTCAGCACCGGCACTGGCCTGGCTCCATTTATGAGCGTGATCCAGGACCCGGAAACCTATGAGCGTTTCGAAAAAGTGATCCTGTGCCACGGCGTGCGCTACGTCAACGAAGTCGCCTACCGCGAGTTCATCACCGAGCACCTGCCGCAGAACGAGTTCTTCGGCGAGGCCGTGCGTGAGAAGCTGATCTACTACCCAACCGTGACCCGCGAGCCCTTCGAAAATCAGGGTCGCCTGACCGACCTGATGCGCAGCGGCAAACTGTTCAGCGATATCGGCCTGCCGCCGATCAATCCAGAGGACGACCGCGCCATGCTGTGCGGCAGCCCAAGCATGCTGGACGAGACCAGCGAAGTGCTCAACAGCTTCGGCTTGAAAGTTTCGCCGCGCATGCGTGAGCCGGGCGACTATCTGATCGAGCGCGCATTCGTCGAGAAGTAACTGCGGTAAAAAAATGTGGGAGGGGGCTTACCCCCTCCCACATTTCGTTTGCGCCTTATTCAGTTAGCGGGCACCACTTCCAATACGCAAATCACCCCCGCTTCGGGATAGTGCCAGCGCACATCCACATCCCAGAAGCGCACCCCGTATTCACGTTCAGGCCCTGGTGTCTGGTAGGCCGGGCGCGGGTCCTGGGCCAAACACTGATCGATCAGCTCAACTAATGGTTCCCCAAGGCGCTGGGCGTGGCCTTGTGCTTGCTGCAGCGCCGTCTTCAGCCACTGCACGGCAATCAACGGCGGCGCAGCGCTGGCGATGTCATTGGTGGCCGTGTCGATGATGTCGGCGTAGGGCACATAGGGCTTGATATCCAGCACGGGGGTGCCATCCAGCAAATCGATCCCGGAAATCCACAAGCGTCCGGGCTCCACCTTGTCCAGTTTCACCACCGACTGGCCGATGCCATTGGGTCGATGGGTTGCGCGGGTGGCAAACACCCCCATGGACGCATTGCCACCCAGGCGCGGCGGGCGCACCTTCAGGCGCGGCTTGTCTTCCAGGGCCTGGTGGAACAGAAACAGCAACCACACATGGCTGACCTGCTCCAAGCCTTGTACCGCCTCGCCCTGATCGAACGGTGCCACCAGTTCCACCACACCCCGGGCCGCTGGCGCCAGTTGCGGCTGGCGCGGAATGGCGAACTTCTCCTTGAAGCAGGAACGCACGAAGCCCACGGGTGAGACCGGGTAATTCATGGCTTAGGCACGCACCCGCAACGTCAGCCCCTTGAGGAAGTTACGCAGCAGCTGGTCGCCGCATGGGCGGTAATTGGTGTGGCCGAACTTGCGGAACAGCGCGCTCAGTTCCGGTTTGGATACTGGGAAATCGGCCGACTTGAGAATGGCGTGCATGTCGTCTTCCTTCAGTTCGAAGGCGACGCGCAGCTTCTTGAGAATGATGTTGTTGGTCACCGGGGTTTCGATCGGCTGGGGTGGGCGGCTTTCGTCTTTGCCGCGCTTGAAGATCACCAGGCCATCGAGAAAGTGCGCCATGACCTCGTCCGGGCAGAACACGAAGCCTTCTTCTTCGTCCTTTTTGAGGTAGGTCAGCAGGTCATCCTTGGTGATGTCC
This sequence comes from Pseudomonas sp. MD330_10, assembly GCF_042610415.1. Taxonomy (NCBI): domain Bacteria; kingdom Pseudomonadati; phylum Pseudomonadota; class Gammaproteobacteria; order Pseudomonadales; family Pseudomonadaceae; genus Pseudomonas; species Pseudomonas sp. MD330_10. The sequence goes on from NZ_JBHGZU010000004.1 coordinate 409,143, forward strand.
ATGCCGCCGAGCTTGGTGATCTCGACCATTTTGTTGTCGCTGATGTCGAGCATGTAGCGCACGCTGCGCAATACGTCGTTGTGAATCATGGTGGGCAATCCTGGTTTCAACGGTGGACAACGCCCAGTGGGGCGCTGTCGAAAAAAAGGAGCGGCTTAGAATTTCTCTTTGCCGGACAAGTAACGCCATTGGCCTACGGGCACCTTGCCGATGGACACACCGCCGATGCGGATACGGCGAATCGCCACGACTTTCAGGCCGACCGCTTCGCAGAACAATGCGATCACCCCGGGTTGCGGGTTTTTCAGCGCAAAGCGCAGGCGGTTTTCGTTCTGCCAGCTGGCTTTGACGGGCGGCAGCTCTTTGCCTTTATAGGTCAGGCCGTGGTTCAAGCGATTGAGGCCGTGGGCAACCATCTCGCCTTCCACCTCAACCACGTATTCCTGCTCGATCTTGGCGGCATCGGCGGTCAACTTGCGCAGAATCTTCCAATCCTGGGTAAACACCAGCAGGCCGCTGGCCTTGGCTTGCAGGTCGGCGCTGGCGCTCAGGCGCAGGAAGTGGCCCTTGAGCGGGCGCTTGCCGAAGCGATGTTCGTCCGACAGGGTTTCGGCGCTGATCGACGCCATCGCCGTGTCGGCATCCACGCCGGCCGGGGCGTGCAGCAGGATGGTCACGGGCTCCGGCGCAGTGGCCTTGGCTTCGGGGTCGAGTTCGACCTTTTGGGTGGTGACCTTGAACTGCGGTTCGTCGATCACTTCACCGTCCACCGAGACCCAGCCGCCTTCGATAAACAGCTCGGCCTCCCGACGGGAGCAACCGACCAGTTCGATAAGGCGTTTGGAGAGGCGTATGGGGTCAGTCATGACAAGGGCCGTAACAAAAGGGGGCGGCTATTGTACCTGCCTGGCGCCGGTTAATCCCGACCCCATTTCATTTAGCCCTGACGCGCCTGTGACGGCAGCTGGCGCAAACGCATGCGCAACAACGGATAAGGCTTGCCCAGGCCGTCGTGCTCCGTGCGTCCGATCACCTCGAAACCCTGCTTGAGGTAAAAACCCAGGGCCTGGGGGTTCTGTTCGTTGACTTCCAACTCATCGGCGTTCATGCACTCCACCGCGTAGCGCAGCAACTGTCGGCCCAAGCCCTGGCCACGGTATTGCGGGTCGATGAACAGCATCTCCACTTTGCCCGCCGCGACCCCGGCAAATCCGGTAATGCGCTGGCGGGCGTCTTTTGTGCAGATCAGCATCACGGCATCCAGGTAGCGGGTCAGCACCAGATCCTTGAGTAACACGATGTAGCTGTCCGGCAGGAAGTCGTGGGTGGCGCGCACCGAAGCTTCCCAGATGCGCACCAGCTCCGGGTAATCGCTGCTCTTAGGTGTGTGAATGACCGAATGCTGCCTCATGCCCGCTGCCCCTTGCCGATATCTGCATTGTTGGGCCAAACGATAGACCGAAAAAAGCCCCGCATCTTGTCCAGAAGCAGGGCTTTTCCAGTTTTTAACGATCAGGCGCGCTTTTCGGCCCACAGGTCGTATTCGTCGGCGTCGGTCACGGTGCACCAGACCTTGTCGCCTGGCTTCAAGCCGCTGGCGTCGTCGATAAATACGTTACCGTCGATCTCCGGCGCATCGAAGAAGCAACGGCCCACGGCGCCTTGTTCGTCGACTTCGTCGATCAACACTTCGATTTCCTTGCCGATGCGCAGTTGCAGGCGCGCCGAGCTGATGGCCTGCTGATGGGCCATGAAGCGTTCCCAACGGTCCTGCTTGACGTCGTCCGGCACCACGGCCAGGTCCAACAGGTTGGCCGGAGCACCTTCAACCGGTGAGTACTGGAAGCAGCCAACGCGGTCCAACTGGGCTTCGGTCAGCCAGTCCAGCAGGTACTGGAAGTCTTCTTCGGTTTCGCCGGGGAAGCCGACGATAAAGGTGGAGCGGATGATCAGCTCGGGGCAGATCTGGCGCCAGTTTTTGATGCGCGCCAGGGTCTTGTCTTCGAAGGCCGGGCGTTTCATGGCCTTGAGCACTTTCGGGCTGGCGTGCTGGAACGGGATGTCCAGGTACGGCAGGATCTTGCCGGCGGCCATCAGCGGGATCAGCTCGTCCACATGCGGGTACGGATAAACATAGTGCAGGCGCACCCACACACCCAGGCTGCTGAGGGCTTCGCAGAGTTCGGTCATGCGGGTCTTCACCGGCGCGCCGTTCCAGAAACCGGTGCGGTATTTCACATCGACGCCGTAGGCGCTGGTGTCCTGGGAGATCACCAGCAGCTCTTTCACGCCGGATTTGACCAGGCGCTGGGCCTCGTCTAGCACGTCACCCACCGGGCGGCTCACCAGCTTGCCGCGCATCGACGGGATGATGCAGAAGCTGCAGCTGTGGTTGCAGCCTTCGGAAATCTTCAGGTAGGCGTAGTGGCGCGGGGTCAGCTTGATGCCTTGCGGTGGCACCAGGTCGATCAGCGGGTTGTGATCCTGACGTGGCGGCACCACCTCGTGCACGGCGTTAACCACTTGCTCATATTGCTGCGGGCCGGTCACCGCCAGCACGCTGGGGTGCACGTCGCGAATATTGCCTTCTTCCACGCCCATGCAGCCGGTCACGATGACCTTGCCGTTTTCCTTGATGGCTTCGCCGATCACTTCCAGCGACTCCGCCTTGGCCGAATCGATAAAGCCACAGGTATTGACCACCACCACGTCCGCGTCCTGATAAGTGGACACCACGTCATAACCTTCCATGCGCAGTTGGGTCAGGATGCGCTCGGAATCGACCAGGGCCTTGGGGCAACCCAGGGATACAAAGCCGACCTTGGGGTTGGCCGTTGCGGGAGTGGTGGACATGTCTAACCTCGGTATTGAATGACGCCGCCGCCGTGAAGGGCAGGGCAGCGGACGGGCGCTGGGCGCGCCTCTGATCAAAAAGTGCGCAATTCTAGCGATGGGCAACGCACTTGACCAGCTTTATGCAGGGAAATACGACGAGCGCTGCGCTATGCTTCGCGCCGTTGCGCATGGGTAAAACCCGTGGGTCAATAAAACGTCTGTTACGAGAAGTAAAACAGCGCATGCTAGGGTTCGCTTAGACGCGCTGTTTATATAAGACCTCAGGTCAAAGGGCAGGAGTGGTTGATGGGTCAGGCAAGTAGTCAGGCAACAGGTGCCGAGCATTCAAACGCCAAGCCGATTGGCATGCTGGTGGCGGCGGTCGGGGTGGTGTATGGCGATATCGGCACCAGCCCGCTCTATACCCTCAAAGAGGTGTTCAACGGCGGTTATGGGGTTCAGGTCAACCACGATGGCGTGCTGGGGATTCTGGCGCTGATTTTCTGGTCGCTGATCTGGGTCGTGTCGATCAAGTACATGCTGTTCGTACTTCGTGCCGACAACCAGGGCGAAGGCGGCATTATGGCCCTAACCGCGCTGGCGCGGCGGGCGGCGGGGGAGCGCAGGAAGCTGCGCAGTTTCCTGGTGGTCTGTGGTCTTTGCGGGGCGGCGTTGTTCTACGGCGACAGCATGATCACCCCGGCGATTTCCGTATTGTCGGCCGTGGAAGGTCTGGAACTGGCGTTCGATGGCCTGGAAAAATGGGTGGTACCGATTGCCCTGGTGGTGTTGGTAGCGCTGTTTCTGATCCAGAAGCACGGCACCGACCATATCGGCAAACTGTTCGGGCCAGTGATGGTGACCTGGTTTCTGGTGCTGGGCGGCCTGGGTGTGTACGGCATCACCCTGCACCCTGAGGTGCTGCATGCCTTGAACCCGATCTGGGCCGTGCGTTTCTTCGAGGCCCACCCTGGCATTGGCGTGGCGATCCTTGGCGCGGTGGTGCTGGCGTTGACCGGTGCCGAAGCGTTGTACGCCGACATGGGGCACTTCGGCCGCAAGCCGATTGCCCGTGCGTGGTTCATGCTGGTGCTGCCGGCACTGGTGCTTAACTACTTCGGTCAGGGCGCGATGCTATTGGGCGACCCCGAAGCCGCGCGTAACCCGTTCTACTTGCTGGCACCGAGTTGGGCGCTGATCCCGCTGGTGGTGTTGTCCACCCTGGCCACGGTAATTGCGTCCCAGGCAGTGATTTCCGGTGCGTTCTCCTTGACGCGCCAAGCGATCCAGCTTGGTTACATCCCGCGCATGCACATCCAACACACCTCCAGTGCCGAACAGGGCCAGATCTACATTGGCGCGGTGAACTGGTCGCTGATGGTCGGCGTCATTCTGCTGGTACTGGGCTTCGAATCCTCCAATGCCTTGGCCTCGGCCTACGGCGTGGCTGTAACCGGCACCATGCTGATGACCACTATCCTGGTGTCGGCGGTCATGTTGCTACTGTGGAAATGGCCGCCGGTGCTGGCTGTGCCGGTGCTGGTCTGCTGCCTGTTGGTCGACGGTCTGTACTTCGCCGCCAACGTGCCGAAGATCATCCAGGGCGGGGCCTTCCCGGTACTGGCGGGGATCGTGCTGTTCGTACTGATGACGACGTGGAAACGCGGCAAGCAATTGCTGGTGGACCGCCTCGATGAAGGCGGCCTGCCGTTGCCGATCTTTATCAGCAGTATCCGCGTACAGCCGCCCCACCGGGTGCAGGGCACGGCGGTGTTTCTCACCGCGCGCCCCGACGCTGTGCCCCATGCGCTGTTGCACAACCTGCTGCATAACCAGGTGCTGCATGAGCAAGTGGTGCTGCTGACCGTGGTGTACGAAGACATCCCACGGGTGCCCGCCACCCGGCGGTTCGAGGTGGACTCCTACGGTGAAGGCTTCTTCCGGGTCATCCTGCACTTCGGTTTCACCGACGAGCCGGACGTGCCCGAAGCGCTGAAGCTGTGCCATCTGGACGATCTGGATTTCAGCCCGATGCGCACCACCTACTTCCTCAGCCGTGAAACGGTGATCGCCTCGCGCATCAAAGGCATGGCGCGCTGGCGCGAAGGGCTGTTCGCGTTCATGTTGAAAAACGCCAACGGTAACCTGCGCTTCTTCAAACTCCCGGTAAACCGGGTGATCGAGCTGGGCACCCAGGTCGAAATGTAAGCACGCGCTGCACGGGGGCCGGCAATCGGCTCCCGCTTTGCGCTGAACCCTGTGCAATCGCGCGTTGTCGACTAGGCTCTAAGCACGGTTTGAATAGTGCCCACAGAACCCAGAAGAGGTGCGCCATGAGTCAGCTGCTCGAATCCTATACCCTGCGCCAATTGACCCTGCCCAATCGCATTGCCGTTTCGCCGATGTGCCAGTACTCCAGCGTCGATGGCTTGGCCAACGACTGGCACCTGGTGCACCTCGGCAGCCGTGCTGTGGGCGGCGCCGGTCTGATCTTCACCGAAGCCACCGCTGTGACCGCCGATGGCCGTATCACCGCCCAGGACCTGGGGCTGTGGAACGATCAACAGATCGAGCCGCTGCAACGCATTACGCGCTTTATTGCGGCCCAAGGGGCGGTGGCCGGTATTCAGCTGGCTCATGCCGGGCGCAAGGCCAGCACCCACCGCCCGTGGCTCGGCAAGCATGGCAGCGTCAAGCCCGAAGACGGCGGCTGGGTGCCGGTCGGCCCTTCGCCGATTGCCTTCGACCCGCTGCACACCCAACCGAAACAGCTGGATGAGGCACAGATCCAGCAGGTGGTTGCCGACTTCGTCGCGGCCGCCAAACGCGCCTTGACTGCGGGTTTCAAGGTGGTGGAGATCCACGCGGCCCATGGCTATCTGCTGCACCAGTTTCTGTCGCCACTGAGCAATCAACGTCAGGACCAGTACGGGGGCTCGTTCCAGAATCGCATTCGATTGGTGTTGCAAGTGACCGAGGCCGTGCGCGACGTCTGGCCCCAGGAGCTACCGTTGTTCGTGCGCGTATCTGCCACCGACTGGGTGGAAGATGGCTGGAATCCGGATGAAACCGTGGAACTGGCGCGCCGCCTCAAAGCGATCGGGGTGGATTTGATCGACGTTTCGTCCGGCGGCACCGCCGCCAACGCCGAGATCCCCACCGGCCCGGGTTACCAGACCCGTTTCGCCGAGCGGGTGCGCAAAGAGTCAGAAATTGCCACCGGCACCGTCGGCATGATCACCGAGCCGGCGCAGGCCGAGCACATCCTGCGTACCTGTCAGGCCGACATCATCTTCCTGGCCCGTGAACTGCTGCGCGATCCGTACTGGCCGTTGCATGCCGACGACGACCTGGGCGGGCGCAAGGCGATCTGGCCGGCGCAGTATCAACGAGCAACCCATCGCGATCAGCCAATCCATGAGTCCGATTTGAGGGATTAGCCGTCGCGACAATAAGCAACCCACCCTGATCCGGTGGGTTTTTTATTGCCCTGAGTATGGGAAATACCTGTAGGTCTTTGTTACCGAAGAAATTTTTTAAGTGAATGCTCTAAAAAAATCCCACGCGCGATCAGAATGTTTCTACGCTTACGGTAAGCCTGATTTCTGGCCCAGGAAATCAGGCGGCTTGCCCACTGAGGCATTGCGCTTCACGGGACGCAGGTGATGGGCGCCAGGAGTATTTGATTGTTATCAGGAGAAGCAGTCCATGGCCAAGTCCTATGGTGTAGCGGGTATGGTGGCGTCATTTCTGACCCGCAGGGTGGCGTTGCGAGGTCGAAGGCTGAGTTCGGATGAAGAGGCGCTGTTGGCGCAGTACCGCGCCCTGACCGAGGATGACCAGGTGGCGATGCGGTACTTGATTGGAGCGATGAAAAGCGTGTCGCGATTCTGAATCGCGGTTCAATCATGGGGGAGCGAACGCTCCCCCATGGTGCATCAGGTGTACTTGCGTTGGTCCGGTGCTGGCGGGAAGTACTGATACAACCAGGTTTCGCTCAAGGTGCGGTCCTGGGTGCGGATAAACAATCGCAGCTCCACCGGTTCCACGCTGTCGCTGGTCGGGTACCAGTCGAACAGAATGCGGTAGCCCTTGATGTTATCCAGTACCAGCACGCTGAAGTCCTTCACCTCGCCGTGGGAACAGGTCACCACCGGTTCGATCCCGGTGCCCTCCGGCAAGCGGTCCAGGCCGCCCCCCTTGAAGTCCACCGCGAAGCGGCGCGCCCACACCGGCGGGTAATGCTCGCCCGGTGCCCAGCCTTCGGTAAAACCGCCCATGCCGGAACGGGTAGCATCCACTTGCGCCAACGGCGTGCTTACCGGCGGCAAGGCGCTCCAGTACAACTTATAGCCGTAGTTGAGCGAGTCGCCGGCGGCCACGGGTTTCTTCGGGGTCCAGAAGGCCACGATGTTGTCCAGGGTTTCGCCGGTAGTGGGGATTTCCAGCAGGTCGATGGAGCCTTCGCCCCAAGCGGTGGTCGGCTCCACCCACAGGCTTGGGCGTTTGCTGTACCAGTCCACAGTGTCCTGATAGCTGGCGAATTCGTGGTCGGTCTGCACCAGCCCGAAGCCTTTCGGGTCGGTGTCGGCGAACGCATTGAATTGCAGCTTGGCTGGGTTATTCAGAGGGCGGCAGACCCACTCGCCATTGCCGCGCCACATGGCCAGGCGGTCCGAGTCGTGGATCTGCGGGTGGATGGTGTCGCACATGCGGCGCTCGTGGGTGCCGCAGCTGAACATGCTGGTCATCGGTGCGATGCCCAATTGTTCGATGGCCGTGCGCGCATTGATATGCGCGTCAATGGCCATCACCACCTGGTTGGCCTGGCAGTCGATATCGAAGCGGTAGGCACCAGTGGCGCTCGGCGAGTCGAGCAGGGCATAGACCACGAAGCGGGTAGCGTTCTTATCCGGGGTTTCGAACCAGAACTGCGTGAAATCTGGGAATTCTTCGCGTTTTTTCGCGTAGGTGTCGATTGCCAGGCCACGCGCGGACAGGCCGTACTGGCCGGTGGAATCCACCGCGCGGAAATAGCTGGCGCCGAGAAACGACAGCACATCATGACGGTCCAGCTCCGGCGCCTTGAACAGTTTGAAGCCGGAGAAACCCAGGTCGCCGGTCAGTTGCTTGGTGTCGACCGTAGTTTTTTCATAGTTGAACAGCGAAGGGCGGAAATGCACCTCACGGGCTTCGCGGGTCTTAGGGTCGACGCTGTGCATGCGCACCGGCGTCTTGAAGCCCATGCCGACGTGGAAGAACTGCACGTCCAGTTGGCCATTCAGCTCTTTCCACAGCGAATGGTTTCGGTCGTAGCCGATGGCGTTGAAATTCTGCGGGGTCATGCTCGCCAGGGTCGGCGGCAGCACCTGTTTGGTGTCTTTGTAGGCGGTTGCGGCCAGTTGTTTGGCCTGGGCCTTGAGCGATTCGAAGTCGAACGCCACGGCTTTCCCATCGGCGGCGCGGTTCCCGGCCCATGCTTGGGCGGCGAGCAGGCCACTGGCCGACAGACCGGTATAAGCCGCAATGGCCATGGACGCTTTGAGCAAATTCCTACGATGCATAGAGACAACCTGTCGTGAGCAAATCCCGCGCCGTTCCTGGCACGTGCTGGATCAGAAAGTACGGTTCGGACATGCCTTCGGCCAAACGCAACGAACATTAAACAGACGCCGGATAGCTTAAGCGGTTCGATGGTGTAGGAAAAATGATTGATGGCGGGGTGATGGCATTGCAAGTGCGACAAGACATTTCCGGGGCTGTGGGGCAACCACATTACTCACGAATTATGAAGCTCCAATGTGGGAGGGGGCTTGCCCCCGATAGCGGTGCATCAGCCAATTATTTCAGTGCTGACCCACTGAAGTGCGCCCCAAAAGTTGGACACCTATCCAACTCTTGGGGCTTTTTCATGAGCAAGTACACGACGCAGTTC